>JAQUKQ010000004.1 GCA_028718985.1 Desulfobulbaceae bacterium | reverse complement strand
CTACTGTCAGCTCTAAAACACAAATGGTGTGCCCACAGTTTGCTCGGACACACCATTTGCAACCTTACCTTGATTAGTAAATTGGCTGCGGATGGAAGAATGACAGTGAGCTACACTTCGATTCTCGCCCCGACTTCTAAAAAGTAATAATTTGCCGACCAGGCATTTCACTGACAGCAGAGGGAGCGGTGATTAGTTTAACCCCGGCGATCATGTCCTTTTCCGCTACCCCCATGGTCTTGGCGCAGGGAGCGCAGCAGAGTATAGGGGTATTCGCTTCCTGTATCATTGACCAGAGGTCTGCAGCCTTTGTCATGTGACGTCCCTCCAGTGACTCAATCACGCCTTTTTTTGCCAAAAGAGCCCCTTCCCACATGAAAAGGATGATCAGGTCGTAGTCGTCGCTAACCATTGAAGCGGCAAAGGCTATGGCTAGGTTTGCGCGATCCACGTCATCGGTTGAGTGACTGATAATCATCATCATTTTCTTGTTCCTAGTGTCCTTGGCCATGCGTGTTCTCCTTGAATTTTGGAAGTTAAAGAAATTTTAGGTAACTATTGATGAGGCGCAATAATTGGACAGGCATCTTAGCATAAATTAAAAAATTGTCCTTTTTTACTTCCATCCCACCACAGCAAATCGGCCCGCCAAAAATCGAAGATAACTTCCGAACTCCATTGCCATCACATAGCCTCTGTTTTATTTCTTTTGCATCTCTGTTTCCCCTGACGACGAGCCATATTCATGGTAAAGTAGCGCCGGAATTAACCGCTCTGAAAAGAACCAACAGAAATTTACCAATGGAGTCTCCCGGCATGGCCACAAAAAAAATAAAAATCCCAAAACTCTCCGGCTCCCAAATCCGTCATCTACGGGGCCTAGGGCACCATCTTACAGATCTTGCCATGATCGGCAAAGAGGGCATCACCCCCAACTTGGTCAAGGCGGTTCAAGACAACCTGGTTGCCCATGAGTTGGTCAAGATCAGAATCCAGGACACCTGTCCATTAGACCGCAAAGAGGCTGTCGCACAATTAGCGACTGAGGTGGTGGCAGCAGTTGTCCAAATCCTTGGCAAGACCGCTCTCCTCTATCGCCCGAACCCCGACCGCAATGAAGATCAAAGGATTTCCCTGTAAGCCTCCTCCACAGCACCAAAAGCATGAAAGACACCCTGTTTATCGACCCCAACGCGCCGCCTGAAGATTTCCAGTTTTCGCCAAAGGTTGCCGAAGTGTTTGACGACATGCTGGAGCGAAGTGTCCCATTTTACAAAGAGACCATGTCGATGGTTGCAAGTCTGCTTGAGACCTTTGTCGCACCGCATCAAGTCGTCTACGACCTGGGCTGCTCCACCGGCGCCACCATGATCGAACTGGCCCGCCGCCTGTCCCATCTCGATCTGCACTTTATCGGCGTTGACAACTCAGCGGCCATGATCGAAAAAGCTACCCTCAAGGCCGAGATCTATTGCAAATCGAAGCAACTCAATTTCGCGCAGGCCGACATCTTGAACTTCCCCCTAGACAAACCTGCCGCCATCATCCTCAACTACACACTGCAATTCATCCGCCCACTGCAACGCTTAGATTTCGTCCGCCATCTGCACGACGCGCTCAGCCCCGGCGGTCTGATCCTGATCGCTGAAAAGACCATCAGCCACCAGCCACTCTTCAATCGCGCCTTCATTGGTTACTACCTCGATTTCAAGAGACGACAAGGCTATTCCGAGATCGAAATCGCCAAAAAACGAGAGGCCCTCGAGAATGTCCTGGTGCCATTTTCTGCGGCCGAAACCATGGAGTTGTTACACAAGGCAGGTTTCGGTCATGTCGAGCAGTTCTTCCAGTGGTTCAATTTTTCAGGGTTCGTGGCGAGAAAAGCCGAGACCTCCAACGGAGATTAACCCGTCTGTCTTTTAACCGATCCCCACATCCACTCGCCCTGCTCCAGAAGCGTCAAAGATGGAGGATGGATATGGGCGGGTCTGCCGATCACTCGCCCTGTGGGCCGCTGGCCACTTCCCCAAAATCGGCGAGGATCTTGCGACCAAAAAGCCAAACGGCAACGATACTGATCTCGTAGAGGATGACAAGGGGGATCGCCATCATCAACTGATTGACCACGTCCGGGGTGGGGGTGAGAATGGCCGCAATAACAAAGGCCAAAAGGAAGGCGTACTTACGATTTTTATTGAGAAAGGCTGTATTAACCAGCCCAACCTTGGCGAGTAGAACCATGAACACCGGCAGCTCAAAGATGACGCCAAAGGCGATCAAGAGCCGCAAAGCCAAGGAAAAGTACTCACTTACCGCTGGCATGACCGCCAGATGCCCGGTACTGTAACCGGTCAAGAATTGGAAGGCGGGCGGGAAAACCACCAGATAGCCAAAAACCCCGCCGCCTAAGAAGCATACAGAGGAGAGAATCGTAAAGGGCAGGACAACCTTTTTTTCATGCTGATAAAGACCAGGTGCCACAAAACGCCAAATCTGTAAAAAAATCACCGGCGACGCCAGCAGAATGCCACAGGCAACAGCCAACTTTAGATAAAAAAAAAGCCCTCCTGATATGAGGTGAAGACCAAGGTTGTTCCTTGGGGCAAAACATCAAACAGGGGTTTTAGGAACCAGACACCAATCTCCTTGATAAAGGAGTAACTCACCCCAAAGCCCACCATAACAGCGAGAAGAGAGACAATCAAGCAGCGGCGCAATTCGGCCAGATGTTCAGTCAAGGCCTGTTGTTGTAATTCACTCATTATAGCAGCTCAGATTATTGGACTTATCAAAGCCCGTTAAAAACAGATCGAAAACGCCCATCTCATCCCTAACCAAGAACCCTGGTAACGATCATGAGTACACCCCAATTCCAAGCAGGTCTTGACCTCCTGGCCCAACCAATCTTGCCGCTGATCCGGCTGGTGCAGCTCCTCTTTCTGACCGGTCCCTTCGACACTATCCACGAAGTCGTAGCAGAACTGAACGAACCCATCGAAACCGTTGTCCGCTACGAAGAACCGGCCAAAGCCCTGGCGCCCTATCTTGACCTGATGCGCGACTTCGAAAGGCTGAAAGCCCCCAGGTCAGCAGACTATAGCATAGTTGATGAAGCAGGAGAGCCACTGCCGCAGATGGAGGCCATTGATCTTTGGATTGCCCAGCACGTTGTCAGTCGAGAGTTGGAAGACATCAACAGTTTGCTCTGCGGCCCTTGCCACTGCGCCCTTTGCTGCATCGGCCCCAGCCCAGAGTTGCATCAACTGTTTTTTGAAATTCCTCTCAAGCCAAACGAAACGACACTCTTCCCCTTGCCGACCCTCGACACCCCGGAAACTCGGCAACTGACCCCGGACAGCGCCCACACGATGCAAGTTGCGGGACGCCCTTTCTACGAGCACGAGGGGCCTGCCCTCTACCGCTGGCGATCAGGCTGGAGCATGATCCTGCCCCGCAACGCGACCTGCCCCCATTTGCTGACAACCGAAGCCTGCTCGATCTACCCCTCACGCCCCGAGGTTTGCCGGAAGCCGCAAATCTTTGCCTACATTCTTGACCACGCCCAGGAGAATAGCGCCGCATCGCAGAGTACCCCCCTTGCAACCTTCCAGGCAACAAGAAAAATTCTCGCCATTTGGGACTGCCCCTATGTCAAACGCTTTCAAAACGAGATCGCCGCCTACGCCGAACTCTGCGAATTAGAACCAATCTTCAAAGAGAACAAGCACTAGGGTGACGAGACAACGCCATCAGACATGAAATTTAAAAGAGATATTGACCTTGGCGCGAAAGGTTGAAACTACCTCGCCCTCGATGGTCATATCAAGCTCTTTAATAGTCGCGACCCGCAGATCGCTGTACTTTTTGCGAGCAATGCCGATGGCATTCTTGGCCGCATCTTCCCAGGATGTTTTACTGGTTCCAACAAACTCAACAACTTGATAGACACTGTTTGGCATGGCTTCGTCCCCTTTGTCATTTGGCTGAAAATCAGTGTCTATCCGATCAGGACCTTGCAGACCATAATCGACAAACACTAGCGAAAAATACCCCTACGCAATAAAACGCCCTTCTTCCCTCACCTGCGTCTGCGATAAACCTCCACCACGTAGGGCTCCGTCCCCATCACCTCTTCCCGGCTGACCAGGCCAAACTCCGAGCCAAATTCCGGAAAAAACGTATCACCATCCACCTGTCTGGAAATCGTGGTCAGAATAATGGTATCAGTCAGTGGTAAGGCCTGAATGAAAATCTGCTCCCCACCGATAACAAATACCCGATCGGCATCGGCACAGACGGCCAAGGCCGCTTCCAGATCAAGGGCCATCTCACACCCTTGCGCCGTATAATCGGCGTTCCTGGAGATAACGATGTTCCTCCGTCCGGGCAAGGGCCTGCCAATCGACTCGAAGGTTTTCCTCCCCATGACCAAGGGGTATCCCCAAGTCGTTTGTTTAAAGCGCTGCTGCTCGCCCGGGATATGCCAAGGAATTGTCTGCTTCCTACCAATCACGCGATTGGTAGACATGGCTGCAATCAGCACTACTTCCATCATCACTCCCTGCGTCATGCCGTGCCTGCCAAGGTTTGCGCTTGCCAAACCCTACCACTGTACTTATATTAGCGGCACATAAAAATCGCTCGCCGAACCTAAGCGGCTTTTCTCTTAAACGACAACTCTTTTTCCCTATGGACTACTATAAAATACTGGGCGTCGACAAAAACGTAAGTAAAGACGACCTTAAAAAGGCCTACCGCAAGCTCGCCCTCAAGTACCACCCTGACCGCACGAAAGGTGACAAGAAGGCTGAGGAGAAGTTCAAGCAGGCCAACGAAGCCTATGCCGTACTCTCCGACCCGGAAAAACGGCAGCAGTATGACACCTATGGCTCCGACACCTTTCAAAAACGCTATAGCCAAGAGGACATCTTCCGCAGTGCCGACCTGGGATCGATCTTCAGAGAGTTCGGCATCAACACCGGCGGATTCTCCCAAGCAGGGGGCCGTGCTCGAGGAGGCTCCCCCTTTGAAGCTTTTTTCACCCAAGGCGGCGGCATGGGTGGCGGCAACCCCTTTCAATCTCACAGCAGAGGCTACCAAACCACCCAGCCCGTCAAGGGTGCCGACGCCACTTTGGAACTCGGCATCACCTTGAGTGAAGTCCTCTCCGGCACAGAAAAGACTATCTCGCTGGGGCGGGGCGCCAACGCCGACAAGGTCTCGGTCAAAATCCCGGCAGGCATCGAATCCGGTAAAAAACTACGGGTAACGGGCAAGGGATCGGACTCACCAAACGGCGGGCCAAGCGGCGACCTCTATCTCCTGGTCAACATCCTGCCCGATCCAAATTTCAGCCGCGACGGCAGCGACTTGATCTGCGAAAGCCTGGTCCCCTTCTCCACCGCAACCCTGGGCGGCACCGTCGCCGTTCCTACCTTGGAAGGTAAAACCTTGAATGTTAAGGTACCAGCCGGCATTCAACCACAAGCCAAACTACGCCTCAAAGGTCACGGACTCCCGAATGGGCCCTTAGGCCCCCGAGGCGATCTCCTCGTCCGCTTCATGGCCGACATCCCAAAAGAGATCACCGCAGCCCAAAAAGAGTTGCTTGGTAAGCTGCAGGCGCTTGGCCTCTAAGCCCTTCTCCCTCTCTTCCTCTTCTCCTTGCTCACGGGAGGCCAGCTCCACTGATTTTTTCGAGTGCTTCCAAATAGCGTGCCCTGGTCTTTTCGACAATATGCGCTGGTAGTGGTGGCGGTGGCGGTGTCTGTGGCCAATCAAGAGAGAGTAAATAGTCGCGCAGAAATTGCTTATCAAAACTCGCCTGCCCCCGGCCCGTTTGGTAATCGTCCACCGGCCAGAAACGAGATGAATCTGGGGTCAGCACCTCGTCAATCAAGATCAATTCTCCATCAAACCAGCCAAGCTCAAATTTGGTATCAGCAATGATGATGCCACGTTGCCTGGCGTAAGCTGCCGCCTTCTCGTACAACCGCACACAGACATCCGCAATTTTATCGGTTTCTGCCACGCCGACAATCTCCCTCATCCTCTCCAGCGAGATGTTCTCATCATGCGCCCCCAAGGCCGCTTTCGTTGATGGTGTAAAAAGAGTCTGTGGCAGTTTCTCAGACTCCTTCAGGCCCGCTGGCAATTTGAAGCCACAGACCACCGGGTCTTTCTGATACGCCTTCCAAAACGATCCGGAGATGTACCCCCGGACGATACACTCAACCGTTAGCGGCTCAGCCTTCCGCACCAGCATGCTGCGTCCAGCCAACTGTTCTCGGTATGGAGCACAGGCTGCCGGATAGTGGTTAACATCTGCGGTGAGCAGGTGATTGGGCACGATATCCTTCAAGTACTCAAACCAGAAGAGTGATACTTGAGTCAAGACAGCACCTTTCGAGGGGATTGGATCGGCCATGACCACATCGAAGGCCGAAATCCGGTCTGTAGCCACCATCAGCAGACAGTCGCCCAAATCATATAAATCACGAACCTTGCCGCGATGGATTAAGGTAAGTCCTGGAAAATTTGTCTCGGTCACTGCTTGAGTGTTCATAATGCTATTCCTTGATGTTTAGGGATATGGACCATCTTGTCTGTCACGTTTTATCTTTTTTCGATCTACCTTACCGTGCCTGAGATTGCAAAGAAAAGATCGATCGTCGAGCCACAGCCTCACCTCTTGCCAAATTGGCATTCCCAGCACAAACGGGCCACGCAACGCAACGCGCTTAGCGTTGGAACCACCTTTCAATGTCATACCTGGAAAATCTCTTGACCACTGGTCGCCCGTGTGGACAATGCGAAAAAATACCTGCCCGCTGCATCCTCTCCAACAGGTGCTGCGCCTCCAGTGGCGTCAAGGTGTGGCCCGCCTTAATCGCTGCCTTGCACGCCATGCCGGCTAGGACATCGTGCAACTTTGCAGCTCCATGTGCCGGAAGCTGCTCGTCAACAAAACGACTTAGAATGCCGTCCAGGATGTCGATCGCAGGGAGATGGCTCAAACCGGCAGGGATAGCCTTGATCAACACGGTATCTCCACCGAAATTCTGCAACTCCAGGCCAAGCCTCTGTATCTCATCCTGATAGTGCTCAAGCGCCTGCACCTCCGGCGGTGTCAACTCGACCATCTCCGGAAACATCAAGATCTGGCTGGGCATCGAATTGGCGTCGTAATACTGCCTCAACTCCTCAAAAATAAGTCGCTCTTGCACCGCGTGCTGATCAATTGCCACCAGGCCATCCTCCACCTGGCAAAGGATATAGCTATCCAACAGTTGGCCAAGGTACCGCGGTGGAACTGCTTCCTGTGGCATGGACGATTCGAAATCGCTCTCCTCCGGATCGGGCGAGGACGACTCTGGAGACGGAGGCTCCGTCCGTTCCTCAATCCGGAAAGCACTGCCGGTCTCAGCTGAAAAGGGAGCAGGCACTTGTTCGCGCCGCAAACAATCGGCCGATCGCCGCCCCCCACTGATCGGCAACGCCTGCGGCTCAGGCTCTCTGAGCTCAAATAAGGGGGTGCTTTTCGCCTCCGGTCGCACATTTGCCCCGACAGTTGGCGATGCTGCGGGTGCAACTGCCTCCGCTTTGGGGGGACCAAAAATTTGCGCCTTTACCTGCTCCTGATACGCCTCCATGCTCCGCCAAACAGCCGCCACAATTTTATTGTGAATGAGGTTGCTCTCGCTGAAACGAACCTCCTGCTTGGTAGGATGGACATTGACATCCACCCCCTCTGGCGGCAAACGGATAAACAGAACTCCAGCCGTCCGGCCACCTCGCATCAAAAATCCCTGCAGTCCCTCGGCCACGGCATGGTTCACCATCCTGTCCTTAACATAACGACCATTGACAAAGGTCCACAGCCGGCCTGCCCGGCCGCCAACCTGGTCTGGCGGCAAGAGGTAGCCGCTCACCTCAATGTCCGTCCGGGCAGCAGCCTCATCAGGCACGAGCGGGATAAGGCCATCCGCCCCCAACACCTGCTTGATCCGCCGTTCGGCGGATTCCTCCCCGGCGGGCAGATCGAGCATCTCCCGGCCATTAACCTGATAGGTAAAGCCTGTCTGGAAGCTGACCAAGGCATAAGAGCGAACCACCTCATCGATATGGGCCAGTTCGGTATTGGCCGATTTCAGAAATTTGCGGCGAGCCGGCACATTGGCGAAGAGATCGGCCACCTCGACCACCGTCCCCTGGCTGCAACCCATCTCGTGCACCTTAAGCACCGAGCCAAAACGGACATCGACCCGGCAACCAAAAGTCGCCCCGGCCGGACGAGAGGTCAGGGTCAGGCGTGACACCGACGCGATGCTGGGGATCGCCTCCCCGCGAAACCCCAAGGTCTGCAGGTGAACAAGATCATCTACGTTCCGCAGTTTACTGGTCGCGTGCCGCTCCAAACACAGCAGGGCATCGTCTGGGTCCATGCCGCAACCATTATCAATCACCCTGAGCAGCCGCGTCCCAGCCCCCTCGACCTGTACCGAGATATGGCTTGCCCCGGCATCAAGGGCGTTTTCAAGCAGCTCCTTGACCACTGAGGCCGGACGCTCCACAACCTCGCCCGCGGCAATCTGATTGGCTAGGTTTTCGGCTAAGATCCGGATTTGCGACATAAGAGCAAAGTGGGCAAAGGCAAGTGGTCAAGGGTAAAAGGGACGCTGCACACCTCAGTTGGCTTTAGCGTCTTGTAAAAACAAAAGTACGTTATCTTGGATCCAGTGTTCATCCCACCACTCAACTGGCGTTACAAAGACACCGTTGATCAACATGGAGAAATGAAGATGGTCGCCTCCGGCCATACCCGTGGTCCCGGTCAGTCCGATCACATCGCCGGTCTTCACCATCGCACCGCTTTGAACGCGAATTTCGCTCAGATGGGAGTATAGGCTGAAAACGCCCTGCCCGTGGTCGATGATAACCATATTGCCGTAAATCCCCATGTAATCGGCAAAGACCACCTTGCCATTATTGGCCGCCCCGACCTCGGCCCGTTGCAGTGAGGCCAGATCGACACCTAGATGGACTTGGTTATCAACCTCTTTATCTTGATAGAAGTAGGTACGATACTGGGCAAAGCCTGCCATCGGTGAACTTCGATCCATGCGAATAAAACGGCCCTGCCAGTAACGCTCGGCATCGGTGTGACTACAGATCTCCTTGATGCGATTGGCGTTCTCTTTTCTCACATCGTTGTTGACATAGAGAAACTGCTCAATCAGTCCACCCTTCTTGCTCATTTCAGGATAGTATTGGGCGAACTCAGGGATCTTGCTATTTAAAAAACTATCCGACAGCTTGATGGAGTCGATCTTCTTCTTGACCGGCCGGAATTTGAGAGTGATTGGCAGACGGGCCTGGTTGCCAGCTCGATCGATGCCGGTGATGACTGCCTCTTTGATGGCTTCGGTATCGTAAGGGATGCCTACCATTGCCCCATAAGCACCATCTTTTCGGGTTGGAATCGGGAAACCTGGATGGAAAATTCCATCAATGGTGACACCGTGCTGCAGGATCTCTTTGTTAGCTCCGTAGACGATGATCCCTGAACCACCGGGCTTGAATCCAGCGGCGGGGGAGTCAATCATACGCAGCAGAGGTGGCTTGCTGTCAACCGTCACCGGACAGACGATCTCGGTAAGATTTCCACGCGACCACTGCCAAAAAGACAAATCGCGAACGCTGATGACAAACTCTGCCGGGCCATCATGCACCCCTAAGGCCACCGTATCGACCTCAATAGTCTCCCGCAACGACGGCACCCCCTTGGACCAAAAATTCGCCCGCCCCAACTGCCGGTCAAGCACAACCATCTCCTTCTGGCCCTGACGGACAAGGGCCAGAAGCTCCCTCAAGCCACTCTGTTGGTCACTGACCGACACCGTAATCGTGCTCTTCCGACCAAGCACCGTCACCTCTTTTTCCAGGGCAATCGTCGGTTTCTGCCATTCAAAAAGCCGGAACATGGCAAATGTCAGCCCCGCCAGAACAACAGCTACAATCATAAGCAACGCCAAGAGCCCCATTTTATTTGAGCTCTGCCGTATTCTTCTCTCACTCGCTTCAGCAGTCATGCCAATCTCCTTTTACCATTTCGCACATTTAAAACCATCCCTGTGATACAGGGCTACAAAGTGCGACAAATCTACCATGTTCACCAAAAAATGTCAGAAGAAAGTCTCTCCCTATCGCGCAAAGAGTTCCCTTCAGTCTGTTTAGCGAAGGATCGTCAAACGACATTAGTCACAAGGCCTCGCCGTAAGCTGCCGCCGAAACCAAAGGGATTGAAGGGACTACAGGGAAGCCAATGATCACTTTTCCCCTCACAGCTGCCTCTTGACAGGCCCCCCATCTCCCTCTATATCTGGACGCATGGAAACTTTTGACGCAATCATCATTGGAGCCGGACCCGGCGGCTTACGCTGCGCGACGATACTGGCCAGCCATGGGCTAAAAACCCTTGTTCTGGAGCGCAAAACAGAGGTCGGCCCCAAGGTATGCGCGGGAGGCATCCCCTTCCACGCCTTGGCAAAACTGCACGTGCCAGACGATCTGCATGAGGCAAGCTTTCCCACCCAAATCATCCAAAGCCCATGGCAGCAGGCAAAGGTTCACTTCAAAGAACCAGTGATCACCACCGTCAATCGTGAGCGCTTTGCTGCCTGGCAATTGGACGAGGCATGCAAGGCCGGTGCTATTATCCGAACGGCGAGTGCCGTCACCGCAATCAGCGGCGCACACCTAACGACCACGCATGGCGAGATCGCCTACCACTCTCTGATTGGAGCCGATGGCAGTGCCTCCATAGTTCGCCGTCATCTTGGTCTGGGCTCACAGCATATCGGGGTCGGCATCAACTATCAACTCCCCGAACCCTGGCCTGCGATGGAGTGGCACCTCGATCCAAAGCGCTTCAACAGTGGCTACGCCTGGATATTCCCGCATCGACGGACGACCTCGGTCGGGGCCTACGCCTGCCGCAATGATCTGGATGCCTCCACTCTGCATCACCGCTTGTTGGCCTGGGCCAAGATACGAGGCATCGACCTCTCCGCGGCCAAGGCCAAAGCGGCCCTCATCAATTTCGATTATCAAGGTTGGAATTTCGCTCCCGTCTATCTGGTGGGAGACGCGGCGGGGCTGGCCTCTGGCTTCACCGGGGAGGGGATCTTTCCGGCCATCGTCTCCGGCGAAACCGTCGCTCGGACCATCCTCGACCCGTGTTACCAGCCGATCCTCTTAACTCGCCTGTTACGAAGGCAGAGGATGCACAACCGCCTGCAAAAGTTCTACAGCGGCAATAAAGTGCTTTGCCAAATCAGCCTAGAGATGCTAGTCTTAGCCATCCGTTTGAAGGTCATCGGGTTTGAGGTCTTGGAGATGTACTAGAGGGGTAGAACCGAAGGGACGTGCAGGAGGCAACCTATGCAATACGACAAGAAAAAAACTTTTCTTTACAATACCTTATTCATTCTCGGTGGGGCAAGCATACTGATTTTCCTCTGGAGAGCGCCAGCCGAGACCACCAAGAAACTGCCGCAAGACGACATCCACCTGAAATTTCATACCATGGAAAAGAAGGCCGCCGAAAAATTCTGTGAAGAGTGCCACAATCCAGACGGCGACGTCCCTCTTCCTAAAAAACATCCGCCAAAATATCGCTGCCTCTTCTGCCATAAGCAAATCAAAAAGTAGACCCAGCGCTGCCCAAAGATGCCCGACCCACAAAGCACTCAAACCATCGTCTTAGCCAACCTGGAAGAGACCGCCCGTTTTGGCGAATGGCTTGGCTCCATCGCTGTCGAGGGGGACATCTTTACCCTGGCCGGGGAGTTGGGAGTTGGCAAAACAACCCTCACCCAAAGTATCGGCTTGGGGCTAAAGGTTCCCGCCGCCTGCTACATCACCAGCCCAACCTTCAGCCTGCTGCACGAATACCCCGGGCGTATCCCTCTCTACCACATGGATCTCTATCGCCTGAGCTGTGACGAAATCATCGAACTCGGCTTCGAGGATTACCTCTACGGCGAGGGCCTGTCGGTAGTGGAGTGGCCCGACCGACTCGAAGAGATCATGCCGCATGATCGCTTGCAGATCGAAATCAGCATGACCTCAGAGACATCCCGCACCGCTCATCTTTCCTGGCACGGCAGGATGCGGACAAGAAGCAAGGATTTCCCGCCCAAGTCCTCAGCCTGAAAAATCCCCGCCCTTTACCCGATTGATCACCTCGACCAGCTTGGCCCTGATAATCGGCTTGGTCAGGAAATCGTTCATCCCCACTTCCTTGGCGTCATCGGCATCTTCCTTGCGGGCATGGGCGCTCAGCCCGACAATCGGCAGAGGGCTTGTGCGCCCCTGCAGGCCGAGGTAGTCCTCCTTGCCGCCGCACCCCTCCAGGGCCCGTATCTGCCGGGTCGCCTCCATGCCGTCCATATTCGGCATTTGCAGATCCATCAGCACCAGGTCAAAGGCTTCTCTCTGCAAGGCTTCCAGCGCCTTGAGCCCATCACCTGCAACGACCACCTCACACCCTTCCCGTTTGATCAGTGCCGTGGCCAATTTCTGATTGACCAGGTTATCCTCAACCAGCAGAATCCGAAAAAAGCTATCGGACATCACCGTTTGCGAGACATTTTCTGCCGCCTTCTTCTCAACCGGTGCCGCCACCTCAATCGGAATGGCAAAGCCAAAGGTGCTCCCCTTGCCGACCTCACTGCAGATCGTGACATTGCCACCCATCAAGCCCACCAGTTGACAGGTAATCGCCAAACCTAAGCCGGTTCCGCCATAATTTCTGGTAATCGAACCATCTGCCTGGGTAAATTTTTCAAAGATACTGTTCTGCTTGTCAAAGGGGATGCCAATGCCGGTGTCACTCACCAAGAAGCGAGCGATGAGCCCACCCCTGCTACTGCGCAGCACACCGACCTCAATCACCACCTCACCCTCCTTGGTAAACTTCATGGCGTTGCCA
This sequence comes from Desulfobulbaceae bacterium, assembly GCA_028718985.1. Classification (GTDB taxonomy): domain Bacteria; phylum Desulfobacterota; class Desulfobulbia; order Desulfobulbales; family VMSU01; genus VMSU01. Next base: position 55,524 of record JAQUKQ010000004.1, on the reverse strand, counting down.
GCCAAATTGATCAACACCTGCTTCAGCCGGTGTCCATCACCGACAAGATCTGGTGGCACATCTTCGGCGATCTCAGTCCGAAACAAAACCCCCTTGTCCTTAGCCGCCTTCATGAACATGGACGCCACATTCTTGACAATATCCGGCAGGCAGAAAGGGTCGTGCGAGATATCGAGTTTTCCAGCCTCGATTTTTGAAAAATCGAGAATATCATTGATCAGACTTAGGAGACCATCGCCGGACTGCTTAATTGTCCGCGCATAATCAGCCGACTGCGGATCAAGGGTCGAGTCGCACAACAGATCGGAAAAGCCGATAATGGCATTCATCGGTGTCCGCAGCTCATGGCTCATATTGGCTAAAAACTCGCTCTTCAACTGACTAGCCTTAATCAACTCCTCATTGGCAAGTCGAAGCTCCACCGTGCGCTCGGCAATCTCGGCCTCCAAGTTGGCTGCGTAGTCTTTATCTTTTTTCTGAATCAAAAGGTATTGCCGATGATTATCTTCAATCATCTCAAAGTGCTGCTTATTCAAGGCGCCAATTTGCTTGGTCAATTGCTCATTTTGGATTCCCATCTCATCGGCCGCCATCCTCACTTGCACTTGACCAACCGCCGCAGCCACCAACTCCAACATAAAGGGGTCGGCGGCAAATCCAGCTAATGATTCATCAAGCCAGCACAACAAAACCGAGTCGAGATGCTCGAGTACGACCGGGCAGACTCCAGAAACTGCCTGCCCCTCTGGAAAGCATCCCTGCTGCCGCACCTGGTCCAGCAACTGCTCTGGGACAATCAACCGAGGGGTCTCTTCTCCTTGTGCACAGAACACCCGCCCGCCGGCCTTATGGAGCTGAAAATAGATATGGGGAAACACCTGGCTCAGCAGCCCCATGAATTTCAGCTCACGGGCATCCCTCTCTTCAAGTTCGCCAAAGAGATTATCAATATCGACATCAAACATGGTGCTCATCCCTCTGGCGAATACAAGCTCTTAGCTTTCTCCATCTCGGCCGGCAGGTCGCGGACGATGACCTTATAGTTCTCCATCATCGACTTGACATGGGGCACCAGATGGTTGAACAACGGCTCCATCTTCTCTGGCATCACCCCAAATTTCATTTTCGCGGCAATATACTCGGCCAACTGCACAATGCCCGAGACAGATGACGGCTGCTGACTTTTTTCGGCATTATGATGGAAACGGATGGCGTTAACTACATCAGCAGGCATTTTCCACTCCTTGGCAAGCTTAAACCCCACCTCGGCATGATCGGCACCTACCAGCTCCCGTTCGCACTCGATCAGCGACTTTTTCTCTGCATTATAGAGCCGACACGCCGCCCGAAGTTCTTCCCCCGCCACTTGGTCGATCGCGATTAAACCGATGTCGTGAATAATTCCGGCAAGAAACAGGTCTTCCCGTGCGTCACCAAAGATACGTTTGCCAATCATGTCCGACAAGATCGCAACAGTTGCAGAGTGCAGCCACAGCCGCTGGCGGGAAAAACCGTCGTCTCTCTCATCCTTGAATATATTGCGCAACCCTTCGACCGCCACCAGGTTTCGCAAGTTCTTCATGCCAACATAGACCACCGCCCTGGAGATGGAGTCGACCTTATCCTTCAAGCCAAAGAACGGGCTGTTAACCAACTTGAGCAACCTGGAGACCAAGACTGGATCCATCTGGATAATCTCTTCAAAATCCCGCATTGTGCTCTTCTCATCATTGGCCATCTGCGTGACACGAATCGCCACATGGGGCAACGTCTTCGAATTGTTAAATTTTTCGGCAATCTTATCTGCGGTCAACATAATATTCCCTTTCGGCCGGACAACAGCTCGAAAACGCTTATGGCTTCAATGTCTCCAACTCCCCCACCAGTTCGCTGATAGCAGCGACATCGATCGCATCAAGTTGTCCGGCCCTGCCTTTTTTCTCAATATCATGGGCAACCACCCGAAGCCCCTCGACCCCAAGGCTGGCCGCGGCACCTTTAATGCTGTGGGCTGCGTCTGCCACTGCTGCCGCATCGCCAGCCGCCAAACCATCCCTAATTTTTTGCAGATCACTCTTGGACGACTCACTCAATAATCCAAGTAATTCCACCAAAAGCTCCGAGTCCTCCCCCGCCTGCTCTTTGGCAAACTCTCTGTCCCATTGTAGATCACTCATAGTAGGTATCCCTGTCAGATGATAAGTTTCAATTGATTTCAATGACAAAACAAACGCATACACGTCGCATGAGTCATCCCGAATTTGCAACTCTCCAGCTCCTGTCAAAAGGAAGTTCCTATTGAAACATCATAACGATTCAGTCGTATCGCAGATTGCAGAGAGCAAGTGGCGATACATAGCCCGTCTCTGTCAGTCGCCTCTATCAGCGCAAGATGCTGTGGCATGGATAGTTCATCGATTGTTATGGTAGCGGAAAGGCCAACCGCACGCAAACACTTTCTCCCAGAGACAAGAGCCACGACCAACACCCCAATACCCTGTCGGCATCAAAACTCCTGGCGAACCCTCACGAAGGCGGGAAACCGTGGCAAGCCGCTTGCCGTCAACCCTGTGTAGCGATAGGTAACAGTGCTGCCAAGGGCTGGCGGTTGGCGGCGCTCGGCAGCACTGAAACCGGTGCCAAGAAAAAATCGCCTTCCCTCCGATGTTTCCACCTCCAAGGCACCCAAAACCCCCTCAAATTTGCCGCTTCCTGAACGGTAGGCAATGACCCTGGCCTCACTGTCCAACCACTGCTTGACTTTCAGAAGGTCCTGGCTTCTGCCGCCATGATACAGCGCCTCGGCTCGGTGGAGCATCAATCCCTCACCACCCAGACGTACCGTTTCGTCTAAGCGCTGCCGCAACTCTTTGTTGTCAGCCACCCGGAACTGTTCGACCATTTTGAGCCACGGCAACCCGGCAGCATCGATACGCCGTCGCAGTTGCTCAATCCTCTCGGTAAACGTCCCCTCAGCACCGGGAAGCTCGAAGACCATAAAGCGCACCTGCCGCCACTCATCATCTACTGGCACCTTTTTCTTGACAATACCAGCCAAGCGCGCAAACCCCTGCCGTCCCAGCCACAACTCGCCATCAAGGGCACAGAGCGGCAAGCCTTCGACAAACCAACGAGGTGCCGCAACCAGGCGACCACTCCGAAAACGTAACCTCTCCCCATCCCAAGTAGCGCGAACCCCATCGTATTTTTCGCTAACCCAATAGTCCGAGGGGTTCTGCCGCTCATCCCAGCCATAGACCCCAGCCAACAGAAGATCCGGCCTCTTCTCTGCCTCCGTCGCACAAACCCCGGGACAACCGCGCAACAGGAGCCCAAGAGCTAGAGTTATTACGAAAAATCTACGCCACACCCTTAGCATCCAGATGCCGCTCTCGTAACACCAAAAACGACAGTGGCAACGCCGCGACCAGCAGGAGCCACCAAGCGATGGCAGGCGATTCGTTCGCCCAATAGGCAAGTGGCAGCAACCAGAGACAGTTAAGGCAGAGCACCGCGACTGTCACCTTTTTATGACTGCCATAGCGCCGTGCCGCACCCTGATAGGCATGACTGCAGTGCGCGGCCCACCAGCGCTCCCCATTCACCATCCGTCCGAGCAAGGTTATCGTGGCATCAATCCAAAAGGCGGCCAGCAGAATTAGCCAAGCAGGCAGAATCAAGGTCCCGGCCTGCACCGTCACGACAGCCGCCATGCCAAGCACATAGCCTAAAAAACCACTCCCCACATCGCCCATAAAGACCTTGGCCCGCGGCCAGTTCCATACCAAAAAGCCAAGGCAAGACAAAGCAAAAAAGATCAACATCTTAGCCTCATGGCTCCAGCCCCCATGACCCGACAGGAGCAGTGCCGCCGCCAAGGCCACAAACGATGCCTCCATCGCGGCAAGTCCATCAATCCCATCCATAAAATTAAACAGATTGAGCAGCCATACCAACCACAACCCGGTCATAGCAGTGAGCAGGACGCCAACAGGAATCAACCAACCAACCAACGGCGAGCTCGGCACCCCGCCCAACCAATAGAGGCCCATCGCCACCGCAAGCACATGAACAGCAAGCCGCAGGACAACCGAAACATGTCGGCAATCATCCAACCAACCTACCGCAGCAATTAAGCTTCCACCGACAATCATGGCCCAACAAAGGGCGCCATTCAAGCCCTGTTGCCAAAGCAATAGAGAGGAGAGGAAGACGACAACAATGGCAAGGCCGCCACCTCTTGGTGTTGGCAGGGTATGGGAACTGCGATGGTTTGGGTGATCAAGCAAACTACGCTTGATGGCATAGGCACGAATCACCCCGGTCAACAGAAGTGCGATCGAAAAGATCAGGCCAGCGGCCACGAGATCAACACCCATGGCGCTCACGCAAATACCAGTCGACCGTCGCCTGAACCCCTTGATCAACAGTGTATGGAGGCTGCCAGCCCAAGAGTGATTGGGCCTTCCGGCAATCTACCAACAATGAATCAGTGAGCCGACTAACCAAGGCTGAACACCCCAGCAAGCTGCCGACCGCATGCAAAAGTGCCTCTGGACAGGGCCAAAGCTTGGCAGACCTCCCCATCGCACCAGCAATTCTCCGAATCAAGTCCGGCGTCGACAGGTCTTCGGCATCCGAGACCAAGAAGGTTTGCCCCGCCGCCGCGGGATGGTGGAGGCAACAAAGGATACAATCAACCAGATTATCCAGAAAAACAAGGCTTCTGGAGTTACGAATCCAAGCCAGAGGCAGAGGCACACCGCGCCTGACCGCCGACAACAACCGTTCAAAATTAGCCGCCACCCCGGGCCCATAGACCAACGGTGGCCGAATGATCACGACCTCCATAGCGGTAGTCGCCTCAATCCTTCGCAGACGCTTCTCCGCCTCGTATTTGGAGAGCGCGTATGGATCTTTGAGTTGCCCCAGGGCCTGCGAGGAGAGCTCTTCGGTGAATCGACTCCCGCCAAGCGTTTGCTCCCCATTCACCTTGATCGAACTCAGATAGACAAAGCGCTTAACCCCTGCCTTTGCCGCTGCTTGCGCCAAACGTTCAGTCCCCATGGTGTTCACCTGCCAGTAACGGGCATCGCTCTCTTTGCTGTTCACCATCTGGTGAACATGGGCGGCAAGATGGACAACGATGTCAACCGAGCGCAGTGCCACACTCCAATCCGTTTGCAGGCCGATATCATCGACAGTAACAATATCATCCGAGCAATCCTCACTAGGCGACTTCGTTCGAATAACCTTCCTGAGTAACTGCCCTGCATCATGCAAGCGCTGGCAGAGCTTTCCGCCCACAAAGCCGCTCGCACCAGTCACCAGCACCCTTGCCCCAGCGGAGGAACCATCAGACGTGCTCGTCTGTGCACACCGCACATTACTTGCCTCCACGGAACCTTCTCCCTTGAATACCCTCAATTACTGCCCACCAACGACAAAGAGGAACTCCATCCGTAAATGGGGTTCCTCTTCGCATCTGCCACCGTGGCGGCACTTCTTTCAACACTATTCTTCGTCAACACTCTCCGGCCGAACAGCCTTACTCCCAACTACCAATATCGGCATCCTCGCCCTCACCGCCAGCTTGGCCATCGGCACCGTATGAAAAGATGTCTACCTCACCATGCTCGCCAGGGTTCTGGTAATTATAGGGGTTATCCCACGGATCATTTGGAATGCCTTTGGCCAGGTATGGCCCGTGCCACTTATCTGACCCGCTGTTGGAAACCAACGCCTCAAGTCCCTCCTGCGAAGAAGGGTATCTGCCGATATCAAGACGGTACGAGTCAAGTCCTGCCATCAACATCTCAATCTGCGTCTTGGCCGTCTTCTGTTTTGCCATTCCCAATTTGCCAAACATTTTCGGCCCAACCAACGAGGCCAAAAGCCCCAAGATGACCATGACAATCAACAATTCAATCAAGGAAAAACCACCCTCCTGCGCTAACAAACCAACTCGAGCCGACTTTTTCATAAGACACACCTTGTAGAAAAATTATGAGTGAAGAGAGTTCGATCAACTCACGTATGTATTATAGAATTCTGTTTTGCCTAATGCGGCATCACAAAATTCTCCGCACCCTACTTTTTTTGTTCCGCCGCCTGTGCGGCCTCTTTTTTTGTACGATACCGTGCCACTGCCCGGTTATGCTCATTCAAACTCTTCGAGAAATAATGACTCCCGTCATTCTGCGAGACAAAATAGGTGTAATCAACCGTGGCCGGATTCAACACCGCAGAGATTGCGGCCCGACCGGGATTGCAGATTGGGCCGACCGGCAAACCATCATTGACATAGGTGTTGTACGGCGAAGGGGTATTAAGATCATCCCTGGTTAGTGAAACGCCAAATTTTCCGAGGCCATAAATAACCGTGGGGTCTGTTTGTAGCTTCATCCCCAAGCGTAGTCGATTCAAAAAAACCCTGGCCACTAATGGACGCTCACGGGCCAAGGCCGTCTCTTTTTCAACAATCGAGGCCAGGATGATCACCTCATGAGCACTCAGCTCAACTTTTTTGCTCTCCAAACTACCCGCACCAAGAGCCGCTTTTGCTTGCTCCTCAGCAAGGACCCGCAGCATACGCTGCACCATGGCACTGATGATCGTGCGCAGAGGCGTTCCCTTGGCAAAAAAATAGGTGTCCGGGAAAAGATACCCCTCAAGCGTCGCAGCCCGCAGACCAAAAGCACCAACAACCCGCGGATCTGCCGTCAACCGCAAAAGATCCTCACCACTCCCCCAGCCACCGGCAGCAATAACCGCTGCTACCTGGTTGAGGGTAAAACCCTCCGGCACCGTAATGGAGTGACGAACCGTTTTCCCGGAAACTAACTGTCGAATAACCTCCCGAGGACTTACCCTCGGCGCAAAGGCGTACTCTCCCGCCTGTAAATGCCGTGCATCCCCTTGCCACTTCACCAACAAGACAAAACGAATGTCATCACGGATAACCCCAGCCCGCGACAGAATATCTTTTATGCCGAGCAGGCTCGTACCAGGAGGAATTTCAACCGTTCCCGCGGCATTTCGTGCCACAGGCCCGGGTTGATCGGGATAGAGCCAGAACCAGACCCCGCCGCCTGCCAACAGGACAAAAAGGCCGGCCAGAAAAGACAACCACCACTTTTTCAACGCCATACCCCCCGGGGGAGGCGGCTCCTGTCCAGGTCCTCGGCTGTCCGCTGGCAGAGGGGGCGCCGTCTCAGTCAAAGGCTATGGCGAGAATCCGGTCCATGTGCTTGACCGGCACAAATTTAATCTTGTCGCGCAGATCTTTAGGAATCTCCACCAGATCCTTCTTGTTCTCATCCGGGATAATGACCGTCTTGATGCCAACCCGCAGGGCAGCCAAGGCCTTCTCCTTCAAGCCCCCAATCGGCAGAACCCGGCCGCGCAAGGTAATCTCTCCGGTCATGGCGATGTCCTGCCGCACCTTTTTGCCGGAGAGGGCGGAATAGAGCGCCGTGGCCATGGTCACCCCGGCAGACGGTCCATCTTTTGGGATCGCGCCAGCTGGCACGTGGACATGAATGTCGATCTCGTCGAAATAGCCCTCGGACAACTTCAAACGCTCAAGCTTAGAACGACAGAAGGTCAACGCCGCCTGGGCGGATTCCTTCATCACCTCTCCCAACTGCCCGGTCAAGGTAATATTGCCCTTACCCTTGAGAATAGCGACCTCGATATAGAGAATCTCGCCGCCGACCTCAGTCCAAGCAAGGCCCGTGGCCAGTCCCGGTTGATCAATCTTATCCGTCTCAAACTCCGGCAGGAATTTTGGCGGTCCAAGGTAGCTGGCTAACGTCCGTGCCGAAATGGTGTATGGCCCCTTTCCACCTTCAGCCACCTTGCGGGCCACCTTGCGGCAGACCTTGCCGATCTCGCGCTCCAGATTTCGCAAGCCCGCCTCCCGGGTATACTCACTGATCATCGCCTCGAGCATGGAATCATCGAGGATAATCTGTTTCTCTGTGATGCCATTTTGAGAAATCTGCCGGGGCAAGAGATACCGTTTGGCGATCACCATCTTCTCCTCAGTGGTATAGCCGGAGAGACGAATGACCTCCATGCGATCGAGCAAGGGAGTGGGGATGGTGTCCACCATGTTGGCGGTAACAATAAACATGACCTTGGAGAGGTCGAAGGGCATATTCAGATAGTGATCCGAAAAATCAGCATTCTGCTCCGGGTCCAAAACCTCGAGCAGGGCGGACGAGGGATCGCCCCGGTAGTCGGAGCCAACCTTGTCCACTTCGTCCATCATGAAGACGGGATTGTTCGACCCTACCGACTTCAATCCCTGAATAATCCGTCCCGGCATAGCACCGATATAGGTACGCCGATGGCCGCGGATCTCCGCCTCATCGTGCATGCCACCCAAGGACAGGCGATAGAACTTACGGCCCATCGCCCGAGCCACCGATTTGCCAAGCGAGGTCTTGCCGACACCTGGGGGCCCGACAAAGCAGAGAATCGGCCCCTTGGAGGACTTATTGAGCTTGCGCACCGCCAAATGTTCAAGGATACGCTCCTTCACCTTTTCGAGGCCATAGTGATCGGCATCCAAAATCTCTTTGGCGTTTTTGAGATCGAGCTTATCCTTGGTGCCCCGCTGCCATGGCACATCAAGAATCCAGTCCAGGTAGGTACGAACGATAGTCGCCTCCGAGGCCTCGGGGTGCATCATCTCAAAACGCTTCAGCTGCTTGACCGCCTCGGCTCGAATGGCGGGCGGCATGCGCTTCTTATCGATTTTGGCACGCAGCTCTTCAATCTCCGCCGAGCGGTCATCATCATCACCCAACTCCTTTTTCAAGGCGTGCATTTGCTCACGAAGGTAGTACTCACGCTGGCTCTTGCCCATCTCCTCGCGCGCCACCGACTCAATCTGGGCCTGCAAGGTGGAGACCTCAAGCTCCTTGCGTAGGAACTCTGAGACCTTTTTCAAGCGGGCAACCGGGTCAAATGTCTCGAGCACGGACTGCGACTCACTCGTCTTCAAGCGCAAATTGGAGACCACCAGATCAGCCAAGCGGCCCGGTTCCTCGATGTTATTCAGGATGACCATCAGGTCAGAGGACATGATCCCTTTCAGGGAGAGGATCTTTTCAGTATTTTCGCGGGCGGTACGCATCAAGGCCTCAACCTCGACCGGAACCGGACTGAGCTCTTCATCCTTAACCACGGTGATTTTGGCGATCAGGTGAGGCTCTTGCTGAGTGATCTCCTCAACCTTAGCCTTGCTTAAGGCCTGCACCAGCACCTTCAATCTGCCATCCGGTAATTTCAGCGTCCGCATCACCATACACACCATGCCGACCCGAAACAGATCATCCGCCGTGGGTTCATCCAAAGAGGCATCTTTTTGGGTAACCAAAAGCAGAAGTTTATCCTTCATCATCGCATCGTTGATCGCAGAAACCGACGCGGCCCGACCCACAAAGAGCGGAATGATCATGTAGCTGAAAACCACCACATCGCGCACCGCCATCATCGGCAGTTCACCTGGAATCTCCTGCCCCTCGATATCAAAAAAGTCGCTCATCCCTGTGGTCAGCGAATCGTTAAATTCCACTATAAAACCTCCGATACATTATTTTGGTGACGCATCATAAAACCTAATCAGCCCTTGACCCCACCCAACTCCATCTGGCCGAACAGTCAGCGGGTAAAAGAAAAAATCTGCGGCCACACTAAACATCATCTCCAGCGAAGTCAACAGCGCCCGATACAGAGAAAATGAAATAGCGATCTGGCCATTGAGCAACCAACTAGAGGGCCTCCAGGAATACAGCGACCATGACAAATTTTCTTGAATAAATCAAACAGGAAGGCTACAGTTTGTCGGCTTCATATGCCGTCACCCTGCGCCGTTAACCCTTACCTTCTGTTGTCAACCCTCATGCTAACCACCGCTGCCTTCTTTGACCTGAGTGATTTCAACCACCCAACCCTCTTGAGCCAAGGGCCGGTTTGGGAAACGCTGAAAGGCTTGAAATCGTATATGGATACATACGCCTATCCCTCCTTTGGCACCTCTCTCCCGCTCGACCAACCACTCCCTGAGACCTTGGTGCTTTACAATGGAGAACTCTTTCCTGCCAAAGGCCTCACCCTGAAACTCGCCGATGCCACCAAGGGAAAACTAACCGTCCACCGCGACGGAGAGATCTTGCTCGGGGCCTCAGTGCTAATGGCCGGGGCTATCCTAAGCGGCGAGCAGCTCGCCATAGGCACAGGCGTTTTCATTGAAGCAGGTGCCTTGATCAAATCTCCCGCCATCATCGGTGACTGCACCGAAATCCGCCAAGGGGCCTATCTACGTGGCTACTGCCTAACAGGAAAACGCTGTGTAATAGGCCATGTTACCGAGGTCAAGCACTCCATTTTCTTCAATGACGCCAAGGCTGGCCACTTCGCTTACCTGGGCGACAGCATCTTAGGTAACGCCGTCAACCTCGGGGCTGGCACCAAATTGGCCAACCTGCGCTTCACTGGTGGCGCAGTGCCGATCCGAACCTCGACAGGCATCATCTCCAGCGGCTTAAAAAAATTGGGGGCTATCATGGCTGATGAGGTGCAAACCGGATGCAATTCGGTCACCAATCCCGGTACTCTCCTGGGTAGAAAGACAATGCTGATGCCGAACACCACAGCACCCTCTGGCTATCACCCACCAAACTCGTTGATCAAGGGCAAGTAGCAAAGTTCTACCAGTAACAGCTAACAGCCAGAAACCGGTTCACCCGTTACCAAGGTAATCATGAACCCCAAAAAGGATTTCCACCATGATGCCAAGGGTCAGATAGATCCGTACCATGCGATCCCAAGGCATCTTGTCGCCAGCGCTTCTCTGAAGAAAACTGACCAACACCAGGGTTGCCCCACCAGGGATCGGGGCGATGGTTACAATCTGCAGTACGGTTTCCACCGCTGTTTTGAGGACATTCCCCGGAAAATAGCGCAGACTGCATAGGATATAGACCCCCGCCAACAAGAGCAGGGGCCATACATTACTTCTCTCTTTCATACCAATTAACACTCACCATGCCGCTAAATTTTTCTACCTTAATTCTGCCAGATACTATCCCCCAAGAAGGATCATTCCGTCAACTGCTACTTTATTTTGAAACCATTTTTTTGTACTCGGCAACGGAAGAGATTCCTGCCCGGCTACCAAAAGAATTTTGCGATTTTTTGCGTCACTATGCCCCTGTCCCTTTTGGCGAGGCCCTGCCAAATTTCACAAAACTCCTGCGCGACATGACCAAAAATCGTGGCGAGTACTCCGGCGGGAGCCTCTCCTCCCTCTCTGCCCATAGCAGTGCCTTGGATGAGGAGAGCGTTTGGAGACTGATAGGCCGTCTCTCCGAAGAGACTCACGCTAATAACGCCCAGCACGAAGCCCTGCTGCAGGCAAAACTTCTGCTGGCACTTGCCGAAGTCCGTGATCAGGAAGAACAGGAAATTGCGCGGGAACTCGCCGTAATTGACGGCCAAAGACAGCTCATGCTACATGGCTTGACCGAAGAGGAAGGTGACGAGGAGGATGACGAAAATATCGAACTGCTGGCCTTTCACCAAAGTGATCGACAACAAAGAGATGACACCCTTGAAAAACGTCTGCGCGCCTGGATTCATCTCTTTCTCGCCGACACCAAGATGCCAAGACATTGGCTGCTCAGCACAACCCCAGACACCTTTGCTATCTTGGCCGAACACACCTCTTCACAGATACAGGAAAAACCAAATCGGCTCCTGCGCCTGCCGCTGCCAGGCCAGGCCATCATGGACCTTCCAGCAGCAGAGTATCTCCAACAGCGTCAGGCTTGGCGGCAAGAGATGTCCGTTTGTCTTGCTACGCTGGCCTTAGGCCTGAAAGAAGCAGCAAACACTGGCGTTTTTGGTAACAGCGAGTCCATTCGGGAAAAGCTGAACGCCAATTCCAAAAAAATGCCTGCCTGGCAGGGGGTGCCCTCCACCACGCTGGACATCTACCTCCTTCCCTTCTCCCTGGCCAAGCTTTTTGCGAAAATTGCCAAAGTGACACTGCCAGAATCAGGGGAATCACCCTTACCCCATGGTCTGGTCGCCGTCGTCCAACCCCTTCGCTGAGGTTGCACTGGCCACAGAAACCCCAGCATATCCTCCAGAGAACTTAACGGCAGGGATTCACCGTCAACACTGGACACGAAGCGGTTTTGACCACCTGCTCGGCAACACTGCCGAACAGCACCCGTTCCAAGCCCTTATAGCCATGAGTGCCCATGACGATCATATCGATTTTCTCCTGCGCCGCAAAGGCCACAATCGCCTCACCGACATCTCCGACCACGATCTTGCTGCTAGCAGCCAGGCCAGACGGCAAATTTTCTTCTAAAAAATCTGCCATTTTCTTTTCTGCACTGACCTGCATCTCTTCCTGAAACTGGATCACAGGCATATGCGGCACAAAAAAGCCTGAGTAGTCCTCAAAACTCTGCACCACAAAAATGCAGACCAATTCAGCACCAAATTTCTGGGCAACGGTGGTAGCCTCACCGAAAACCTTCTGCGAATTATCTGAAAAATCGACCGGCACCAAGATTTTCTTCACGTCGTTCAGCATGGCTCTCCCTCCCTGATAAAAATTTAGCAGAAAACAACTCTCATAGCCCTACTCTATCACTAGTCAATTTTTCTTGTCAAGTCGATTGCCTCATCCAGACAAATCACGTATGATGGCGTCGTTTACGCGAATGAGCCTCAAGATCCCATCCTGTTCAGCGCCCAAGCTCACTTGAATTGCGATCACCGTGCAGTCTCAACACACCATTTTTTGACGTCTATCCTCTCCACGTTGCCCATGCCAACACCCATCGACGAGATCTTTGGAGAACACGGTATACTTGCCCAAAAGCTACCCGGCTATGAAATGCGGGCCAGCCAAATCAACATGGCGAATGCCGTTCTCCACACCTTGGCCATTGCCGACACAGACCTCCTGTCTACGGCACAGATGCTGGTGGCGGAGGCCGAAACAGGCATCGGCAAGACCCTTGCCTACCTGGTACCAGCACTGCTGAGCGGCCAGAAAGTGGTCATTTCAACCGGCACCTTGAATCTTCAGGAGCAGATCCTCAAAAAAGAGATCCCCTTTATTCGGCAGCACATCAAACCGGACCTCAAGGCCATCTGCGTCAAAGGGCGTCAGAACTACGCCTGTCTGCACCGTTGCCAACAGTTTCTCTCGGCACCGCAGATGCAGCTCTTCGCGCAAAGTCATGAAATTGAACTCCTGCATGACTGGCTGGGAGAGACCCATAGCGGAGACCGGGCCGAACTGACCTGGCTGGCCGACAACTCTCCCCTCTGGGAGCAGGTCTCTACCTCAACCAGCAAATGCTTGGGTAACACCTGCCCGGAAAACGCCAACTGCTTCATCAACCGCCTGCGTAAAAAAGCCGCCACCGCCCAACTCCTGATTGTCAATCACCACCTCTTTTTCTCCGACTTAGCGATCCGCCGTTTCGGTCACGCCGAAGTCCTGCCCCGCTACCAGTCCGTCATTTTTGATGAAGCGCACCACTTGGAAAATGTCGCGACCAGCTATTTTGGCACCACCTTCAGCCACTACCAACTCCTCGACTTGGTCAAAGACATCGAGACCATGGCTCAAGAGCATCTCAAGAAAGAGGCCAGGCTCGCAACCATCCAGATCGCCCGCGCCTTGGCCAGCCAAGCAGCGGAATTCGCCCTCATCTTTCCTCGTCAGAAGGGCCGCTTCCCCCTGCCGGAACTGATCGACAACATCAAGGAGTGGGGAGTTGAGGTCAGCCGTCTTGATCAAGCCATCACCAACCTCCGTCAGCAGCTCAACAGCACCGCACTCGGCAGCGATTACTGGGACGGCCCGCGCCGCCGTTGCCAGGAGTTGCAGGACTGCTTAGCCAAAACCACCACCGACCTTGACCACGCCTTTGTCTACTGGGCCGAACGCCGGGAGAAGACCATCAGCCTATCCGCCTCCCCAATCGAAATTGCCCAGGCCCTGCAAAAACACCTCTACAGCCAGGTAGCAAGTATCGTCTTCACCTCTGCCACACTGACCACAGGCGGTAGTTTCAGCTACATGTTCAAACGATTGGGGCTGCCCTCGGATACCGAATCCATGAGCCTGCCCACCCCTTTCGACTATGCCCGCCGCAGCCGGCTCTATATCCCGGCTCAAGGCTTCCCTGAACCAAACGCCGCAACCTACGCATCCGCGATCCAGCGTCAAACACTGGCGATCCTTGCCGCTTCCCGGGGGCGGGCACTCTTGCTCTTCACCAGCATCAGCGCCATGCGACAAATGCACGAGTTTTTGGATGACAAACTCAACCACCCTCTTTTGATGCAGGGCGATGCGCCCAAGGCCTCTCTACTTGAAACCTTCCGCGAAATGACCGACTCGGTGCTGCTCGCCGTCGCCAGCTTCTGGGAGGGAGTGAACGTCCCCGGCGAGAGCCTGAGTTGTGTCATTATCGATAAACTTCCCTTTGAAGTCCCCAGCGATCCTGTTATCATGGCACGCATCAATCGGATCAAAGAGGAGAAAGGCAACCCTTTTTACGATTTCCAGGTGCCACGAGCCATCCTCTCCCTTCGTCAAGGCTTGGGCCGCCTGATGCGTGCCAAAAACGATCGCGGCCTGCTGGCCATCATGGATATTCGCCTCTACACCAAGGGCTACGGCCGCCTCTTCCTGAAAAGCCTACCGCCCAGCCCAATTATCAGAAACATTGACGAAGCCACTCATTTCTTTATGGAGAGCGAAGAGTGAACCAGAGTGAACTTATCTCCCTGCTTGCACCTGAAACCGTCAAAATTGATCAGGCCATGCGCCACGACTTGGCGCTTGTCGAGAGTCCCCGCCTGCGGGAGGTGCTTGAATACGCCATTTTTACCGGCGGCAAAAGGGTGCGCCCCCTGCTGACCATTTTGGCAGCACGCCTGTGTTGGCAGAACCAGGGAAAGGATATCGCCCCGGAGATGACAACCAATCTCTATCGCTTGGCGCTCAGCTTCGAATACCTCCACGCCGCAAGCCTCTTACATGACGATGTCATTGATCGTGCGGACAGCCGACGGGGACGCCCAACAGCTAACCGCCTCTGGGGCAACAGTCATGTCATTCTTGCGGGAGATTTTTTGCACGCCAGGGCGATGCTTTTGGCCGGCACCATTGGCGGCGCAGAGTGCCTGTCGGTCATAGGATCAGCCACCGAGGCCATGGTAGAGTCCGAATTCCTGCAAATCGACAACGCCGAGACACAAGAGACCTCAGAACGCCGCTACTTCGAAGTTCTGGAAGGCAAAACTGCCGCCCTCATTGCCGCCGCTACCACTACCGGAGCCCTCTTTGCTGGCGCAAGCCTTGCCGAACAGCAGGCGCTCCACACCTTTGGCCGTAATCTGGGCCTCACTTTCCAGATTGTCGACGATCTGCTTGACTACCAGGGAGATCCTCAAAAAACCGGCAAGGCTATCGGAAACGATTTCCAGGAGGGCAAAATGACCCTGCCTCTCATCATCGCTTTGGAGCAGGCCTGTCCGCACGACAAGACCATCTTAACGAACCTGCTCGACAACACTGCAGAAGAACGACAAAAGAACTTGCCCCACGCCCACCAACTGATCGAAAAGGCCTGCGGCTTCGAAGCGGCCCGCGACAAGGCCAAAGGTCTCGTTCGCGAGGCACTCACCGCCTTAACCATTTTCCCCCGAAATAAAGAGCAGGAGATCATGACGGCCTTAGCCGGCTATGTCCTCGCCCGCCAAGGGTGATTTCAGCTTCTCCTTCCCAACAAATTTGATTCACGCCATGGCCTCTCGTAAAACACCCTCAAAGAAGTCAGCTAAAAAAATAAAGTCCACCAACGGTTGCTTTATCATTTCAACCCTGCTGATCATCTTGGTCGTGCTCAGCCTTGCGGCAACCTTCTATTTTCTCTTCCTGCGGCCCGGCCCAGCACTCACAGTAGCCCCGTCAAAATCGAGCCCCGCCCAGCCACCGGCCCAAACGGCCACGGTTCACACCCCAGAAGCAAGCAGGGTGGCAACGCCCCCGCCCTCACCTCCACCAGAACCTGCCCCAAAGGAAGACGCCACCGCCGAGCCTCAGCCCACACCCCTCAGCAACCCTCGACTCGCCATTATCATTGACGACATCGGTAATACCAAGACCGTCGCCGAACAGATCATCGCTCTCGACCTACCGCTCAGTTTTTCAATTCTACCACATACCCCCCATGCCAATCACCTAGCCAGCATGGCAAAGGCCCGGGGCCATGACATCCTCCTCCATCTCCCCATGGAGGCGAGCGACCCCAAATGGCACACAGGCCCTGGCTCACTCCTCCTTTCCATGTCAAAAGAGGAGATACAAGAGACAATCAACCAGGATCTCGACACCCCCTACCGGGCCATCGGTATCAATAACCATATGGGATCCAAATTTTCCGAAAATCCGGTCGCCATGCGGGTGTTCCTCTCCACAATCAAGGCAAAAAGCCTTTTCTTCGTCGACAGCCAAACTGCCACCAACAGCGTCGGCTACTCCATCGCCCGTGACCTCGGGGTCAAGACCGCCAAACGGGATATCTTTTTGGACAACATTCAAGAGCCAACCAAAATCCAGGCCCAAATCGGCAAGGCCATTGCCCTGGCCCGCAAACACGGGAGCGCCATCGCAATAGGTCATCCCTACCCGGCAACGCTTGAGGCCCTACGCACCGCCCAAACCCGCCTGCGCCAAGAGATCACCTTGGTGCCGGTACGGGAGTTGGTCAACTAAACCCCCTTCACAGGAAATGCAAGGATGCCGCGAACATGTCACTATCGCTCGCTACGAGTAAACCATTCTCTCTGTTGTCTCTGCATTCCCTTATTTTTTTATGGTAAAAAGACTCCGATCGGATTAACTGTACCTGCTTCAGGCTTCACACCGGGAAGGCACCACCGCAATCTCGTGCTTGTCGTTTTTTCTCTGGCCGATATAACAACCTTTTGACCTCGACAACAAAATCATGAACGATCACGATGTAGAAAACGTTGCCAGTCTGCTGAAAACCATGGCCCATCCCCTGCGCTTGAAAATCCTCTGCCTCCTGCAAGACAAAGAGATGACCGTCGGTGAACTCCGGGATGAAGTCAAAACCACCAATGCCAATGTCTCGCAGCACCTTACCATTTTGCGGAGCAAGGGAATCATCAGCTTCAGGAAAGACGCCAATTTTATTTTCAACAAGATCGCAGACAACCGCATCATCGAGCTGATGGCCACCATGAAAAAAATCTTTTGCCCGGACGAGTAAAAAATTCGTGCCGACGGCAGTAAGCAAACATTTCTTCCCCTTCCCGTAAAAGGCCGCCTATGCTGGGATACTCAGAAAGCCTGCTCGTCCATTTCCGACGGGCGGAAGATCTTAAAAAAGAGGCACTTACCTACCCCTATATCGACCTGAACAAGCGGCAGCTCTGCGACCTCGAGCTCCTCTTGAACCGAGCCTTCTACCCCCTGAAAGGCTATCTCAACCAGGATGACTATAACTCTGTTGTCGAGAGTCTCCGCTTGGCCGACAACACCGTCTGGCCTATCCCCATCTGCCTCGATGTTTCCACAAAGTGTGCCCAATCCTTACGCACGGGGCAGAAAATCGCGCTGAACGATGAAGAGGGCTTCATGCTTGCCGTCCTCGAAATCGAAGATATCTGGCAGCCGGACAAACAACGAGAGGCCCTGGCCGTCTACGGCACCGATGACCCTACCGCCCACCCCGGCGTCAGACATCTCCTGCAGCAAACCGGCGACTGGTATATCGGTGGCAGCCTGGAAGGCTTACACCTGCCCATCCACTACGACTTTAAAGAGATCCGCCTCACTCCGGCCGAAACCTCCCGCCGCTTTACCCAGAACGGCTGGCGTCGAGTTATGGGTTTTCATACCGATGAGTACCTGCACTGCGCCCATCGTGAGATGGTCCTAAACGCCGCCCGCGAGGCCAACGCCACTATCCTCCTGCAGCCGGTAGTCGGCCTCGATCACCCCGGCAATATCGACCACTACACACATGTCCGTTGCTATGAGGAGATCGTCAAGAAATTCCCAAACAACATGGCCCTGCTCTGCCTGATTGCCATGGCCAACCGCTGGGCCGGCCCCAGGGAGGCTCTCTGGCAGGCCATCATCAAGAAGAATTTCGGCTGTAGCCACTTTCTAGTGGCCGAGGGTCACGGCGACCCCTTTGCCTGTCAACAGAGCCGCGATCTTTTTTATCCAGCCCACGCCGCTCAAGAGCTGGTCCGACAATATGAGGAAGAAACCGGCATCATCATGGTGCCGTTACGGGAGATGGTCTACGCCGAGGACAAGGCACAATACCTTCTCAAAGAGAAGGCTGGACCCGAACTGACCATCAAAACCATTTCGTCGGCCGAGCTGAGACGACGCCTGGAGCAGAACCTCACCATCCCGGAGTGGTTCTCCTACCCAGAGGTAGTGGCAGAGCTGCAACGCGCCTTTCCGCCCCGCACCAAGCAGGGCTTCACGGTCTTTATTACCGGCCTCTCCGGCTCCGGCAAATCGACCTTGGCCAAAGTCCTGATGGTGAAGTTCATGGAGATGCGGGATCGCCCGGTCACCCTGCTGGACGGCGATATTGTCCGCAAGAACCTCTCCTCCGAGCTCAATTTCTCAAAAGAACACCGCAATCTCAACATCACCCGCATCGGCTTTGTGGCCAGCGAAATCACTAAAAACGGCGGCATCGCTCTCTGCGCCCCCATCGCGCCCTACGAGGAATCGCGCCAGGCCAATCGTGAGCTGATCAGCCGTTGCGGCGGCTACATCGAGGTCTACGTCTCCACACCGATCGAGGTCTGCGAACAACGCGACAGGAAAGGACTCTACGCCAAGGCCCGAGCCGGTCTGGTAAAGGGCGTCACCGGGGTCAACGACCCCTACATCCCCCCCTCGAACCCGGAACTAACCATCGATACAAGTCAGATCACCCCGGCCGAAGGGGCGCAGGAGATCCTGCTCTATCTTGCCGAACAAGGGTATATCCAGTAACTGAACTTTTGTTGAGGGGAAGGACTTCTGGGGGAATAGAAGGCGGGTGCGGCAAGCCGGGGGGTGGGGTTGGATGGTTTGTCTGGCGCCTTTCGCCTTTTTCAGACAAGGGTTTTAAGCGCTCCCTTAAGCTCCGCGAGCGAATAGGGTTTATGCAGACAGGCCGCAAAGCCTAATTGCTTGTATTCGGCGAGAGTGTTTCCATCGGAGTAGCCGCTCGATACTACGGCCTTAACCTTTGGATCGATCTCCTGGAGGTGGCGGACGGTGTCGAAACCACCCATGCCACCACGAATAGTTAGGTCGAGAACGACCACATCAAAAGGCTTGCCAGCCTCCATGGCCAGGCGATATCTCCTGATAGCCTCCTCTCCATGCTCGGCAGACTCTACCTCGTGACCGAGCGCCTTGATCATCAATACCGCCAAATCGCGGATGACTTGATCGTCGTCCATGACCAGGATCTTCCCTGATTTCTGAGTAACGGCTTCATCGACACAGGCTGCCGTCGCAGAGAGTGCTCCACGGCCCTCCCCACGCATTGCAGGAAGATACACAAAGAAGGTTGTGCCCCGTCCCGTCTCGGAGTGAACATCGATCAACCCGTCGTGCTTGCTGATAATGGAGTAGGAGGTGGCAAGGCCGAGACCGCTGCCTTCGGCCTTGGTTGTAAAGTAGGGATCAAATATTTTTCCAAGCAGGTGAGAGGGGATGCCAGGGCCATTATCGCTGATCATGATCCGGATATACTCCCCTGCCGCCAGTTCAGGAGGCAGGTCTCGACCAGGGGCCTGGAAATTGTCGGCCGAAATCTCGATCCTCCCTCCCTCGTCCATTGCCTGCACGCCATTCAGAACGATATTCTGGATAACTTGACCGATCTGGCCTTCGTCTACCTCGGCCTGCCACAAGTCTTCAGCCATCCGCAGATGCCACCCGCACTTCGAACCGCTCAAGGCAAACTTGGCCGAGTTTTCGATGACCTGGCGGATGTCGGCCCGGTTTTTCACCGGCTTGCCGCCTTTTGAGAAGGTCAGAAGCTGCATGGTCAGTTTGATCGACAGGCCAAGGGCCTTTTCTGCCTGCTCGAGGGCGGCGAGTGCCTCGTCCTTATTATCGATCGCAAGCCTCGCCATGCTGAGATAACCGAACACCCCCTGCAACAGGTTGTTGAAGTCGTGGGCAATACCCCCCGCCAAGGCACCGATGGCCTCAAGCTTCTCGGTTTTGATCTGTTCGGCCTCCAATCGGTAGTGGTCGGTCACGTCATGAATGACCTTGATGGCGGAGGTCAGCTGGCCTGCGGCATCAAACAGCGGAAACCCTCGGGTCTCAACATGCCGGGTCTCTCCTTGAGAATCCTCTTGGGTATGGACGGACTGGAAAGGCTTGCCGGTCTCAAAAACGTGCCGAATGACACAACCCTCGCCGTACTCATAACACGGGCGGCTGTACTGGCGAGCAACCTCGTAACAGTATCTGCCAATAACGTCCTGATCTCCAGCTTTATTCTGCCGGCAATACGACCTATTGGCCGACAAAACCCGATACTCCCGGTCGAGAAGGACGAACCCTTCATCAACATTATCGAGGATGCTCCGGATAAGCTGCTCTCTTTGACGCAGGTGCTCCTCTGACCGTTTGCGCTCGGTGATATTCTCGATCACCGCCCGGGAACGGACAACATTGCCCTCCGCATCCTGCTCGCTGCTGGCCGACAAGAGGACATCAAGCAATTCGCCGTTCTTCTTGACAAACTGGTACGGAACATTCTTGCAAAAACCATCACGAAAGAAGGCGGGCTGAATAATTTCTAAAGCGTACTGGCGCGAGCTTTCGCTGTAAAAGTCGATAACCTTGTGGCCCAGCACCTCGCTTCGCTCATAGCCCATGGTCTTCAACCAATAGCTGTTAACATCGATCAAATCCCCAAAGCGGTCAATGGAATGAAGCATGATGGGGGTCTGATCATAGAGGGTCCGGAACTTCTCTCTACTCTTTCGAAGGGCCTCTTCCCCCTTACGGTTGGCAGTTATATCTCGGACGATACCAATGACGCCAATGATTTCGCCCTTGTCGTTGTACAGTGGCGAGCAGGAATCAGAGGACCAGGCATCGATCCCGGAGACGGTCAGGGCGTGAAACTCAAGAGGCGGGCACACCTCGCCCCGCAATGTCCTCTCCAGCCGATCGATAACGCCGACATCCTGCAGGTGAGGAAATACCTCCAGGGGATGACGACCCAGGACATCAGAGGCCTTCTTGCCGCTGATCCTCTCCATCGTAGGATTCCAGGCCAAATAACGCAGATCGGGGCCATAGACGATGATCCCCTCACCAACACTGTTGACAATTTGCTCGTTAAGGCGACTCAGTCGTTGCAACCGCTCTTCCGCGCAGTCGGGCCGCTCTTGGTCGACACCGTCGGAGGATGCTGCTTGAGAAATATTTGTTTGTGGTTTCACCAAGGGGATGTTTTGGGGGAGTAAAGGAAGAATAATTGACCGATAGTCTCCGGTCATCATCACGGCCAGTGTATTTTCATGCCACATTACGTATACCACATTTGACCAACGCTGGCCAACCGACAATTACAACAGCTTGATACTCAAGCCATTTCGATTTATATAGCGCCAAGCATCTCAGATTCCTATGGTTCATGTTGCAGGGTTAGCTATTGGGTGTGCCCCGAACACCCCTTTCTCCTCTCCTCTCCTCTCCTCTCTTCTCGTCTCGAAACTCTATGAAGCCAAGTCCTTTTATCTTTCTCTGCGCCACCGGGCTCCTTGCAATCTTCAGCTCCACCATCTCCAAGAGTCCGGTACTGCCACTCTTTGCCGCCCATCTGGGCGCTGGCCCGACCGGCGTAGGCTTTGTCGCCTCTATCTCAGCCTTTGCCGGTGTCGTATTCAGTGTCCCGGCCGGCGTACTGGCGGACAGGTTCGGCCAGAAGCGGATGATTGTCATCGCGTCTCTTCTCTTTGCCACCGCGCCGTTTGGCTATTTCTTCGTGACAAACATCTGGCAACTGGGGTTGGTCAGATTCTATCACGGCTTCGCCACGGCAATTTTCCTGCCAGTGGCCATGGCCCTCGTCTCCAGTCTCTCCAGCAAAGAACGAGGTGAAAAGTTAGGCTGGTTCTCGACCGCGACCCTTGCCGGAAGGTTCATGGCCCCGATCGTTGGCGGTGGCATCCTTAGCCTGTTCAGCGCCAATTCATCGTCTGGCTATCATGTCGTCTATAGCGTCTGCGGGGGGGCAGGACTGCTCACGTTACTCCTGGCTTTCATGCTGCCAGTTCCCGAAGAGACGGCAGCATCCAGGCAAACCTGGAACGAGACCTTTCGAGTCTTTACAAGCGTCATCCAAAACCGGACAATTTTGATTACCTGTTTCATGGAAGCCGCCATCCTTTTCGCCTATGGGACCTTCGAGACCTTTTTGCCCCTTTATGCTTTGCAGCATGGCATGAGCGCCGCCCAGGCAGGAATCTTTCTCTCCGGCCAGATCATTGTCCTCGCCCTCAGCAAACCGATCATGGGAAAATTTTCAGACCGCCACGGGAGACGACCACAGATCGTTGCCGGAGGGGTACTCGGTGCAGCTTGCATCGGTGCCTTTTCCCTCTTCTCCTCCTTCTTCCCCCTACTGCTGTTGAGCATTGCCTTCGGCTTATGCCTTTCCATCGTCACCTCCGCCACCTCGGCCCTCATTGCCGACTTGAGCAGCCAGCAGGCCCGCGGTTCGGCCATGGGACTGCTGGGTTCGATCATGGATATTGGTCACACCACAGGGCCCCTGCTCTCCGGGGTTATCGCCTCTTCCTTGGGCTATGGCCGCTCTTTTTGGGCAGCGGCGACTGTTCTCTTCATTGTTGTTGGGCTGTTTTTCTTTCGCCACCCGACCATCGAGAATGATGAAAGTCACTGTCGGCCGTAACTTTTTCTTAACCCTCCTCAAACCTCAAAAACGGATTACAACAGGAATACTCCATGACCCTTATTCTTCTCACCTATATCGGCGTTGGTCTGGTGGCCGGCATCCTGGCCGGACTGCTCGGCATTGGCGGGGGCTTAGTGATCGTACCCATGCTCGTATTTTGCTTAAACAGACAAATGATCCCGCCTGAGTTCATCATGCACATTGCGCTTGCCACCTCCATGTCCAGCATCATCTTCACCTCGATCTCAAGCTTCCGCGCCCACCATAAGCGCGGAGCGGTACGCTGGGATATCGTACGCCGCATCGTGCCCGGCATCCTGGTCGGGACATTTCTCGGCACCTGCCTGGCCTCGCGATTGCCAAGCACCTTCCTGAAAGGTTTTTTTGTTGCATTCCTCTACTTCGTCGCCTTGCAGATGCTCCTTGACAAGAAGCCCGCCCCCTCGCGGGAGTTCCCCGGACAGGTCGCCATGTTTGGGGTTGGTGGAGGGATCGGTGTAATCTCTAGCCTGGTGGGAATCGGTGGCGGCACGCTCTCCGTCCCCTTCATGGTCTGGTGTAACCTGGCCCTACACCATGCTATCGGCACCTCAGCCGCCATCGGCTTCCCCATCGCCGTTGCCGGCGCTATAGGCTATATCGCCAACAGCTTGTCGGCCCAAGGCCTCCCATCCTACTCACTGGGATACGTCTATCTGCCGGCACTCCTTGGCATCGTCTCCACCAGCATGCTCACTGCCCCGCTCGGTGTCCGCCTGGCACACAGCCTGCCAGTGGCAAAGCTGAAAAGAGTTTTCGCCTTGATGCTCCTGATCGTCGGCACTCGGATGCTGGTAAGCCTTTTAGGGTAACGGCAAGTGAGAGACTGTTTCTTTTTGGTTCCGACAACAGTGAAGCGCGAGATTGAGCTTGAAAAGTGCGGAGGGATACCAGGACAGGTGAACTCAAATCAGGGAGGAGGGTGAAGGATCGGCAGATGGTTGGGCCCCACCCCTTGCTCAAACGACTTGCGAACAAAACGCGGGACGGAACCCAACCACATCACAACCGAGCTAGCGAAGGCGTCAAATCATGCGACCTTCTCAGAAATCGGGCTGATTCCTGGTCTGTGACCGGGAGGGCCCTATTCATCTTTCTTGATTATTCTCTCCGCCGTCTCAAAAACCCCTGCCTCGGCAAAGGTAATAGCCGTCATCGCACGTTCAATTTTTTCAGAAAACGCCTCTTTTATTTTGACCACCAGAAGGTCTATGTCCGCTGGCTTCCGAATAAAATCAAACCCGCCGAGCTTCCTAGCCTGCTCATCATCCTTATCCGTACCGTGCCCGGTCAGAATAATAACCTGAACATCAGGCTTCAACTTCTTGACCTCTCGAAGCACCTCCATGCCGTCCAAACCCGGCATTTTAAGATCCAAAACAATGACATCGGGCGCTGTCTTCTTGACAAAGGACAAGGCCTGCTCACCATCATAGACGATATCGACCTTCAAGCCACGCATCTTCAATCTTTGGCCAAGCGTATCGACAAACTCAACCTCATCATCCACCAAAAGGACTTTTATCTCCTTCTTACTCATAAAAAATCTCCCTTTAAAATAATTTAAGTTCCCCTAACTGCTCGATTACCCCGTATCCTGACGATATCTTTCCTAACGGCATGCAGCTTGAATTACACATGAAACATGATGCAACTCTCACGACTCTTGACGGCTATGCTGAAACCATGAGTTTTCGCAATCAATTGCGCCATCCCCTCAGGAAAGGTCCGCTTTTCTTCAACTGAATCCACTTCCCCCTCTGGGAGGATCACGACCGATAAGACCTTTCCAGCACGCGTAATCTTGAAAATCAGGCGACCTTTGGCTTTGAGTCCCATCAAGTGCTCTTCCATGAGACAGAACAGCAAAAATTGGAACATTATAGGGTCGGCAGTCACAGCAGGGATATCGTGCTGAAAATCCGTGACAAATTCGACCCGCCTTTGAGCTGCCATCCTTTTTACTAATACGAGAAGTTCCCCAACACTGTCTTTGAGATTAAGAGAACTTGTCTCTCCTGCCATCCCACGGCCAAAGACGCTCAGGGTATTGGTCAAGAATGCGGCGGCCCCGACCCGGCGATCAATTGAGTGCAGAGGTTTGGCAAGTTCTTCTTGAACCCTGGTATTCTTAGCGTTACCATGCTCGATAATATCTTCCATCAGCCCAGCTGCTTCTTTAATAGTTCCCAGTTGGTTATTCAGGTCATGGGTATACACCGACAGGATCTTTCCTATGAATTTCAGCTGGTTGATCCTGACAAGTGACCCTTCATCCAAATTCATGACGCCTCCAATCGCTTTTCGCTTGGCATCTCTCGCGTTGCCCCATCGATCATCGTGATCAGTTTAGAGATATCGACAGGCTTCATGATAAAATTACAATTCTCAAGACCCATTCCTTCAAGCTCTTTTTCAATGTCCAGATGCCCAGTCAATAGTACAACAAAGATTTCCGGAGCAGCACTCTTAACGGTCATCAACGCCTCCATGCCACTCGTGCCGGGCATTATAAGATCAAGCAACAAGACGTCCGGTGGCGACTGCCTGATAGCATTAAAGGCATCTTCGACACAATACACCGCGGTTACGTCATACCCCCGCAGTTGCAATCTCTCGGCAAGCGTCGAGGCAAACTCGACCTCGTCATCGACAATCAAAACACGTGTTCTCTCCTGAGGAACTTCTGTCATTGCCTAAAATCCACCGGAATTTGAATCGTAAAGGTTGTCCCTCGACCAGATTTACTCTCTGCCGTTATCATGCCCCCCAACTTTTTCACAATCCCATACGAAACGAAGAGTCCGAGCCCAGTCCCCTTCTTGCCTTTGGTCGTAAAGAAAGGCTCAAAGAGATGCTTGACCTTGTCTTGTGGGATTCCAGGTCCATCGTCCGCTATGGAGATCAGGGCTGTTTTGCTATCTTTCATGCCCGATGAAATGTTGATATGACCACCTTCGCTCACCGCCTCAATCGCGTTCCTCACAATATTTAAAACTACCTGTTCAAGCTGACCTTTATCGCTCCTTATCTGGGGGAGATCGACCGGAAAATTCGTTTCCATGGCAATGCGCTTGTCCTCTAACTCCTTATGGAGAAAGCCCTTCACGTCGGCAAGAACATCATTCAGACTCATGGTTTCCATAACGGATTCGGTCGGTCGGGCATACCCCAACAGGTGATGGGTAATCGCACGACACCTGTCGACACTGGCAACAATGCCCTGAATCAGACTCATGAACTTGTCTTTGTTCTGGAACTCATCCGAGATGCCGATGATATCCTGCATCAAGCCTGCCTTTTCATTTACTATCGCCAGCGGGTTATTGATTTCATGTGCAACCCCTGCTGCGATCCTGCCCAGCGAGGCCAATTTCTCAGACTCCAAAAGCTGCTCCTGCTTCTCATGCAACTCCGTGATCGCCAGTTCAAGTGATTGCCTGGCAGCAGACAATCTTTCCTGCATCCGATTAAACGACATTCCCAGAGAGGCGATCTCATCCCTCCCTGTCAACTCACTCCTCCAGGAAAGATCCCCGCCACCTACCCTCTTGGTGGCCTCTTCGAGATCGCGGATCGGATTGGATATGCTGGCGGCCAGCTTCATATTGATAATCGCGCCAGCAATGATGAAAGCGGCTATCGTGAAGAGAAGCAGGATCATCGACCGATTCAGGTGTGCCAACAGGTAATCGATGGACGCCCTCTCCCCTCCAGCCACAGCATCAATCGTTGCCTGTATCTCTCTGGCGATGATTCTGACTTTTTCGATCAGCCCTTTATCCGCCGGATTCCTGGCTATCGCATGGATACTCTGCTCATATTCGTCAATCTGCCCAGAAAGTTTTGCAAATTCTTGCGCTCCTATCTTCTTGACTATCTCCTTCTTTAATACCCCAATATTTTTTCGTAACAGGGTAATGTAGTGGTCCAACTCATTGATGGCGCCCTTATCGTTGAAAAGCAGCAGATTCTTTTCATAGCGCCTGGTCTCAAGAGCGTTGTTCACAATATCATCAGCAGACTTCACATAGGCCAGCCTTGAGATAATCGTGTGCAGCTCAAGGTACATAAAACAGCCCATGGCCACCGCCAACAGAGTGTAAAAGCCAAATCCAACCAATAATTTATTCTTGATTTTCATAGATTATAGGTGGCGATAGTGCCTGGCCATTTGACTGGCCCTACCAACTAAGCATCCCCTGCCGTATCTCGCAGACATGCTGAATTACTCAATCAAAAAGGGGCAAGAAAGGTTCTCTTGCCCCTCGATCAACATCGGAAAAAGAGTAATCAGTGCCCGCCTGCCTTCAGAAGACCGGAGGCTGCCAACACCAGGACGGTAACTTCGGCGATTGCCAAAAAGGCGTAGATGGTGTCGCCCTTGCGGAACAGCATCGGGATAATTCTCAGATAACAGACAATGCTGACGCCAGCCAGAAAGGCGATACCGATAAAGTTTAAAAAATCGCCTTTGTTCAGCATGTACAACCACGACCATCCCTGACCTATTTTTGTCTGCACGAGGTAGTCGTGAACCGGCAATTTCCAGTAGTTGGGCAGATCCTTCAACGGCACGTGCGGTTCTAAAACCCCGAAAACATAGAGCCCGAAAGAGATAACCAGCGTGAGAAGCCCCACCTTCATCCCCAGGTCCAAAATCTTGGCATAGGCGATCTGCTCTTCTGTCACAGTATACTTAGTCATAATGATTCCCCCCTTAATTCCAAATGGCCAGGCCCTTCAATAAAGCCCTGGCGCCTGAGAACAGTAATATTCCGATAACAACCCTTCGGATGACAACCGGCTTGGCTTTCGCCAACAGCCGAACACCAACGATCGAGCCCAACATGATGCCGATCAGCGACGGAGCCACCATCATCGGCAACACCGCACCCTTGTTGATGTAGATCCAAGCTGCGGAGGTATCGGTGATCGACAGCAGAAACTTACTGGTGGCAACCGACACCTTAAGCGGTGCCCCCATCATTAAGTTAAGCACCGGAACGTTGGCCCAACCGGCCCCCAGACCGAACATGCCGGCCATGACACCGATGATGATAAAGGTGGCCAGCCCCTGTGGGGTACGATGGATCTGCCAGTTGATGTCCTTGCCGCTGCTTGGCTCGTGGTAAATACCACTGATCCGCAAGGCGGTAGAGAGGGCATCGGCCTGTTTGACTTCCGGGAATTCCGATTTTTTGGCGATCAGCATGATCACGACAATGCCGAGGATGGTCGTGCCCAGCGCTATATTGATGATGTTTGCCGGCAACGCCAAGCCGATCATGGCACCGACGATGGCACAGGCAGATGCGATGAGGGCAACCGGCATGGCGAGCCGCAGATCAGCCATGCCCTTTTTCAAAAGGCCGGGCCCTGCAGCCAGGGCTCCAGCCAAGGCGACGAGCAAACCTGCCCCTCTGACGAAGTCAATATGGAAGGGGAAAAATCCGCCAATGATCGGCACGAAGAGGACGCCTCCACCGACGCCGCCGAGAACAGCGATGATCCCCATGATAAACGTCACGATGAACAACAAGAGTGGCCAACCCCACCATGGCATAGCCGATGATCCGCTACCAACAACCGCCGCCGCCGCAGCCGGGTCGTTGGCGCAGGCAAACCCTGCGATAATGGTGATAGCGATAAGACTTGCAAACAGCGCAAGCAATTTCGGGCGATGGGTTTTCATTGTGTCACTTCCTCCTTAAGGTAAATTCTATCTGATCCGCTCAAATTCTGTTTGGAATTGATAGCGGTCGCTTCTTCCGGAAAATTTGGTGTAGGCAACAGGGGTCTCATCTGAACCTAGAAACAGGCGATGAATCACCAGCCCCGGCACACCCTCTGTCACGCCAAGATGTCTGGCGTTCTGGCCATGCACGGCTGCTATTTCAACTGTCTGAATAATCTTGCCAATCTTTTTTGTTCCACGTTCCTGGAGTGTGGCAAGCAGTGAACGCTCGGTAAAATCGAGATCACTTGCGCCTGGCAGCATCGAAACAGGGATATACGACTCTTCCATCGAGATAGGTTGTCCCTCCACAACTCGCTGGCTGACAATGCAGTAAATATCCTCCTGGGTCTTAAGGTATCCGCGAGCCGGGCTTTCAGCAGACTGAACGCCACGGGTCACCACCTCTCGCTTCACTTGCACCTCCTTTCCAAACATGTTGTCGGTAAATCGAGTCTTCATGGCAAAACCATGAGTCTGATCGCTGCTTTTTACAAAAGTCCCTTTACCCTGGATTTTCAAAAGATAGCCATCACCAGCCAAATTCTTGATTGCCTGGCGGACGGTAATCTTGCTCACTCCATACTGCTGGCACAGTTCGGCCTCCGTCGGGATCTGACTATCGATCTCCCAATGCCCCGAAAGAATCTGGTCGAGAAATATCCGGGTAAGCTGCAGATAGAGCTTCTCCTGGTTAAATCGATCGACCGTTTTATTGTGCAACCATGTCGTTTCATTTTGCATCATTATTGTCATATATTATAACGATATGACTTTGTCAAGAGTTGTGAGTGCAGACAAAAATAAAAAAAATACCCTCATAGCCTTCGATTGCCATCGATACCAACTTCACCATATCACCTTGATAACAATTACTTTTTTACTACTAAGCCCTTGTTTTTTTTGCCTTGCGATATCACACGGGATGCGCATAATCACCAGCAAGAAAGCAGCAAATAAGAAGAATCGATACTTCAAAAAAATTTCCTTGACCTGCGCACTCCCCCCACCTAAGCTTTTAGATACGATCTTTCTCTCATCCTTGAGCTGCAGAACCCTCTCCCCTCCGACAAGGTATCACCTATGGCCGCCGAGACACAGAAACAGGAAACCCCATCCCACCCCAGTGGCGACAAGCGTTTTACGCTGATTGACCGGGCAATCAAAAAGCACCAATCGAATGGGGATGCGCTGATCGAAATATTGCACGTTGCGCAGGGCATTTTCGGCTACCTCGAACAGGACCTTTTGATCTATGTGGCACGGGCGCTGAAGGTTCCCTTCAGCCGAGTTTACGGCGTCGCCACCTTCTATCATTTCTTTCGTCTGAAGCCGCAGGGCGAACACTCCCTGGTCCTGTGCACCGGAACCGCCTGTTACGTTAAAGGTTCATCGGAAGTCCAGAAAGCTGTCGAACACAAATGCGGCTGCAAGTTGGGAGAAACAACCGCGGACGGCAAGATCTCCCTGATGTCGGCACGCTGCATCGGCTCCTGCGGCCTGGCACCTGTTGCCATATTGGATAACAATGTCGAAGGAAAAATGACCACCGCCGAGCTGCTTGAGCGCATCGATCAGTGGCAAAACACGTCCGACGAGGCCCCCGCATGAACCTGGAAGAACTTCGCGAACTCAGCGATCAAGAGAATCAGCGCCAAGCGACGTTTAGGCATCGAATCCTCTACTGCTCTTCGGCCGGATGCGTGCCCAGCAGCGGCGAGTCCGTCAAGGACGTGCTGCTCGAAACCTTAACAGAAAAAGGGCTCTCTCAAAGTTGCGAAGTCATCGGCACCGGCTGCCTTGGCATGTGCGGCGAGGGTCCCATGGTTTTTGTGCAGTCTGACAAAACCTTGTACCAGCGCGTCGACGCAACCGTTGCCAGACGCATCGTCGTGGAGCATATTGCTCAGGGCAAGAAAATAAAAGAGAACGAGGTCGAGACGACAGGCCCATTCTTTGCCTCACAAGTGAAGATCGTGCTGGAAAACCTTGGCCGCATCAATGCCGAAAGCATCAACGAATATATCGCCCAGGGCGGCTATGAAGCGCTGGCCAAGGTATTGACCGAAATGACTCCAGGGGAAGTGGTTGAAGAGGTTCGCAAGAGTGGCCTGCGCGGTCGAGGCGGGGCGGGCTATTTGACAGGATTAAAGTGGGCTCTCGTCCTCAAAGGGACTGCTCCCCAGAAATACATCGTCTGCAATGCCGATGAAGGTGATCCAGGTGCCTTTATGGATCGCTCGGTGCTGGAAGGCGATCCGCACCGGGTCTTGGAAGGGATGGCGGTGGCGGGCTACGCCGTTGGGGCAAATCAGGGCTACATTTACATCCGCGCCGAGTATCCGCTGGCCATCGAACGCCTGCATCTCGCCATCAAACAGGCTGAAAAAAACGGCCTGCTCGGCAGCAGCATTCTCGATACTCGATTCAATTTCCGCATTGATTTACGCATCGGGGCTGGCGCTTACGTATGCGGAGAGGAGACCGCACTCCTCCGGTCGCTGATGGGGCGCCGCGGTCGCCCGACTCCACGCCCACCCTATCCACCCGAAAAGGGCTTGTGGGGAATGCCGACGTCAATCAATAACGTTGAAACCTTTGCCAATATCGCGCCGATCATCAATCGGGGCAGTGCCTGGTTCTCCTCCATCGGCACCGCCAAAAGCACCGGCACCAAGGTCTTTGCCCTGGCGGGCAAGATCAAAAATACCGGCCTCATCGAAGTGCCGATGGGGATCCCGTTGCGGGAAATCATCTTCGACATTGGCGGCGGCACCTCCGATGGTACCGAATTCAAAGCCGCGCAAACTGGTGGCCCGTCCGGAGGTTGTATCCCGAAGGAGCACCTTGACCTGCCGGTTGATTACGAGTCCCTGGCCACAGTCGGTTCGATCATGGGCAGTGGTGGACTGATCGTCATGGACTCCACCTCTAGCATGGTTGATGTCGCCAAATATTTTATGGAGTTTTGCGTTGATGAGTCGTGCGGCAAATGCGTCCCCTGCCGGGTTGGCACCAAGCACATCCACGGCCTGCTGAATAAGATTTCGAAGGGAGAAGCGACCACCGACGACTACGAGCTCCTGAAGGATCTCTGCCTGATGGTGAAGGAGACCAGCCTCTGCGGCCTTGGCCAGTCCGCACCAAACCCAGTACTCTCGACCATGCGTTTCTTTGAGGAAGAGTACACCTCACTACTCCGCAATGCAGAGGGTTTCATCCCGTCCACTCAGAAAGAACCCGGCCAATAAGGTACCGACTATGCCAAACATAACGCTTACCCTGGATGGGGAACAATACAGCGCCGATGCCAACGACACCATTCTCACAATTGCCCGTGAACATGGGGTCAACATCCCGACGCTCTGCCACTTAGACGGGCTATCGCCAATCGGTGCCTGCCGTCTCTGCCTGGTCGAGATTGAAGGATCGCCCAAATTGCAGCCAGCCTGTACGACTGTGCCAGCGGAGGGCATGGTCATTCACACCAACACCGAAAAACTACAACGCTACCGACGCATGATCGTCGAGATGATGATCTCCGAAGGCAACCACCACTGCGCTGTCTGTGTTGTCAACAGTTCGTGCGAACTCCAGGATCTCGCCTCGGAGGTTGGGTTGACCCACGTTCGCTTTCCGTATCTATTCCCAGGAAAATCGCTCGATGCCAGCCACAAAAGCTACGCCATCGACCGGAACCGCTGTGTGCTCTGCAACCGCTGTGTCCGCGTCTGCCACGAAGTCGAAGGTGCCCATGTCTGGGACATTGCCGGGCGCGGCCTTGGCTGCACGATTATCTCAGGCATGAATCAACCCTGGGGCGAGTCGGAGGCCTGCACCTCGTGCGGCAAGTGCGTCCGAGTATGCCCAACCGGTGCCTTGATTGAGAGAGGAGTCGGCGTGTCGGAGATGCATAAGGGAGAAGATTTCCTGAAATACATCGTCACGGCCCGTAACAAAAAGGAATGGGTCGCCAAGGGTGAATAGAGAAACAAGGAAGAAATTATGACTAAGCCTAGAGTTGCAACGGCATGGCTGAGCGGCTGTTCCGGCTGCCACATGTCTTTTCTCGACATCGACGAGGGCCTGTTCGAACTGGCCGACAAGATCGACCTGGTCTACTCACCCATCGCAGATGTCAAGGATTTCCCACAGAATGTCGATGTGACACTGGTCGAAGGCGCCGTCACCAACTCCGAAAACGAGGAGCTGGCCCACACCATCCGGAAAAATTCCCGCATTGTCATTGCCTTCGGCGATTGCGCCAGTACGGGCAATGTCTCCGCCATGCGCAATCGCTTTACGGTCGACGAGATCGAACGCCGGGCGTACATTGAATTGACGGACCGCAATCCAAAGGTGCCAAACGCGTACGAAATCATCGCCACCCTGATGAAAAAGGCCTTGCCTCTGCACGAGGTAATTCCCGTCGATCTCTTCCTGCATGGTTGTCCACCATCGGCAGAGGAGATCTGGCTTGCTGTGACTGAACTGCTGGCGGGACGAACCCCAGTGCTTCCCTCTGCCTACTTACGATTTGGGTAACTCTCACAAAGGACAAGAAGGCAATATGCCAAAACTACTCACCATATCCCCCGTCACCCGTATCGAAGGGCATGCCAAGATCACCATCCAACTGGACGACAACGGTGATGTCTTGGACGCGCGTTTCCATGTTAATGAATTCAGGGGCTTCGAAAAGTTTTGCGAAGGCCGCCTGCTCTGGGAGATGCCCGGCATCACTTCCCGTACCTGCGGCATCTGCCCGGCCAGCCACATGCTGACTGCCTCGAAGGCGGGCGATGAGATTTTGGCCGTTTCAATCCCGGAGACGGCAGAAAAACTTCGTCGCCTGGGGACACTTGCCCAGTGGCTGCAATCTCACGCTTTGAGTTTTTTCCACCTATCGTCCCCCGATTTCATCCTCGGCTTCGATTCGGATCCGGCCAAACGCAATGTCTTCGGCCTGATGGAGGCAGACAAAGAGTTCGCCAGACGCGGCATTCGTCTGCGTAAATTTGGTCAAGAGATCATTCAAATTCTTGGCGGCAGGCGAGTCCATTCGACTTTGGCAGTACCAGGCGGGGTAAGAGACCCTCTCGAACCTGAAAAGCGAGATTACATTCTGTCCGGTATCCCAGAGGCCAAGGAGACAACCCTGCTCGCCCTTGAGGTGCTCAAGAAAATCCACCTGAAATTTGCCAAGGAGATCCCCGAATTTGGCAATTTCCGCACCCTGATGGTCGGCTTGGTAAGCAAGGACGGTGGCCTGGAGTACTATGATGGCGGACTACGCATCCAAGACGGCAACGGCAACACCATCGCCGATCATCTCGACCCGCGCCACTACTCTGACTACTTCGGGGAGGCTGCAGAGCCGTGGTCATACATGAAATTCCCCTACTACAAACCATTAGATTATCCAGGCGGCATGTATCGCGTAGGGCCTCTGGCGCGAGTCAACATCTGCGACTATATCGAAACACCGTTGGCAGAAGCCGAACGCAAGCTGTTCAAATCCTTGGGCGGCAGTGTCGGTGTTGCCAACAATTCATTCTATTATCACTACGCCCGCTTGATCGAGATCCTCTTTGCTGTCGAAAAGATAGAACTGCTCCTGTGCGACCCGACAATTACAGGAACACACACCCGCGCCACTGCCGGTGTCAACCGACTTGATGGCGTCGGCTGCACCGAAGCACCACGCGGAGTCCTCTTTCACCAGTACACGGTAGACGGCGATGGGGTGCTGCAAAAGGTGAACCTGATTATCGCCACGGCGCAAAACAATATCGCCATGAACCGAACCGTCAAACAGATTGCAGCCCACTTTATCGACGGCAGCAAAGGCAAAGTGACCGAGGGCATGCTCAACCGGGTCGAAGCAGGCATCCGCTGCTACGACCCCTGCCTCTCCTGCTCCACCCATGCCTCAGGCCAAATGCCGATGCATGTGCAAATGGTAGGACCAGACAACGAATTACTGGATGAAGTGTGGCGGTGAGCAACACCCTGGTTATTGGCTTCGGCAACACCATCAGAACAGACGACAACGCCGGAATTTGGATCGCGGAGCAACTCTCAGCCCTCCATCTCTCCGGCGTAGTCGTTCAAACCCAGCACCAACTCTCTCTCGATCTCCTGGAGGAGTTTCATTCCTTTTCCCGCCTTCTTTTTATCGATGCCGCAGCTAAGGGAGAAGCAATCATCTTCGAAAAAGTTGGTCGATCAGAGCGAGCAATCCCCCCTTCCACCCATCATCTGACACCGGCGGATTTAATCCGCATGTACGAACAACTCTACGGAGAAATGATTGAGGCTTTTTTCTGCACTGTTCTTGGCGATTTTTTTGACTTCGGGACTGAGTTGAGCCCGAAGGGACGCCTCCGGGCCGAAAAGGCCGTACAAATCCTTGCCGATTTTTTACGCGCTAATTGATAGGCTCACAAAATTATGCTATGCTCCCTGGGGATCTAACAGTTCGTAATCCTATGTTCTCAAATAGGCTAAATAAACATGCAATCGATGGCCTACTCAAAAGATATCAGGCACTCAAGGACACCCTCATGGCCCACGTAAAAAAAGGTAGCAAAGTCAAAGTCTACTACACCTGCAAGCTGAAAGACGGAACAGTCTTTGAATCCAATATCGGCAAAACCCCACTGGAGTTTGTGGTGGGCAAGGGCAAGGTAATCAAGGGCTTTGATAGCGCCCTGGTCGGCATGGATCTGGGCCAGACCAAGACTGCGACATTTAAGCCGTCAGAGGCCTATGGGTTGAAAGATCGGGAGCTGATCTGGACCGTGCCGATTGAGGAGTTGCCGTCCGGGACCGATCTACAGCAAGGGGTTGAACTGGCTTTTAGCCGCGCCGATGGCAGTCAGGTGGAGGGAAGAATCGACAAGATCGAGGGCAATCAAGTCACCATTGATGGCAACCACCCCCTGGCAGGTCAGAGCTTGACCTTCGAAATTAAACTGGCTGCCGTGAAATAGCGCCCTGAAGATATCTCACCGTTTTTCGCAGGAACCCCACATGACCAAAAAAAAATCCTTTGTCGAACGATACCAGGAGAACGACACCCCCTGGGAGATCAACCGGCCGGACCACAACCTGATCGATTTTGTCTCTGGACTCCCGGTACCGGTTGGTGCGGCCATCGATTTGGGCTGCGGTACCGGCGACAATTGCATCTGGCTGGCCGGGCAGGGGTTCCGGGTCACAGGGTGCGATCTATCAGAGATCGCCCTCGATCAGGCCCGGGCCAAAGCCGAACAAGCCAAGGTCAGATGCACCTTTTATCAGGGTGATTTCATGCAATCCCCCCCGCCGGGTGCGCCCTTCACCTTTGCCTTTGACCGGGGCTGCTTCCATACCTTTGAAGTCCCTGCTGTGTGGCACCGCTTTGCGTCCAGAGTGGCTGATATTTTGGAAGACAACGGCCAATGGCTGTCCCTCATCGGTAACAAGGATGAAGACCGGGGAGATCGCGAAGGCCCGCCACAACTCTCTGCCAGCCAGATCATCGAGGCGGTGGAGCCTTTTTTTGAAATCATCTCCCTCACTCGCGGCCACTTCGATTTCGACCGTTCCCCTGCCCCACTTATCTGGATCTGCCACATGCGGAAGCGAACAATATAGTTCCTTAACGCTCTGGCAGGCCTATCAGCAAAGGATACCCCTCTGAATTTGAACAAAAACAACCAACCCTCAATCATTGTTGAAGCCAAAGAACTCGCCAAGTCCTTTGGCAACCGACAGGCGGTCAAGGGGATCAGCTTTTCCATCCAGCAAGGCGAGTGCTTCGGCTTTTTAGGGCCAAACGGCGCGGGCAAGACCACAACCATCCAGATGATCCTGGGGCTGGTCGAAAAAAGCGCTGGGGAACTTTTGGTCTTTGGAGAAAAGATTCCCGCCCAGCTGAAGGCAATCAAACGCCAGATCGGCGTCATCCCGCAAAACGACAACCTGGATACCGACCTCACCGTCTTCGAAAACCTCCTGACCTACGCCTCCTACTACCAAATGCCGCGCCATAAGGCAGGAGTTCGCGCCACTGAACTTCTGCAGTTTTTTGCTCTCGACAATCGCCGTCATGAGTACATCAGGCAACTCTCCGGCGGCCAACGACGCCGCCTGCTCCTGGCCCGCGCCATGATGCATCAGCCTCAGCTCCTCATCTTGGACGAACCCACAGTCGGTCTAGACCCGCAAGCCCGACACCTGATCTGGCAACGCCTGAAAACGCTGAAAGAACAAGGGGTGACGATGATGCTCACCAGCCACTACATGGACGAAGTGGCACGCTTGAGCGATCGAATTCTGGTCATGGATCAGGGGCAGGTGGTGGCCCAAGGCGAGCCGAAACAGATGGTGAGTGAACTGGTCGGTCTCGATGTCTTCGAGGTGATCTGCTCGGATGAAGAGGCGCTACTCCTGCAAACGGTCGCATCAGATTGCCAGGCTCGCTCAGAACGAACGCCTGACGGAATTTACATCTATACCGACAAGGATTGCGCTGAACTTGACCGGGCAATCAGGCCCTGCAGTCAGTGGCTACGCCGCCCGGCTAATCTTGAGGATTTGTTCATAAAGCTTACCGGGCGAACCATCCATGAATCTTAAGGCAAGAACATGAATAAGATACTCTCCGTGTCAGCCAAAAATATGTTCCGGGTCGTCCAACGAAACGCCCGAGTCTGGTGGAAATACAAAATCCCCAGCCTGGTTGGAAACCTTGGCCAACCGCTTCTTTTTCTGCTCGCCTTTGGCTTGGGCCTTGGCCAGCAAATTGAAACCATCGCCGGTTTGACCTATCTGCAGTTCATCGCCCCGGGACTTGCCTGTTCTGCCGTGATGTACAGTGCCTCCTTTGAGGCTACCTATGGTTCCTACACTCGTCTTTCGACGCAAAGTACCTTCGAGGGAATTTTGATGACACCGATTACGGTCGAGGAGTTGGCCTTCGGAGAGGTGCTGTGGGGGGCTTTGAAGGGATTGCTGTCAGGGTTGGTCATGATTGCAGTGATGCCACTCTTCGGCCTGTGGCCTTCACCGTGGGTGGCCTGTCTACCGCCGCTGCTCTTTGTGGCCGGAATACTGTTTGCCGCTTTGGGTCTGATCATGACTGCCTTGGCGACAAATTACGATTTTTTTAATTATTTCGTTTCGTTAATTATCACTCCACTCTTCTTGTTCTCTGGCATTTTCTTTGCCGTTGAGAATCTGCCCCGTGCCACCATGACAGTAGTGAAAATCATGCCGCTGACACCGGTTGTCGACTTGGCGAGAATGTTTTGCTATGGCACCGTGAAATCTGGCTGGCTTATGCAAATTGTGATTCTTGTTCTGCTGGCCGCTGGGGCATCGTGGCTGGCTGCTGTTCTACTCCGCCGCCGTTTGATCAAATAGGCCCCGCATCACCGAGCTAATCAGTTCGCCTCCTTGAACTTCGCCGCCAGTTCCGTCACCGCCATGGCATACCGATTGGAGTTATTCCATTTTGTGATCGCCTGGAAGTTCGGATATCCTGCCACGTACCGTGTACCACCGTCCTCCAGTTCGAGACCGACAATACTGACCTTTTTATCGTCTGAGGCCTCCGGCATAGGGACTTGCTGAAGTTTCTTGACATCAAGCCAGGGAATTAGCGCTTTCCTTCCTTTGGCATAGGCATCAACCAAACGCTGGTCTTTGAGCGTCGTGCCCAGTTCCGCCGTAATCGGCGCTCCCTGGACCCAGCCAAAACTGCGCAGATAATTGGCGATGCTGGCCAGGATATCCGGCACCGACTCCCAAACATCCCGCTTGCCGTCATGATCAAAATCCACCGCATATTGCCGAAAGCTTGAAGGGATGAACTGCGTCTGGCCAAAGGCCCCGCCGTAGGAACCGTTAATGCTCAGCGGATCAACACCATTCTCCTTACAAAGCACGAGATATTCGACAAGCTGCTGACGGTAAAACTCACGCCGTCGGGGATAGGCATCAAACATGGTATTCAAGGTCTTAAACATACTAAAGGCCCCTTTATGATTCCCAAATTTGGACTCAATCCCCCAGATGGCGACCACAATCTCCCTATCCACGCCAATCTCTTTTTCAATGCCGTCGAGTAGAACCTTATGCTCCTGCAGGAGCGCACGTCCCTCAGCAATCACTGCATCTTTAATAAAAAGTGGGTAGTACTTGTAATACGGCAGGGCCTCGGTCTGACGGTCCATCAACTCCAGCACCCTCTTTTGGATGCTGACCCCATAGAACAGCCGCAAAAGATCTTCTTGAGCGAAGCCATGCTTTTCACGAAGTTCCGCAAATAACGCAAGGTAACGATCGCTTGACAGATCAATCGTCTGCCCATCCTCGACCAAATCAGCAGCCAACGGCGCAGTCCCCTCCTTGAAGGCAGCCACAACCGGAACAACGCTCCCCATGACAACGGCCAAAGCACCAAAACACAGCACAAAGAGGGAGCGCTTAGCACATATTCGGGTGTCTCTATCTTTTGTCATTCGTCATCACCCTGCAAAGGTTGCGAAAAATTGCTTCATAAATTCCTGTAACAGATCATTTGGCAAAGCGTTGATGCCCGCAGCGGCAGCACGCCCTCCACCCGTCGGAAAGGCACGGCACAACGTATCGGCACCGCGTTTCTTCGCAAGTGGAGCACGAACACTGACCATGACGGTATCGCTGCCAGTATCAACCACCAGGGCATGAGCCAAGTCCGGACGTTCTCTGGCCTTTTCATTGCTAAAAACCCCAGCAACACGACGGCTCCACGCCTGGGCCGGGAAGCGATAGATCCTGCCACAGGCCTCTTCAAGGATTGGTTGATGGGCATGAGCAGCGTTCATGTCGGCAGCGAACCCTGATCGCAAGGCTGCCAACTCCCTGGAGTCATGGAAAAAATCAAGTGGATTGGCATAGGGATGCAGCGCCTGATAGAGCACGTCTGGAGAAAAATGCAGATCCTCAACCGTCTCCCCATAGCCGTTATAGTTCAACAGTTCACCTAATTCACGAAGCATGGCCGTCTGCGCACTATCGAGATGCATTTCGGCTGCCAGCTGCTGCGCAGTAGCATGCAGGTTATCGCCAAAGGCCGCCACTATTGCCCAATGCCGATAGCGTCCTTCCAACAGACGATCGATAATCAGCGAAGTGCAAGTGTCTGGATTGGGGTCAATATGAGCCGTTAGTCCAGGGGCCGGTGGCAGATCGCCCGCAAAGTGGTGATCGGCATAAAAAACACGACAGCCTTGCGCCAGGAGATCGGTCAATGCCGCCTTATTCGAGTCCATCGAGATATCGAGCACTGTCAGCGTATCGCCTCCCCCGGCTCGTCGCTGCAAGCGGGCAAGCAAGGAGATATCGCGCTTTACCCCGGTGACCAGTTCCGCCTCTGGCTGCGGCTCGGCCAAACGTAATTGATGCAGTGCGCAGATACCATCCGCATCGCCATTAAAGATATCGTAGTGCATGAAAGTCAGTGACAGGACTCAGTAACGTATCGAAAGGAACGGAGCGCAGATCATGGGGTAACACCTCCCAAGCC
Organism: Desulfobulbaceae bacterium; assembly: GCA_028718985.1. Lineage (GTDB taxonomy): Bacteria > Desulfobacterota > Desulfobulbia > Desulfobulbales > VMSU01 > VMSU01. The sequence goes on along the minus strand of JAQUKQ010000004.1, from coordinate 15,143 downwards.
GCCACTTGAAGAGAGCTCTTGGCTAAGGCCAAGGATATTCCCCACCCCCTCCAGGCTGAACAGGAGGGTAACCCGATAGGCATCATCGGGGGTAGTGGTGGCCTGCAAGGCTAACCCCCAGCAGGCGGGGGTATACAGCAGACGCAGTGATGTGTCCGATGTCTCATCGATTTGCAGCGAGTGGTTAATAATCGCTTGGGCTTGCAGGGTGCGAGACAAATGCACGGCAAAGCGAAGATTGAGCTGATTGATCAGCCGAGCAGAATCATAGCGCTGCTCAACAACAAAATTATCACCCCTCGCAGTGGCGTATCGGGCTCCTACCCGATGGTTTGCCCCCTTCTCGCCGTAAATATCGATCGTTGTCTCGTACAAAAATCTCAACTTCTGGATTGGCTGCAACCACGACTTAAAGGCAATATTCGTCCATTCCCGTCTCCTGTCATTCGCCTCCAGATCACGTCGCGCCTCATTGATATCATAGGCTTGGCTCAATCGGAAATAGCCCATCTTCCAAGCGGAACCAGAGGCTCCCTCCACCTCAAAGTCGTTGCTGATGCCATAGGTCAACAGGTTCTGGTCCTCGACCCGATCCAAAAATGGGGTGTCTACTGGATCTGGAACCGGGGCATAGGTGTAGTCCACACCCGGCCGAACCATGTGGGTCAAATGCCTGAGCCAATTGCCTTCCAGATCGAAATCTCGCATAAAAATGGTGGATGTGGCAAGCCTTCCTCCGGTCAGCGTCCGACTCTGCACACTCTCGTCATAACCTGTCGTCGCACCCCTCTCATTTAACTGGACCATCGTCTGCCGCATACCAACCTCGGCGCTGGTCTCCAGATAGGGGCTAAACGGCAGTGGCGCTTTCAGGATTGGATGCAGGTCAAGTCGCTGGCCGCCCAACCCCTCTTCCCGCCAGTAGTAGACATAGCTGGAGTCCCATGTAAGGTCAGTTGCTGCCGCCAATGCGTTCAGACCATGTTGGGAAGATGCGGTCCGTGCTGCGAGCGGCTTGCCGCCTGAAAAGGTGAGGCTGGGCAACGACCAGGGATGATCGAAGGCCGAAACCGCACTCGGATCATTGATGGTTCGCACCTCTCCGCCCATGGTCATTGTTTGCCACAATTTAGTGAGCTGTGCACTGTTGGAGCGAGTATGAGTCGATTTAGCATCGAAACCACGGCCAAACTCCTTGGCAAACATCTCAGAACTTTCCGTGTAGCCAAGCAGGCCGCTGGTGTACTCCTCAAGGTAGTCTTGATCGGACACTACATCGACATCGATTTTTCCATTCACCTGATTACCAAAATCATGATCGACCTTACCTCGCAGCCAATAGCGATCGGTTTGGGTGCGATAGATGCCGTCCGACTTGAAATCATTGCTGGCATCATCGGCAAGAGAGTCATTTAACAGATTGAGCTGAACAATTCCCTTGGAAACCTCATCCCTGACATAGCGAAACTCGCTGCCCGCAACCGGGCCACGTTCCGAGAGCCCCCCTCCATAAAGGGTCAAATCAACGCTTGGTGATATATTGACAAAGAGCGGCACCAAGATACCGGCCCCATCACGACTGCCGGCAGAGAGCTCTGGCAACAACACACCCGTCTTTCGTTTCGTATTAGTGGGAAAAGCAACATAGGGAGAATAGACCACCGGCACATCTCTGACCCGGAAGGTGGCATGCGTGAAATGAGCGAAGCCTTCCTGGGTAATGTCAGCTCGCCCCCAACCGAAGCTCCAGGGTGGGGCCTGTCCATTGATCGGATCGCATTTGGTCACCCAGCCATTCTCGAGGTGGTAGGTGAGATCACCGGTTTTTTCGACCTGCTCACCGGCAAGGTAGAGACTACGCTTTGGAAAGTAGATGGTGGCGTGCTGCAGATGACCAATCTGTTTCTCCGTATCCAGATCAACAAGGTCAGCCGTGATATGCTCCTCCTCCGAATCAAGGACAGCGTGTCCACGCACCTTGACCTGATTGGCAACCGGATCAAGACGAATCCAGTCTCCGGTGATGGTAAGCGGTTTGAGCTTGCTGGTAGACTGGGAGTTATCAAGTTTGGTGATTTGCCCTGCCGAAGTCAACCCCTGACGAACCAGTACCACGTTGCCTTCGGCAATGACACTGGCCGGGTTGACAAAACGGGATATTTTATCGGCGGTAATTTGCCAAGGCGAGGGAGGCGCAGGTGCCTCTGCCGCTTCACTGATCAGCACCCAAAAAAGGCTCAGAAAACAAGTCCCAAGGCACCCGAAAAAGGGAACTCTCATCATCGATCTCATCCGAGTCCGTAGCGTCTCCTCTCCTTTACTCAAGATAAGACAGCACCAGTACTGCCGGAGGTGACCATCTTTGCATAACGCGCCGCATACCCGGTGGTAATCTTCGGGGCAGGGGCCAGCCAATGTTTCCGCCGCTCGGCCAAAACCTCCTTCGGCACATCAAGGGATAAGGCGTGTTCTCGAATATTAACCACAATGCGGTCACCCTCTTCCACCAGGGCTATGGGTCCACCGACCGCCGCTTCCGGGGAGACGTGCCCGATACAGGCCCCCTGGGTACCACCCGAAAAACGGCCATCGGTAATCAAAGCCACCGATTTCCCTAAGCCCATGCCAATGATGGCCGAGGTTGGCGAGAGCATCTCTGGCATGCCAGGCCCACCCTTAGGGCCGCAATAGCGGATAACCACCACATCACCAGGTTTGATCTGGCCTCCCATGATAGCGGTTTGCGCCTCCTCCTCGGAATTATAGACTCGGGCCGGACCGGAATGCACCATCATCTCGTCACTGACTGCCGACTGCTTAACCACCGCGCCGTCAGGGGCCAGATTGCCATAGAGTACAGCGATCCCACCCACCTTATGGTAGGGAGCGCTGACCGGTTTGATGATCTCACGATCGCGCACTTTAATCTTGCTGAGATTCTCGCCCAAGGTCTGTCCGGTGGCGGTCATGACATCGAGATGCAAGCCAGCCTCGGTATTGCAAAGTTCACTCATCACCGCCTGAATGCCACCGGCCTCATCAAGCTGCTGCAGACTGTGCGGACCGCCAGGGATCAAGCTACAGACATGCGGCACTCGCACGCTGACCTCGTTAAAGGTGGCAAGCGGCAGATCGACCCCCGCCTCACCGGCAATCGCCGGCACATGCAGCACGGTGTTGGTTGAGCAGCCAAGCGCCATATCGACCGCCATGGCGTTCTCAAAGGCTTGACGGGTGGCGATGTCGCGTGGCCTGATATCTTTGGCAAGCAAGTTCATCACAGCCATCCCCGCCTCCTTGGCCAAGCGAATACGTGCCGAAGCCACGGCCGGAATCGTGCCGTTGCCAGGCAGACCGAGGCCCAAGGCCTCAGTCAAGCAATTCATCGAGTTAGCCGTGAACATTCCAGCACAGGACCCACAACTCGGGCACGCCTGGTCTTCCAGCTCACTAAGTTCCTCCTCAGTCATGCTGCCGGCTCTGACCTTACCAACACCTTCAAAGACACTAACCAGATGAACATCACGACCTTGGAAACGACCGGTGAGCATCGGCCCACCGCTAACCATAACCGCTGGAATATTGACCCGGAGCATCGCCATCAGCATGCCTGGGGTAACCTTATCACAGTTGGGGATCAGCACCAAGGCATCAAAAGGGTGCGCCATGGCCATGATCTCGACCGAATCAGCGATGATCTCTCGGCTGGCTAAAGAGTACTTCATGCCCTTGTGATTCATGGCAATACCATCGCAAACTCCGATAGTGCCAAAGGCAATCGGCGTTCCACCTGCTATCCGCACACCCGTTTTAACGGCATCAAGAATTTTGTCGAGGTGAACATGGCCGGGAATAATTTCGTTATGGGCATGGGCGATGCCGATCAATGGCCGCCTGATCTCTTCATTGGTATAACCCATAGCCTTTAACAGCGAACGATGCGGTGCTCGCTCCATACCTTTTTTGATAGCATCACTACGCATATGTTTTTCCTTCTGACCTTCCCTCTCCTTTTAAAAAAAGAGGGGTATAATTTTACCGTAAGGGGCCTCTTAACAAGTCTCAATTCCACACAGGAAGAACTTTTTCGTTAACGGATTCAAGCCGTTTCCCGAAGCACTATGCCTTCACACAGCAAAAGAGAAGAGCATATGACAAGAGAGCACTTGAGAGCTGTTTTTCCTCCCAGCACGACCGTCAATACCGCCCTCAAACTTACGCTCAGCAGGGTGCTCTGTCAAGGCAAAACTCCCGCCCCGCAAAGTCTTTACGCGTGTCATTTCTTGACATTACGATCAAACAGTGTTACTTTCGCTTCAATTTACTGTGATTTTTCGTCCGTCTCATCCCCATACCGTCTGCCTCAGGAGTTCCCCGACCCCACCAGCAGGCGCCTCCTGACCAGACAGAACACCTCACGCAAACGTCATCAATGCCCACCTGCTCGTCCCTGCTGTTACTGCAACTCACGCAAACGCAGCACCGTGTCGGTTGGCTGATAGAACTAATCGGTAACCACCCCAATTCGCATGAACTTCATGGGATTTTGTTTATTCAAACAGCGGGGATGGCTACCAAGATAAATTGACTCCATCTTAAGGACTAGCACCAATGAATACCGATACCCCAGAGGCCCAAGTGCCTGAGGCCGAAATTACGCCCAAAACTGATCCAAAAAAGACGCCTCGCTCCTCCTCACGCCCAACAAAGGCAAAAAAAGCCCCTGCCACGGCAAAATCCATCAAAAGCACAATCACAGCGGAGACTTCCACGTCCGTCACGGACAGCTCTAAAGCACCCGTCGACACCAAATCCGAAGGGACCGAATCTCAAGCAGCCAAAGTTACGGACAAGCCTGCCCGTAAACCCGCCACCCGTCGTCCGCCGAAGAAAAAAGAGACTAGCAGCCAGCAACCTCTGTCAGCAGCAACGCCCGACATCCCCGCCCCGACGGACGCTGGTCCCTTCAACGAAACCACCACGGAAGCAGCCCTCGCTCCAGAAACGTCGACAGCCGCAGGCAGCCCGGAAGTCAAGAAGAAGCGCCGCTCGTCCTCGCGGCGTTCACGTAACAAAAAATCTACCCCCGCTGTCCAAACCCAGGAGTCGGGGGATTCTGCCAATAACGCCCCAGAGGCCCCAGTCGCCACTGCGATATTGACCAATAGTCCTGCCCAACGGGAGGTTAGCGAAAACCCGGCGGAGTCTCTCCCCGAAACTCAGGCCGCACCAGCCAATGACCCTCCGGCCAGCACTCCTGTCAAAAAAACTGGCCGCAAACGCAAAAGAGGCCCACGCAAGAAAGCCTCTACGGCAACGCCAACGGCTACTAGCCAAGTTGAGCCCGAAAAAGAGGAGGAAATCATCGAATCGACTGATACCCCCTCTGCGGATGAAGAGAGCAAGCCTCGTTCAATCAAATTGCTGATCAATGCCGACGAACCTGAAGAGTGCCGGGTGGCTCTGCTCGAAAACGGCAAATTGGAATCGTTTCATGTCGAGACCATGTCACGAGAACAGCACAAGGGCAACATCTATAAGGGCCGAATCGTCTCCATCGAGACCAACCTGCAAGCCGCCTTTGTCGATTTAGGCACCGGCAAAAATGGTTTCTTGCCCTTCAGCGAAATCCATCCTGAGTTCTACAACAAGGAGGTCTCTCCGGATAGCCACTGGAAAAGCCACAAGATGAAAGAGGTTCTTTCCGAAGGGCAGGAGGTCATGGTTGAGGTAGTCAAAGACGTCACCGGCAACAAAGGTGCCAGCCTGACCACCTACCTCTCCCTGCCGGGCCGTTATGTGGTGCTCATGCCAGGCAGTGATTCGCACGGTATCTCCAAGAAAATCGACAAGGAGTCAGAACGCCAAAAGTTGCGGGAGATGCTTGAGTCTTGCAATATCCCAGAAGGGGTCGGCTACATTATCCGCACCGCCAGCGATGGCATCACCAAGGCGGCCCTGACCAACGATGTCCGTTACCAGATTAACCTCTGGCAGGAGATCAAAGAGAAGGCCCAGACCCTGCCAGCCCCGGCCCTGCTCTACAAAGAGCAGTCGGTTATCGACCGCTTTTTGCGCGACCACTTTTCTGCCGAAATCGAGGAGATTCTTGTCGACAGCCAAGAAGCCTATGACCAGGTCGATCGCTTCCTGGCACTGTTGCCCGCCATCCAACGCAAAAAAACCAGGGCAAGGCTCCACAAAGGGCCACGACCGCTGCTCAATTCTCATAACATCGAAGAGCAGATCGATCAAATCTTCCGGCCCACGGTCAAACTGCCCTCTGGTGGCTCCATCGTCATCAACCCCACCGAGGCGCTGGTCTCAATTGATGTCAATTCAGGAAGTACCGGTCGCGATAAAAATTTTGAAGACACCATCTTCCTGGCCAACATGGAGGCCGCAGAAGAATTAGCCCGTCAACTGCGCCTTCGGGATCTGGGAGGATTAATCGTCGTAGACTTCATTGATATGCGGCCGATGAGCCACATCAAAGAGGTGGAAAAGAAGGTCAAAAACAGCATGAAGCGGGACAAGGCCAAGGTCGATTTCACCCGTATCTCCAAATTTGGCCTGATGGAGATCTCTAGACAACGAATGGGCGCCCCGATCCAAACCGGCAACTACCAGACCTGCGAGTACTGCGAAGGCCATGGCATTGTCCGCTCGGTAGAGACCCAAGCCCTCGCTTTCCTGCGCCAGATCCAAACGGGGGTCACCAGAAAGAATGTCGCAACCGTCCACTGCCACCTGCCCATGGAAGTGGGCCAATACCTCTTAAACAAGAAACGGGCAGACCTGGCAGAGCTGGAACGTGACTACAAAGTCAGCATTGTGGTCGAAACCGATGCCACTCTGAAACCGGCCCAGGCCAAGATTGAATTTGTCAAGGAAAGAAGCTGATCACGCCACCACTCGTAGCCGAGGCTCTGGCATCTCGTCGGAGTATTCTGCCAATGAGGCACCGGGGCCTGAATATTCCGGGACAATTTTCTTCATTTGGGTAAAGAGGCGGCCCAGGTCTCTGCCTTGAGCGGCCTCTTTCAACATAGCGATCTCTTCAGTCAACCACTGCCAATCAACCAGTCGAGCTTGAGCAAGCTGTAATTTTGGGTGCTCAGTCCCCAAAAGCCCCTCCTTGGCGTGAAAAACCTCTTCAAAAAGCTTCTCGCCAGGGCGAAGCCCTGTATATTGGATTTTGATATCCTCGCCTAGCTTTAAACCAGAGAGCAGAATCATCTGCTCCGCCAACTCACGAATCAATACCGGATCGCCCATCTCCAAAACGTAGATCTCACCGCCACGCCCCATGGAACCAGCCTGCAGAATAAGTCCTACTGCTTCTGGTATGGTCATGAAATACCGGCTGATATCCTTATGAGTCACCGTTACCGGACCGCCCTCCTTGATTTGTCTTTCAAAAAGGGGGACAACTGAGCCGGCCGAGCCCAACACATTGCCAAAGCGAGTCGTAATAAATTTAGTCTTCGATCGTTGCGCCAAGTTTTGGCAATAGAGTTCGGCAATCCGCTTCGTCGTACCCATAACATTGGCAGGATTCACCGCTTTATCAGTGGAAACCAATACAAATCGCTTAACACCAAAACGGTCCGCAGCATCAGCGACCATCTTGGTGCCGATAACGTTATTAAAAACACCTTCCGCCGGATTTGTCTCAAGCATAGGAACATGTTTATAGGCCGCGGCATGGAATACGACCTCCGGCCTGAATTTCCTGAAGGCCCAGGCCACTCGGTTCTCTGTCTTCACATCACCGAGCACAACAACCAGATCGAGGTCTGGGAATTTTTTCCGAAGCTCCAGCTCAATGCTGTAAAGGTTAAACTCTCCATGTTCAAATACAATCAAACGCTTAGGCTGCGCCTTAGCGACCTGCCGACAAAGTTCCGAGCCGATCGAACCTCCACCACCAGTAATCAAGACAATCTTACCTGCCAGATAGCCGTCAATAGCTCCGATATCAAGCTTGACCGGTAGTCGCCCCAAAAAATCATTCACGGTGATGTTCCGTAGATGCCTGGTTTCAATCTGCTGGCCAGTAAGTTCGAAAATTGAGGGCAGGGTCTTGCACTCCAGCTCAAGTCTAGAGCATTCTTTAACCATGCTGAGGATAGATTCCCGACGGGCTGACGGAATGGCCAGCAGAACGGTTTCGATGGACAACTGTTGCCCGATTGTCGCCAGGTCAGTCAAGCTGCCCAAAACCCTAACCCCACGAATTTCCCTTCCATGTTTCAGGATATCATCATCAAGAAAACCCAAGGGCTGGTAAGAATTTGATAAAAGAATGTCCCGAACCAATGAGTCACCAGCCCGACCAGCCCCAACAATCAACGCCCGTTTACCTGATTTTTTTTCAAGAAGGAAATGGTGGTCTTTTGAATAACGATAGAGAAGTCGGGAACCAGACAAGATAAAGATAAGCAGGAGTGGATAGAGGACAAGAACAGACCTAGGCACTGGCCCCACTCTCAACAAAACAATCAAAACGAGAACGCAAAGCACGGTACCGACGACAACAGATTGAATAATGCGAATAAGATCAGGCAAAGAAGCAAAGCGCCAAAATCCACGATAGAAACCAAAAAACCAGAACAATGCCGACTGCAATGGCATGACGGTGGTTAGCAACATCCTGGCCGAGTCGATATATGGGAGGGGAATTCCCAGCATATTAAACCGTAGCCAATAGGCCAGCAGCAGAGCAACGGGCACACAAAGAACATCATGGGCAAAAGCCGCCCACTTGTTAAAAAATATTCTACTGATTGCGTTTTTCATAAATGCTACATTTTTTTGTCAAAAGAAATCGGTCAATAACAACCAAACTTGACCTTCTTTGTATAGTTTCCAGTCCTCTCAAAGAAACGTTAACCTATGAGACGAGAGGAAAAATATCTTTGGAGGAATCTCCAATCATGCGCAAAGGTGACCCATTTCATTTTTTCAAAACCATAAGATTCACAATATCTTTTGCCATTTGCTGCATGATATTCTTTCGTTTGTATTTTCTAATAAAATCCGCCCGCTGCACGTCACGCAGTTTTAGTGAAGAAAACGCCTCCTCTGCTTCCGAGACATCACAAGGATGGAACACAGCCGAATTTTCAATCTCTGATTGTACAAAATCAGCCGCATAGCCAGAAACTCCAGCCCAAACCGGCTTTCCCATGGCCGCATACTCGAACAACTTCGACGGAAGGACCTTCTTAAAAGAATCGTAATCGTTTAGGTGCAGAAACAATATATCAGCACCGAGATATGCCGTGATTAACTCACTTCTATTAAGGGGAGCTAGCAGCTCGACATTGTCAACCCCTGCGGCGATTAAGGCCTTGCTTAATGCTCCCTTACGGCCACCATCACCTATAATCCTAAAAAAAACTCTACCCAGCATTTTTTTTGCTAGTTCAGGAATAATAGCATGCAGCCCCTGTCCTTCCCCTATATTCCCGGCATAAAGTACTGTCAACGGCTTTTTTATCACTCTTTGACAGGGCAAATGAGAAGCAGCGTCAATAAAATCTTCATCTATGCCGTTAGTAAAACAGGAGATAGAACAGCCAGGATAACGAGAGGTAAAATAATCGAAAAATCCCCCTGACACCAGATTAATCTTCGTGGCACGATGGACAGCCCAACGTTCCAGCCTCGAGAAAACGGCCGTACCCCCCCAAGCGAAACTTCTTGGCAGCACATCCTGAATCGTGTCAACAAAAATATCTCTGATATCCAGATATAATAATGCCTCTTTTCTCCGGGCAACCAAGGCCCCAAGCACTGCTGTCATGAGGCGTGAAGAAGTTGCCACTACGATGTCATAACTGCTATCCTCGATATGGTGGAGAACCTTGAGAGAAAAGGCCAGGAAGGCTCTTGATTGATCAATCATGCCGCTTTGATGCAACGGCAAGGCAATCCTGCTGACAGTAATCCCTGGAAGGAATTCCTTTTTCGGCGCTTTTGCGACAAAGGTACTATATCGATTTGGCAACGTGGTCACGACATCTATATGCGAACCTGCCGGCATCACTGATGCAAGAGCCTTCACTAAGGCGGTTGCCCGAAAAGATCCGGCACATAAATCTGGCTCAAAATAGAAGCTCAATACCAATATTTTCAAACGTAACTCCCCTACCTACCAGCTAATTTCTGTCCTCACACGGGAAGACTGGAAAGTGACAACCAAACAGAGGTTATGTTCAGAAATACCAAAGTGTGGGTGCCATGTGCTAGTATCCAAACGCACCGCGCCACCCATTACATAAATATTAACGTCTTGGCCCTGTGGGAGTTGTAAAGCAAGTTGTCCCTCGTGGAGTTTCTGCCCATCGCTTTTCACATGTGGGTGCAAGTGAAAACGCGCCTCAGCATTCCTAAAAGAGCCTAAAATTTCATCTTCAATGATTAAAGAAACATTACTCAACGACCACCTGCGGCGGTGCGTATTTTCCCCAGGAAGGCGCTGGTAGCCATCATGACTCGCATCAACAATGATCTTTCGCTCTCCTTCCTGAATTAATGAAACTGTCGGACGAGCTCGCCTTGCGACACGAAATCCCCCCCAAACCTCAGAAGAATCTTGCCCATCAATCACTACTGTATTATGCGCAGCAGTTCCTCTCTGCCTCAAACGTTCATCACTCGCGCCATAGCAGGAAGTACCGGAATTCACCAACAGCCGCTGACCAAACAAGGAGAGTTCGAACGACAGGGTATCGGCATGACCATGGGCGGGCAGATGCCTTGGCCCTACAATTGCTACATCAAGCAAGGCTGTCATCGGTCCAAGTTGGACACGCACATAACCGCTGTTTTCCAAATGAGTTACATTCTGCCTTGAGACTGGCAGTGACGATAAGCCTAAACGTTTAGCGTAACACTCCAACTCTGCTTGTGAAGGTGCAATACCGAATGCTGCATCGTTGAACAATCCTATTTCTCCATCCGGATGGCACATCAGCGCGAGCCACTGTCGCATCAACGTCACTGTCTCCCTCCATCCCTCCACCATAACCCGCCACCGCATTGGAATCGACTCCTGCGAAACCGTCGCGGTCGCATTGCACAAATCTAACATATCCTCAAGCGCTAAGGCATGGTACATGGTGCTCCGTTCGAACTGCCCACCATCTCCCAAAATCTGCTCTGGCAGTTGACGGGACAGGAGTCCTAACCCTTTCTTCAACCACTTCCTCGCCTCTGGCCCAGAAAAAAACAAGCCTGCAAAAACTAGTGCTTTCGCATTGGCAATAAGATGGTTCCCCTGCAGATGAATTTCCAATCGTCGGAGAACCCACCGTACCTGAACTGCTAAGCTCTGCAGGCACTCTGGCGGCAACACATTCCCGGCCCATGCCCACTTTATCCAATTGACGATGCGCAATGAGGTTGGATATGGCTCCCAGCCTGTTCCTTGCCCTGGGGTATTCTCTTGCACCCAGCGTAGCAACAGTTTTTGATGCCAAGAAATACGCGACTGAGCCCCCTTAGCATTCAGATCATCAAAATAATGTAAATTGTAGCGCCAAAGTTTGCTTATAGAGGGATCATCCCAATCCCCAGAGCTGACAACACCATGTAATTCGTTTAGGAAACAGAACTCGAAAGGTTCTCGTAAAGTTGGTTGACGCTGAACTGGAGCAATCCACCCAAAGAGAAGAGGGCGCAGTGCGGGGGCGGGCGAGAGATCTACAGAGGGATGATAAAATTTGAACCAGGCACGACCATATATCTGCACAGGTCGGAGGTGTCGAACTGTATGAAACCACCTCATGACAGAGGGCATCACTAGCGAGGATTACAAAGAATGTGGTCTAGTATCTCGGCAATACGTTTTCCGCACTTCCCATCCCACTTCTCAGGGATACTCCCCGTTTTCCATTTACCGGCAAAAACTTTGTCCAAGGCTGGTCGTAGTTTTAAGGGGTCTGTACCAATTAGCTCATTGGTCCCTATCGCCACTGTCTCGGGACGCTCGGTGGTATCGCGCAGGGTCATACACGGCACGCCCATCACCGTTGTTTCTTCTGTAATTCCACCAGAATCGGTAATCACAGCCTTGGCATGTTTTACAAGATAGTTGAACTCAAGATACGGCTGAGGTTCAACCAACGACAGGTTTGTCGGCAAATTGCGGAGTCCCTTCAATGTCTTTGCAGTGCGAGGATGGACCGGGAATACGACCGGCAGGCCGCGAGTCCCTTCACCAATCGCCTGCAGCAGGTCAGTAAACGCCTCAACATTATCAACGTTCGCAGGCCTATGCAAGGTCAGGACGAAATACTGATCCGACTCCAATCCTAACTCACTCCAAAATGATGGTGCGCGCAACTGGTCCATATTCTTTAGCAAGGTATCAATCATAGTATTGCCGACGAAAAATATCTTCTCCCTGGGCACGCCTGATCTCGACAAATTTTGGTTGGCAACCTCGCTGGTTGTAAAAAAATAATTTGTGATGGCGTCGGTCACCATCCGGTTTATCTCCTCAGGCATGGTCCAATCACCAGAGCGAATCCCGGCTTCCACATGCGCCACCTTTACCCCTTGCTTTTGGGCAACAATTGAGCAGGCCATGGTAGAGGTAACATCACCAACGACCAAACAGAGATCGCTGGCCTTTTCCAACAGCAAACTTTCATAACGCATCATAATCGCCGCCGTCTGTTCCGCCTGAGTACCAGAGCCAACCTCCAGATTGACATCCGGTTCGGGGATTCCCAACTGGGTGAAAAAATCACCAGACATACTGGCATCATAGTGCTGTCCCGTATGTACCAACCGATACGTGAGATTACACCCCTCTTTTTGCCGTGCCTGAAGAGCAGAGATTATGGGTGCGATCTTCATAAAATTAGGACGGGCGCCGGCTATTATATCAATCAATCCTATCTTCATTTATACTCTCAAACAGTGTGATTTTATGAGGCTCGTTGACCGACAAAAAGCTGCTCATTCATTTCAATCGTCTTTTCGGCAACTTCTATTATCTGCTCCAAAGGGATTGGACTCTTCTTCCCGCTGTTAATTGCTTCAATAAAAGCAGCAACACATCCCTGTTGGCCCTTATCCTGACGCCATAAGTTCATCTTTGTGAAATCCGGCCATCCCCAACCAGTTAATTTTCTAAAATTATCAAGAGTTAAGACCCGTCCCCCACAAAAAACCTCCAGCCGTTCTTTCGGGAATGACCGATGGCCGATAGCAACATAATGGATGATCCCGAGCGAACCATCGGCAAAACACAAAGTACAACTCACTGTATCAGGACAGGGCTTTGCCGGATGTTCCTGGATGGCAGTTGCCTGGATTGAGACGATTTTACCTCCCGCCAGATATCGCAACAGATCAACAAAATGGCAGGCCTCTCCGATAATTCGCCCTCCACCGATAGCCATATCCTGCGTCCAATGCTCACTGGGAATGGATCCGGCATTGACGGTCATAACAAAATACTTCGGCGTTGGCAAAGAGGAAAGAAGTTGTTGTACTTTGATAACCTGAGGGGCAAAACGACGGTTGAACCCAACCATGACACAAGGAAGAAACCTTGCGGAATTAATGGCTTCCTGAATAGCGGCAAGTTCGTGCAAGGAGAGGCAAAGCGGTTTCTCAACAAAAACATGCTTGCCGGACTCAATTGCCTTGCTAACCAAATCAGCATGATTGTTGTGCCGAGTTGTAATGAAAACCGTGTTGATCTCCAGGTCAGAGAATATAGCATCCGTGTCAGTGGTGGACAAATCCGCACCAAACTTTTTCGCTAGGAGAGTGCCCGAAAGTCCGCCTGATGAGGCGACCGTTTTCACCCTTATGCCGGTTTTGGCCAAGGCAGGCATCAGTATCCGGCTGCTATAGTTACCGGCGCCTATCATTGCGGCAACGATACTTTGGGTGGGAGTCCCCCTTCTGCTACGGGGAGAATCATCGCCTTTGAGCCTAATAGTGGACAGATCTTCCTGCCCGACAGCATTTTCCAAATAAGTAAGAAGGACCCCAAAATAAGGTTCGTTATTCTCGGCAATCAAGGCATAGGCTTTTTCTGCCTCATCGAGACAAAAGATATGACTGATAAGCGGCTCGACATCTAATCGGCCAGAAGCCATCAGATCAAGCACAGCTTCAAAATTCCGCTGCTCAGTCCAACGCACGAAGCCAATTGGATAATCGTGTCCCTTCTCCTCATAAGCAGGATCATACCTTCCCGGACCATAAGAACAGGAAACCTGAAACGACAATTCCTTTTTATAAAAGTCTGGCCGATGCAGTTCCAAGCCCGTGACGCCAATGAGGACAATTCTGCCTCGCTTACGGCACATTTGGGCAGCTTGTTGCACAGGTTCATTACTCTTGGTCGAGGCGGTAATCAACACACCATCGACCCCCTGCCCACGTGAGAATGCATGCGCAAAACAAAGCGGGTCTTCCCCTCTACTCAAATCCACAACTTCGGCACCGAACCGCTGAGCAAAGGCGCAACGTGCGGGATCGACATCAATACCGAGAACCCGACATCCGTTAGCCTTGAGGATCTGCACTGTCAACAGACCAATGAGGCCAAGACCTGTGACGACAAAACATTCGCCCAGGGTTGGCTGAGCTAGCCGAAGACCTTGTAATGCTACCGCGCCAAGAACTGTGAATGTCGCCGCTTGGTCTGAAACGGTATCGGGTATTCTCGCGCAGAGATTGTGAGGGACATTAACGAATTCGGCATGAGGCCCATTACTAACAACACGATCCCCGACTCGAAAACGAGTAATCGGTTCTGCGCCAGCAACAGGTGCAGTCGTGCTCTCCTCTCCACTCACGATCAGGTAATCGTTAGACCCAACGACTTGACCGACATTAGAATACCCGAGCGGTATAGGCTGCTGAAGCTTACTCCGCACAGAGTCAATGGTCTGTAACAAGCCATCGGTTTTGATCTTTTCCAAGACCATCCTGATCTTATCTGGCTGCTGGCGAGCTTTCCTGAAAAGATTGGCACGGCCAAAATCAACCAACATTTTTTCGGTGCCGGCAGATAACAAACTCATGCGAGTCTGAATCATTAAATGCCCGGACCTAGCGTGTGGGCAGGGAAGCTCGACAAGCTGGGTATGACCACCATTATTGAT
>JAQUKQ010000003.1 GCA_028718985.1 Desulfobulbaceae bacterium | reverse complement strand
TGTCTCCTCAATGTTTCTGCGCACCGGGAGTTACGGTTTTTGCGGATATTGCATCGTTGTCGACAGGGGGGCGGAGTCGTTACGGACGCCCTATCTTATTCAGCGTTCATCATGGGGCTTGCTGGGAGGGTGCCAAGCCAAGCTCGAGATCCAAGACCTTGAGATTTTGGCGGGCTTTTTCGACGATAGAGCAGTCGGGATATTTTTCGATCAGTTCGACCAACAGGGTACGGGAGCTGAGCAGGCCTTGTCGTTTTACCTCGGGGTCAAAGGTCTTTTTCGCCTTGGAGTAGAGGGCGGCGGCTTGACGCCTCATGGAACTGGCCGCCAGCTCAGAGGCCTCGACTATCTTGGCGGCGGCCTCTGAGCCGTGTTCACCATCAACCAGGGTTTGGAAAATGGCAATGGCTTCGTCATATTTTTGCTGTTCGAAAAGGTGTAGCGCCTCATCCCAAGGGGCAACTGGAGGTGTTTCGCCCACTGCTGGGGGCGTTTCCTGCGCGGTTAATTCTGCTTGGGTAATCTCCGACTCAAGTTGGGTGATGGCGGTACTCATGGTGGCTGGTGCGACGGAAGAGAGCTCTTGAAGCAGTTCCCGCGCACGTTGGGTGTCGTGGGCTGCCAGGAGAGATCGTATCTCGGTCAATTGATTTCTGGCCCAGGTTTGCGACTGCTCGGTCGCCTTGGCCAGAAGTATTTTACGTAAGCCGGCAAACGAGCTCTGGGATTGTCCTGCGTCCTGAGGGCCACCATCGTTGAGTGCTGCTGGGATTTGTTTGCCGTCAAAAAGCAGGTAGGCCTGCAGCTGTTCACGGTAGGATGACAATTCATCGGGATTGACTGGTTCACTGAAGGTTTGGATATTTGCCGAGACCCACTCGAGTTGGCTCACAATCGGGGCGAGGGTGGTAGCCACCCCCTCATAGACCTGCCGGGCCGCCTCAACCTGCCCGAGGGCGAGCAAGACATCTCCGGTGAGGATTCTGCTCTCGATGGCGGCCAGACCCAACGGTTGGCTCACATCCTCCTCCATGAGTTTGGCCAGGACGGCGGCGGCTTCTTGCAACCGTCCGAGTTTAATCAGAGAGCGGCTGTAGACCATCTTGATAGCACGGGAAGCGGAGAAGTTGCCGGCTTCGTCTTTCGGCATCACTTCGCAGGCGTTGACAACCTCCTGGTATTGGCCTGCCTCAAAATACTGCTGCATTTGCTTGAGGGTGCCGTCGTCGACCGGAGTGACGGCTGGTGTTGTGGTGCCGCTCAGTTTGGCTTGGGCATTTGCCAAGACCTGATTACAACCCTTGGAGAAATAGTGCAGGTCCCGCCCTAGGAACCTCCAGAGCATCGGATCGTCTTCGCCACGTTGTAAGCGTTGGTAGCCGTTCAGGCTCAGTTCGATGTCCTGTTGGCATTCGGCCCAGGATTCAGGGAAAGCGTTGTCCGCACCTAGGGTGGTCAACTGTTTGGCGGTTGTCTCCCACTCTTTTTTTTGTTTTTGGTAGAGGGCGATTCTCTCAACCAGTAATGGGTCGTCACTGGCAATGCGAAAGACGGTCGGTTCTGGCATCGGTTGACCGGCCGGTATCGCCAGAGGAGACGGTTGATTTATCGACTTCTGAGCGGGTGAGGGTGTGCTCTCCTTCGCGGTTTTGGAATCAGAATTGGCACTTGGTGTGGATTGCTGGCTGGGCTCGTCTTTTGTCCAATGTGTCGCGGGGGTGCAACCGGAAAGCGCCAAAAACAAGAGACCACTAAGACATCCTGCAAAATAACACCATCTCCTGCCCATCAATGCTCTCCCCAAAAAGGTGTAAAGGAGCGGTCGGGGGTCAACTCCCCTCCCGCGATAATTTTGCCAAAAGTGACAACATTTGGGCCTATCTGCCAGACGCTTCGGTCTGCTGTTGGTGCTAAGGCCGCTGAGTCGCCAATCTGACTGCTGATGCCGGCAACCGTTGTCTGTTTCGCGACAATCTGCCCCAAATCCGGGTATTGCAGCGGGAATTCAATATCAGTCGAAAACGGTAAGTTCTCGAGGTTCAGGGTGTCAGTATAGCCAGGATTGTTCAAAATGGCATCAGCCATTTCACTCCACAGGATGAGCGCTCCCGCTGAACCGGTAACATGGCTCGACTTTCTGGTCATGGCGATATTGTCGTCAAAGCCCTCGTAGGCGGCTAAGGCATAGCCACGGCGCAGGGCAAAGCCATTGCCTTCATCGGCAACGGCTGGCACATATCCTGCGAAGGATGAGTTCCGGAACTCGTTTGCTGTTCCCGTTTTGCCAAGCACCGGCACCTCAAGATCGAGATTGTCGAGGATGTCTTGGCGCTTTTCATCAGGGCTGGTCAACTGAATTCTGGTTCTGGCGTAGCGACCAGTGCCATATTTTACCACATTTTTTAAGATGTCACTGACGCAGAGGGCAGTTTTAGCATCAAGCACTCGCTTGGCAACGCGTTCCGGCCGATAGAGGAGATTGCCTTCGCTGTCTTCAATCCGGTCGATTACCATAAGTGAGGCCCCGGCGTTTGGGCGGCCGGTTCGATAACTTTCGCCAGTCACCATGGTTTCATAGGATCTGGCCACCTCCAGGAGGCTGATGACATTCGACCCTAAAGGGAAAGACAAGACCGGCTCGAGGGGGCTTTCGATGCCCATCTCGCGAACCAAGGCGATCAGGTAGCGTAAGCCCGCCAAGACGCGGAAGTCATGGCTCTGGTGTAAAACCTCAGGGTCATAGGCAGGCAGGGCTCTGAGCCGTTGGAACTCTTGACCGACAAGCTCGCTCAATTGCCGGAAGGTGCCAGCTTTGAGCAAACCATTCAAGGAGATTGACCCCCAGAAATCCGGATCCTGACTTGCCTGCCAGGCGGTGAGCACCTCTTCCATGCTCAAGCGGCGCCACTCGGGTCCGGGTGAAGATTCTGCCAGCCGATAGCCTTGCGGCCCTGCAAAGAGGGTCGCTGCTACCGGGGCACCCTCTGCTGGGAGCGCGCTCATGCCTTGGGTGTCGATTTCGCCGCCCGATTCTATCTGCATCTTGTAGGAGAGCAATTGCCTGAAGTACCTTTGTTGGTCGACAAAGGTACGTGCTACCGCTTGCTGCCGGACCTCTATTTCCTTCTCCTTGTCATTGTCTTCCGTCTTGCCTTCGAGTTGGTAGTGAAAGTGGTGGAGCAGGTCATTTTCGGCGCTATTCCCATCAAAAAGGAGGTCTGGGCCAATCAGTTCGATGGCCCGGTCAAAGGCTAATCTCCGGAGGCTTTGGTCATTGATGAGAATGCCGAATTGATCCCGAATGCGGGTTGCATACTGTTGATAGGATTCATCCTGGCCGCGCCCTAAGCCAACATTGTTAAGTAGCTCCTTGAACTGATTCGGGTTCAAGCGATCGCAGAGATGGTACAAGAGCCATATGGTGGCGAGGTTTTCCGACTTGACGCCCGCCCAGTTCATTGACACCCAATGGAAGGGACTAATGTGGTCTGGGCGGGGGAAATATTCCTGGTTCTGATAGAGAAAGGCACCGCGTTCATTGTCTAACAGATCGGCTGAGTTCCAGCCTAGCTGGAGGGCGGCGCTGTAGACCAAAGGTTTGACTACCGAGCCCATGATCCGCTTGGCATCCATAGCACGATTGAAAAAACGATTTTCGCTGCCACCGATCATGGTGCGAATCTTGCCTTCCTGCACGGCAATGATTGCTCCCTGCAGATCGGGATATTTCTGGAGGTCGAGAAGGAAGTGATCAGAAGAGGGGTCCTGCTGTCTGAGTGCTACGTAGACAAGGTCATCAACCTGAAAGGTACTGGCAAACTGAAGAAGCTGCTTTTGATCCGCTTCGCTCCAGCGCTGGCCGGCGTATTTCGCCTGAGCCTCGACCATAGGCATCAGGCCCTCACGGTCAATGACGCCTTTGATTTCAGTCATCACGCCATTTTTTGAGGTGTCACCCAAAGAGACAACAATGGTTGGCACACGCGGATTGACTTCCAATACCTTGCCAAAAACAAAGTCCCCCTCCTCTTGAGGGGTGGTTTTCTTGGCTGTTTTTTGATATGCCTCTTGCAAGGCTCGTTGATCATAGCCCAGCAGGCGGACGGAAAGCCTGGAGAGCTCTTGGCGTGTGGCCTTGAGCCCAAAGGCCTGCAGCTCTTTGTCAATGGTTGTGAATATCTTGATGCCGGAAACTGCGACATTATCAATGCCGTTGGCCGCCAGCACCTCTTCGACCTCTGGCTCGGCCAACGCCTCTTTGACCACATCCATCACCGTATTGACCACAAAGGACATCTGTCCCTGTTTGAAGGGAATTTCCTGACTGAGGTTTTCCTTATAGACCGCTTCTGAGATCATTTTCGTCTCCAGCATCTGGCCAAGCACGTAGTCGGTTCGCTCTCGGGCCCGTTTGCGCGCTGCCTTGACGGACTCCTTGTCTCGTTTGATAAAGGGGTTGTAATAGTTCGGGCGCTTGACACTGCCGGCGATAAAGGCATTTTCAATCAGGGATAATTGTTCGACATCTTTGTCGAAGTAGTATTTAGCGGCCACTCCTAGACCGAGGCCGTTGCCACTGACGTAAAATTGGTTGGCATAGAACTCAAAAATTTTTTCTTTTGAGTAGTGGGCCTCAAGTCTCAAGGCATAATAGAGTTCCTTGGCCTTCTCCTTAAAGGAGCGCCCTTCACGCTTGAAGAGATTCTTTGCCGCTTGCTGGGTCAGGGTGCTCCCTCCTTGCACGACGCGACCGGCTTGCAGGTTGGCGATCATGGCTCGGATGATCCCTTGAACATCGACGCCATAATGGGAGAAAAAAGAGTGGTCTTCAGCGGCGATCAGGGCCAGGACGAAGTCTTTGGGGATTTTATCGTAGGTCAGGTATTGGCGGTGCGAGTCTTGAAAGATGACGCCGACTTTGTTCACCCCATCTTGGAAATAGACCGGGGACTCAATCCCCATCAGTTTTTTTAAACTCTCTGGGCCGATTTCATCTCCCGGGTACATGAAGATAAACCAGTAGGACACGGCGGCAAAGGCCATAGTCGCGATTCCCAGCAGGCCCAGCATCCATAGAAATAATTTTTTAATCATGATCGAATCTTCTCATAGTCAAGATTTCACCTGATGATTTAGGGCGTTTCGAGACCCATTGTCCCCGACGATTTGCCGTGAGGATCGTCAGGTTAGCGGTTATGCACTATGTCAGCGCCGAAGGTGGTGCGGCGGGATAATTACCAAAAAATACACAAAAATGCACAGTAAGACGCTTTTTAATTGCACATAGTTTTTTTGTCATGTAAAAAAAACAAGCTCCTATTGGTAAGGTTGAGGAGGAGAATCTCGTAACTATGCCGGATCCAATAGGTTTTCTTCGCAAAAAGGCCGTCAAATCCTTTTTGCTTTCAGCCATCCCGCTTGGATGGCGCATGATGGCTAAGTTGTTTGTCATCACAGCGTACACCACCTTATTTTGTATACATAGCGAGGACCGATGCGCCAAACCCCATACCTCTCCCGCCTTCTGCTGATCTTGTGTCTGCCGCTTGTCTGGTCGTGCGCCACACACCAAGCAGACACTTCAAACGCTCAGCTCACATCGACAAAAAACAGTGCGTCTCAACAGGACTCCGGCCTTCAGCAGCCCGATTCACAGGCAGCCGAGGACTCGGAACAGGCTCTGTCAGGTGAAAATCAAGGTGAAGATCTCTCTTTGACGGAGTCTGAGGCGACGGCCAGGCAGGAAATTAAGGATCTTGAAAAACTGGGGTCATGGGAGGGGAAGGCCGATAAACCCCTTGATGCCAGTAAAATCAACTCTGATTTCCCAATTGTCATCAATCGGCAGGTTGAATACTATCTCGACCTTTTCCAGAATCAGCAGAGAAAGGTGTTTAGCAATTGGTTGGCACGATCGGGTCGTTATGTGCCGATGATGCGTCAGCAGTTGGCCGAGGCGGGTCTGCCCCAGGATCTTGTCTACCTATCGATGATTGAGAGCGGCTTTAAGCCAAACGCTTACTCTACCGCCAGCGCGGTTGGTTTGTGGCAGTTCATGCAACCTACGGCAAAACGCTTTGGCCTTGAGGTCAGTCCCTACATTGATGAGCGGCGAGACCCTGTTCTTTCGACCAAGGCCGCGATCGAGTATTTGAGTGCGTTGTACAGTCAGTTTGGCTCCTGGAACATGGCCATCGCGGCCTACAATGCTGGCGAGGGTAAAATCAGTAAGGGCTTACAGAAGTACGACTGTAAGAATTTCTGGGATCTTGCCGAAGAGGACTATCTGGCCCTGGAGACAAAGCGATATGTCCCGCAGTTGATTGCCGCAATCATTATCGCCAAATCGCCGAAAGAGTTTGGTTTCGATGACATACAATACGAGCAACCCTTGCAGTACGAGATCGCTAAGGTGCCGGGGCGAACGGCTTTGGCGGCGGTGGCGGTGGCGGCTGGCACTGAACTTGACGTCGTCTATGATCTGAATCGCCAGCTTAGCAAAAAAGAGGTGCCGTCGGTTTTTGGCTCTTATGAGTTGAAAGTGCCTCTTGGCAAGGCCAACTTGGTGACCGCAAACTTGCCACGAGTCCATAGTACCGAATCGACACAATTCAAGGATCATGTCATTGGCAAAAGGGACAGCATCAACCGGATCTGTTCGAAATACGGGATCAGTAAATTTACCTTGCTCAAGGCAAACAATCTGCGTAAAGCCAAGCTTGTTCCTGGAAATATTTTGCGTATCCCCTATCAGACAACACAATATGCCCTGCTCTCTGAAAAAGAGTTTATCCAACTGGCCAAATCGTCTAAAAAGCCAGATGATGTGATTTTGCACAAGGTTAAATCGGGAGAAACTCTCTCGCAAATAGCTCTCCGCTATAATCTTTCAGCCAAGGATATCGTCTATTGGAATGACTTGAAGAGCCAGCACCAATTGCGGGTTGGCCAACAGCTTACCCTCTATTCCGATGAAGAAAAGGCGGCAACAAATCGCACGTCTGATCGTGAGCGAGTCGCTAACGTAGCACCTTCAAAGACTAAAAAAGCCAACGTTGTTGCCTCCTCTCGAAGTAAGATTCCAGCGAAAAAAGAGGCGACGACTCATTATCAGGTAAAATCTGGCGATAACTTGTGGACCATTGCCCAGCGTTTTGATCTGACCCCATCCGACCTCAAGAAGTGGAATAATCTCGAGAGCAATGAGATTAACCCCGGACTCAAGCTCATCATCAAATCAAAGAGTTGATGGCCAGTTGCGGGCTGTCAACTCTTTCGCACCCCTTCCTGTAGAGCCCCAATCATGGCCAGTCCTGTCCGTAATGCCTTAGTCCTTGGAGCAACCAGGGGCATAGGGCGCGCCATTGCTTTTGCCTTGGCCGCATCAGGGGTCCGAGTGATCGCCCCTTACTTCGATTGGCCGGAGGATTGTCGCTCGCTCATCGCCCACCTCGCCGCTTTGCCGGGCGGTCACCTTGCCCGGCCAGTTGATTTGCGGGATCCTGCCCAGGTCAAGGGGATGATTGACGAGATAGACAAGACCTGCGGAGCACTTCATATCCTGATTAACAATATCGATCGGGGTGGTATGCCCATTGTGCACGGGCCTTATACGCCAGAGCAGTGGGATCGTGAGATGGACACGACTGTTAAGGCGAAATGGTTGGTGTTTAATGGGGCCTTGCCCTTGCTGCAAAGGGCGGAGCAGGGTGCGGTGGTGAACATCTCCTCTATTGCCGGAGAAGTGGGACGGGCTGGGCCGGCCGGCTTGATTTTTAATGATGCCTATGCTGCGGCCAATCAGGCCGTTACGGTTTTTACCCGGACGTGGGCCAGGATGGCTGCGCCAAAAATTCGGGTCAATGAGCTGCGGCTTGGGTTCGTTGAGACCAGGCACGCCGAAGGGACCCGTGGCTGGAGCCTGCTCAGCGAGGCTGAGCGGCGGGCGATTCATGAGCGAACCCTGCTCGAACGATCCGGCACCTTGGATGAAATCGTTAAGGCGGTTTTTTTCTTGATCAATGAAGCCACGTTTATGACCGGCAGTACCTTATGTCTGGATGGAGGGTATACCTTGGGGCACGACCGTGTGCCTCCGATGCCGCCGAGCCAAGAGGATATCGAGGTCAGGAAAATTTCTCAGTCAATACATCACGGCCGAGAAGGGCGACTTCTGTAGGGGCTTACAAGGTCATGTTACTGGAGGGCTGCCGGCAGCTCCTGTTTCTCGCTAATGGCCTTGGTCAATTTGCCATAATCGCTGGTGTCGCCTAAGAGGATGCAGCCGATGATGACCTTCTTGTCGAGGACGATTTTTTTGTAGGTGCTATCGGTGGAGGTGATTTGGGCTTCATACCGGTTGTCGGCGTCGATTTCACCAACTGCTGCCAGGTCGATCCCGACAACCTTTAATTTGTTGGCCATGGTGGTGCCAGAATAGGTAGCCGAGCCACCTGCCATGTTGCTCCCGGCAACTTCTCCCTGCTGCATGGCTGCTGGCCAGATACCGGAGGGTGGCTGACCACCGAATTCTGCAGCGTCACCTGCCGCAAAGATGCCGGGATGACTGCTCTCCATACGCTCATTTACCTTGATCCCTTTGTCGAGTTCAAGACCGAGTGCGATGGCCAGATCGAGGTTGGCCCGCACGCCAGCTGAGATGATGACCATCTCGCAGGGCAGGGTCTCACCATCTTCAAGCGTCACTCCGGTGACGCTCTTGTCGCCGTTGATTGCCGTGGTGCGGGCCGCGAGCCTGAAAGAAAAGGCATGCCTTGTCTCCATGATCTCTTTGAGTCTGAAGGCACCCTCATTATCAAGTTGCCGGGGCAGGAGTCGTGGAAAAAATTCAACAACAGTTACCTCTTTACCAAGCGCCCGCAGTGACTGGCCGGTTTCAAGACCAAGAAGGCCACCGCCGATGATGACCACGCGCTGTGTATTGGCTGCGAAGAGGCGGATGGCTCGCGCATCGCTGATCTCCCTCAGGGTAAATACCCCTTGGCGGTCGGCCCCTGCTATGGGGGGCACAAAGGAGTGGCTGCCGGTTGCCAGTAACAGGCGGTCATAGGGGATCTTCTCTTCTGGATCGGTGCTCACTGTTTTGCTGTGTGGATCGATCGATATTGCCTTTCTGCCTGATAACAAGGTAATATTTTGTTTGGCATACCACTCTTTCTTTTTGGCAAGCAGCTGATCTTCGCTGATCGTACCGGCGATGAATTCTGGCAGTCTGATGCGAAAGTAGAAGGGGAGATCCTCCTGTGAAAGGAGAGTGATGCTCCCGCTCGCATCGTGTTTGCGGATCGATTCTGCGGCGGTAGTTCCGGCAACGCCGTTGCCGATAATCAGATATCTTTTCATTGGCTTTCCTCAAGTCTTTTTTGAAAATCACGTGTCAGTTCCACGCTCCGAGAATCTTACAGAAAGTCTACTGCTATGCCGACGCAACACCATGCAACCATAACGCCACGCCAGGAAGAGATTAGCACTCTGCCTGGTCGTCCTTTGCCTCTAGGGGCAAAGGTCATGGCATCTTCGGTCAATTTTTCCCTGTTTTGCCGGGAGGCGGAGGGTGTTACTCTTGTTCTTTTCAGGCCTAAGGCGAAAACAGAACGCATCTGCATTCTTTTGAATCCATCGGGCCACAGAACCGGAGACATCTGGCATGTCGAGGTGCAAGGTCTGCCTCTCGATTATACTTACGCATACCAAATTACACGGCAGGATACAAACTCCAATTCAGAACAGAGCCAGTTACTGCTTGATCCGTACGCCAAAAAAATTGTTGGGGGAGAGTGTTGGGGCAGGGTTGTCAGTGGCCAGTGGCGGTGCGGTCTCATCAAGGATGATTTCGATTGGCAAGGTGACCAGCCGTTGCACCGGCCACTCAGTGAGACGATCATTTACGAATTACATGTCCGGGGCTTTACGTGTCACGCAAGTTCCAAGGTCAAGCATCCTGGCACCTTTCGTGGACTCATCGCAAAAATTCCTTATCTGCAGGAACTTGGGGTAACAGCCGTTGAGCTTTTGCCTATTGCGGATTTTGATGAGAATGAGAACAAGACTCTCGATCCGGTGTCGGGGAAACCCCTTAAGAATTTCTGGGGCTACAGCCCTTTTGCCTATTTTGCGCCGAAGGCCTCCTATGCCGCCATAAAGGGGCAGCAGGGCAATGAGTTTAAGGAGATGGTGCGGGAGCTGCACCGGGCTGGCATTGAGGTTATTCTGGATGTGGTGTTCAACCATACCGCTGAAGGCAATGGTTTGGGCCCAACCATCAGTTTTCGGGCCCTGGGAAACAGTGTCTATTATATGCTGGATGCCGAAACGGGAGAGTATCTGAATTATTCTGGGTGTGGCAACACCGTGAACGGCAATCATCCGGTCGTGCGGGAGTTTATCCTGGATTGCCTGCGGTACTGGGTGATGGAGATGCACGTTGATGGTTTTCGTTTCGATTTGGCTTCTATCATGAGTCGGGGATACAAGGGCGAGGTGCTCAGCCAGCCACCACTTGTTGAGCAGATTGCCGAAGACCCGATCTTGGCGCGTAGCAAGATTATTGCCGAGGCCTGGGACGCTGGCGGCCTCTATCAGGTCGGGCGCTTTTCTCCTCACCCGCGCTGGGCTGAGTGGAATGGTCGTTTCCGGGATGATTGCCGTTCTTTTATGGCCGGCCATAGTGGCATGACGGCGAAATTTGCTACCCGTATCGCCGGCAGCTCCGATCTTTATCAGCACAACCAGCGCAATCCAACCAATAGCATTAACTTTCTGACCAGCCATGATGGGTTTACCCTCTGGGACTTGGTCAGCTACAACCATAAGCATAACGAGGCGAATGGCGAGTACGGCCGTGATGGGGACAACAATAATCTGAGCTGGAACAGTGGCAAAGAAGGGGTCAGCCGTTCAAAAAAAATTCTTGCCATCCGCGCCCGGCGTGTGCGCTCCATGGCTGTGGTGCTCTTGCTATCGCAGGGGACCCCGATGCTGTTGGCCGGAGACGAGTTCTGCCGGAGTCAGAATGGCAATAATAATGCCTATTGACAGGATAACGAGATCAGTTGGCTCAATTGGCGACTGGTAGAAGAACATGCTGATATGCTTCGCTTTTTTCGGATGCTGATTGCACTACGCAAGCGCTACAGCCTCTTTCGGAGGACAGAATTTTTTAGCGCGCCGCACAGCAATCATCCCCCTGAAATTATCTGGCAGGGGGAAGCGCTTGGGCAGGAAAATTGGTCTTTGGAGTGTAAAGTTCTCTGCTTCACCCTGGTCGGCTCACCGACGTTGGCTGAACCGGATTTTTTCGTTATCGTCAATAGCCATCACGCGCCTCAACTTGTTGATGTCCCTCCGCCGGTTCATGGCCGCCAATGGTTGCAGCTTATCAATACCGCGCAACAATCGCCCGATGATATTGTAGAGGAGTGTGACGCAGTTTTATTGCCTTCTGCAAGCATCACGGTTGCCAGTATGGCCGTGGTAGTATTGTTTGCTAAGCCAGAAGCGTCGTGAAGAAAAGAACAAAACTCTGCTTTCTTGGGGACTCCCTGATCGAGTATTTCGATTGGCAGGAGCGCTTTGCCGAGGCCTTTGTGCTGAACCTTGGGGTGGCGGGTGAAACAGCTTCTGAGCTTTTGGTCAGACTGTCATCTTTTGGCCCTAAATCATTCAACGCAGATGCTGTGATACTTATGACCGGCACGAACGACCTCTTGATGGGGGTCGATTTTCTTGCCAGTTATGAGCGCATTATCGTCAGGTTGCAGCAGGTGTTGCCTGAAGCCGATTGTCTGGTCAACGCAATCATGCCCATGACCTTGCCGTGGCTTGCACCGAATTTAATTGTTCAGACCAACGCAAGAGTGGAAGAACTTGCCCTGCGCTACAAAATAGGGTATCTCGACGGGTGTCGATTTTTGTCAGGTTCTGCCGCCAGCAGCCCTTGTTTCCTTGACGATGGGGTACATTTAAGTCAGTACGGCTACAAGTTGTGGAGTGCGGCTATCGAAAACTATCTCGTTACAGGTAATGGATAGAGCGCAGTTCTTACGTTTGGCCCTGCAATCATTTACAATTTTTCTGCCATGACCATGAAACAACACAATAAGGAGCTTGCTACACTTACCTGTCTCTATGAGATTACCAAGGTCTTGGCCTCGTCTACCGATCTTCATGATTGTCTGAAACGATCATTGACCATTCTTGCCGCCTACGCCGGTTTGCAAAATGGTACGGTGACGCTCATCAATCCGAAGACCGACCAACTGGAAATCGAGGTCGCCCACGGCATGAGTGCCGAGGCCAGGAAGCGTGGGGTCTATGAGGTTGGTGAAGGGATTACCGGGAGAGTTGTCGCGACCGGTACCCCGATCATTGTCCCGCAGGTGAGTAAGGAGCCGCTTTTTCTCAACCGCACACGGACTCGTGGCAATCTGAGCGGTAAGGCTATCTCTTTTCTCTGCGTGCCGATCAAACATGGCAAGAACACGATTGGTTCCTTGAGCGCCGATTGCGACTATCAAGAGGGGGCTAATTATGAGGAGGAGATTCGATTCCTCACAATTGTCAGTGGCCTTTTTGCGCAAACGGCGACCCGGATCCAGATCTCGAACCAGGAAAAAGAGCAGCTCTTGCATGAAAATATTCAGCTCAAACAGCAGCTTTCGGATAAGTATCGGATAGAGACTATTATTTCGAGTAGCAGCCGTATGCAAGAGGTGTTGGAGATGACCAGTCGCGTGGCGGACTCCAATGCTACGGTTCTTTTACGGGGTGAGTCGGGCACCGGGAAGACGCTGGTGGCGAAGGCCATTCACTTTAACAGTAAACGGGCTAAGCAACCATTTATCGCGGTAAACTGCTCTGCCCTACCGGAAACCTTGCTCGAAAGTGAGCTGTTTGGATATGAAAAGGGGGCCTTTACTGGTGCCACCAGCATGAAGAAGGGGCGATTCGAGTTGGCGGAAGGAGGGACTCTCTTTCTTGACGAAATCGGCGAGTTGTCCATGGCCATTCAGGTCAAGCTCCTGAACGTGGTGCAGGATCGTGAAATTCAGCGGCTTGGCAGTTCCACATTGAGGAAGTGCAATGTCAGGCTGATCACCGCGACCAATAAGGATCTCGAGAAAGCCGTCGCTCAAGGCAGTTTTCGGGAAGATTTTTACTATCGCCTCAATGTCTTTCCTATCTATATCCCACCGCTTCGTGAACGCCGTACCGACATCTTGCTGCTAGCCGAATATTTCCTGCAGAAGTATAACGAGGAAAACAGCAAGAAGGTGCAGCGTATCTCGACTTCGGCGATCGACCTGCTGATACAGTACCATTGGCCAGGCAACGTCAGGGAGTTGCAGAACTGCATTGAGCGTGCGCTTTTGATCTGTGATGAGGATACCATCAAAAGTTATCACCTGCCGCCTACGCTACAGAGTTCGGCCTCGGTCAGTGAGGCGAACCCGCTCTCGTTTGCGGCTTCGGTCGAGAATTTTGAACGGGAGCTGATTTTCGATGCCTTAAAACGGTTCAATGGCAACCAAAGTAAGGCGGCTGAATATCTCGATACCAGCCTCAGAATTATCAACTATAAGATCCACAAGTACGCGATTGATGCCGGTCAATTTAAGGTCACTAAATCGTGAATATCCTTCTGCATGTTTGTTGTGGCCCGTGTGCCATCACCCCTTTGGCCAGTATTCGCGCCGCGGGGCATGAGGCCCAGGGCTTCTTCTTCAATCCGAATATCCACCCCTTCAAAGAGTTTCAAAGACGTTTAGAGGCACTGGAGAGCATGAGCCGGCTCACTGATTTTCAGGTCGAGTATGAGCGGCAGTATGGCTTGCGGGACTATCTTCGCCAGGTTGTCTTTCATGAGGAGAGTCGCTGCGGACTTTGCTATGCTATGCGTCTCCGGCCCACCGCAGAAAAGGCCATCTCACTTGGTGCCGATGCCTTTTCCACTACCCTGCTCTATAGCCGCTACCAAAATCATACCTTGCTCAAGGAGCAAGGCGAGGCTTTGGCCGCAGAACTAGGCATTCCTTTTTATTATGAGGATTTTCGGGCTGGTTGGCAGGCGGGAATTGACCAGTCAATCTCTATGGAACTTTACCGGCAACCCTATTGTGGTTGCATCTACAGCGAGCAGGAGCGCTATGATAAGAGATGGCGTAAGGGCAAAGCTGTTTGAAAATCGCGGTTTGTGCTAATAGGCAGCAAGCGTTGTATCAAGAGTTACGATCATCTGGTCAATCTCTGCTTCGCTGACAATAAGTGGCGGGATGAAGCGCAGTGCCACGTTCCCGGCAAAATTAGCGAGTACTCCTTTCTCAAAGAGGGTCTTGATGATTCCTGGGCCGTGGGCTACCCCGATTTCGGTCAACACCACACCCTGAATCAACCCCATTCCACGAACGCCATGTAGAAGTTTTGGATATTTGGCGGCCAACTCTGTTAACTTCCCTGCCAGATAGCGGCCTCGTGCCTTGACTTGATCCATAAAACCAGGGGCGAGCATGGTTGCCATCACTGCAAGGCCTGCGGCGCAGGAGACTGGGTTGCCGCCAAAGGTCGAGGCGTGTGTGCCAGCCTGCATGGAGGCGGCGATTGTCTCGGTGGTCAGCATGGCACCAAGCGGCATACCGTTACCAATGCCCTTGGCGAGCGTCATGATATCTGGCGTCACCCCAAGCTGTTCGTAGGCAAACAGGGAGCCGGTGCGGCCCATGCCGACCTGGACCTCGTCGAAAATCAAAAGTAAGCCATGCTGGTTGCAGATGTCTCGGATTCCCTGCAGGTAATCTTTCGGTAATGGTCGCACCCCGCTCTCTCCCTGCAGGGGTTCGCAAAGAATGGCACTGGTGGCGGGGGTGATCATTGACTCCAAGGCTGCAAGGTCACCGAAAGGTGCGGCGGAAAAGCCCTGGGGCATGGGTTCAAAGCCCTGATGGAATTTTTTTTGACCGGTTGCCGCCACTGTGGCTAACGTCCGGCCATGGAACGAGCCTTCAAGACTGATGATTTCGTACTTTCCTGGGGCGCTTGCGATACGTGCCAGTTTTATCGCCGCTTCATTGGCCTCGGCACCGGAGTTGGCAAAAAAGACTCGGTCGGCAAAAGAGTTATCGACCAGGAGGGAGGCTAATTCGGTCTGCGGGATGGTATGGAAGAGATTGGAGACATGGACCAATTTTGCGGCTTGCTCGCAGATGGCGCGGGTGACTGCAGGATGGCAGTGCCCGAGGGCGCAGACTGCAATCCCGGAGAGAAAGTCAAGATATTGCCTGCCATTGGCATCTTGTAAGAGGCAACCACGGCCCTCAACCATTGCCACTGGGAATCTGGTGTAGGTGCCGATGAAGGCGTTAGTGCTTTTCGTGATGATTTCTTGGTTTGAGGTCATGCTACTACCTCCGAGCCAATGCCTTGACGGGTGAAAATCTCCAAGAGGATGGAGTGTTCCAGTCGGCCATCGATGATGTGCGCCTTCTTGACCCCAGCCTGCACCGCATCCATGCAGCAGCGCACCTTGGGGATCATGCCGCCGACAATGATGCCGGCTTCGATCTGTCTTTTTGCCTCAGCGCAGGTCATGGTAGGAATGAGAGTCTTGTCCTTGTCAAGGATCCCCTCGACATCGGTCAGCAGGAGTAATTTTTCCGCCTTCAGTTCGGCAGCGATGGCACCTGCTACCAGATCGGCATTGATGTTATAGGACTTGCCGTCCGCACCGACGCCAACCGGGGCGATGACCGGGATGAAGTCCTTGGCGTCCAAGGTTTCTAGAATGTCGGGATTGACGGCGGTCACCTCACCCACACGTCCTAAGTCGATAATCTCGGGTGGCGCATCAGTAAGCTGACTCTTCATGATCTGCATCTTTTTTGCCTTGACCAAGTCGCCGTCGCGGCCAGAGAGGCCGACTGCCTTGCCGCCATGCAGGTTGATGAGACTGACGATCTCCTTGTTGACCTTACCTACCAGTACCATCTCCACGACGTCCATGGTCTCGCCATCCGTGACTCGCATCCCCTGGATATAGCTCGACTGGATATTCATTTTTTTTAGAAATTCATTGATTTGAGGGCCTCCACCATGCACCACTACCGGATTGATGCCGATATACTTGAGCAAGATGATGTCGAGAGCGAAGCTTTTTTTCAAGGCTTCGTCCACCATGGCGTGGCCCCCGTATTTGATCACCACCGTCTTGTTGGCGAAACTTTTGATGTAGGGAAGGGACTCGATTAGAATTTTTGCTTTTTCAACGGCTGTTTTCATAGAATTCACCATAGATACGAGGAGATCAGGGGTGTTGTGTGTGCTGCTAGCGGACAGTGATAAATAAAAAACAGATGTCCCCACATACAACGGGGGACATCTGTTTTCAAGGAAAATTCTGCTGCGATCGAGGGGAAAGTCCCTCTCGGAGCTTACAGGGAAATAATCTGTGGGCGGAGCAAGATGATCAATTCTTTCTTTGTCTTGTCAGTACCGTCTTTTCTGAAGAGTTTCCCTACTGGGCTCGGTATTTCACCCAAGCCAACAAGAGAGTCGTTATTATAGGTCGATCTGGTGTCGGTAAGTCCACCGACTACCAGCATTTCACCGCTTTTGACGCGGACCATGGTGCTCAGCTCTCGAAGGTTGACCTTGGGTAGCCCTACTTGGCTTCCGCCAACGACCTTATACTCGATGGGTTGGGTAAGGGATGAGGTGACAGGGGTCAGATTGAGGATAATCTGTTCATCATCCAAAATGGTTGCGATGACGCCCATTCCCAGCCCTGACATGACACTGTCCGGCGTGATGGTGTAGGTGACTGAGCCGGTTGTGCCATCGGTGGTAGCGTCGACTGATTTGACATAGGTGACGTTTTCACCGACGCTGATCATGGCCGGCTGGCCATTCATGACGCTGAGTTTAGGATTGGAAAGTACCTCAACGCTACCCTGTTTTTTCATGGCATCGATCAGGACGTTAAAGGCAGGGGGCACCAATGTTACCATACTATTGTCTTGTTCGGTGGTAAAGGTGCTGCCCTGGCTCAGGTTGATGCTGCTGAAATTGAAGTTGAGTCCGACTTGAGAGGAAAGTGCGCTCCAGTCCAAGCCGCTGGTGTTGTCGTTGGACAAGGTGACCTCAACAATTTTAGCCTCGATTGACACCTGACGGTAGATTTCACCCTTTAAATTATTGATGTAGCTCTCGACTTTTTCAAGCAGGGAAGGGGGCGCGGTGACGGTCACTAAGCCGATTGGGCGGTCAATGGTGTAGTAGCCGAGTCCGGAATGGCCGCTATTTTCAGATGGGGGTGTTGTAGCTGCAGGAGGGGCGGTTTCGGCAGGGGGGGTAGTGCCTGCTGCACCTGCAGTCGTGGGCGCGGTTGCCGCAACGGTTACAGGCGGGGGCGGTGCTGACCAAATTTCGAGAATTTTGTCCAGGTTGGCCTCGATATTTTTCCAGATATCAAATTTATTTTCACTGCTGTTCAGGTTCAGGTTACCGGTCATGTTGGAACCTTCGGTGTTACCGAGCACATCGCCGCCAACGCCGGTTGAATAGGAGGAAGCCATAAATGGCATGGCAATATGGAACTTTTTTGTCTCCTTATGCTTGATGACGATGGTATTGCCTTGCATCTCGTGCGAGTAATCGAGTTGACGCAGGACATTGTCAATGGCCTCAAAAAAATCCTCTTCCGGCATGATGGTGACTTGCACTAAGGAGTCTTTGTCAACATCGTTGGCCCAACTGACATTCATGCCTTTGAGTTTAGCCAATTCCTGGATGACCATTCGTAAAGGTTTGGGGCCGACAGGAGCGATTTTAGCTCCTACAGGGGTAGAGAGCTCTGAGTTGAAACCGCTGTCCACCCCCGAGGGGGATTTTAGAGAATAGGAAGGGTTCTGGTAGCGGACGGGGAGTTGCTGCGGTGCACTCACATCGTCTTTTTGTTTCACGGCCGAACCGTCAATCGCATCTTTGGTATGTTCTGCGATGAAGGCATTGGCCTGGTCCTCTGGTGTTGGATGTGGGGCACAGCCACAGAAAGAGGCGATGATGGCGAGGGCGCATATCCAGGAAATGATGCCCGATTTTCTTAAACCATGATTATGTCGATGTTGTGCTGCCATATGTCACTCCAGTCTCGGGGAAGGTTACTGCTTATTTGCCAAGGCGATTCGCCCTTTGATGTATTGGGCCAAATCAGGCGCTAGATCATAGCCTGAATACATAATCGACTTATACTCTTTGACTGCTAAGTCTGAATTGCCCTGTTTATCAAAAATACGGGCCCGAGCGATCATGGTTTCAAGGCTCGCGCTGTATAGCTCGGTAAATTTCGTTAGCGTGGCAATGGCGCCGGTATAGTTCTCATTCTCCTCTTGGAAGCCAGCGTAACTGAGGAGAGCCGACCTGGATGGCTTACTCGTGCTAATTGCTTTTTCAAAGTAGAGGCGTGCTTCCGGCTGCCGCATGTTGGCCAGGCCAACCGCTGCCTGCAGGGCAGCCTCTGGATCATGGCCGTTGATGGCCAAGGCCTTCTTGGCATAATCGACGGCCGCCTGATTATAGCCCAGGTCAACGAGACACATGCCGGCCATGCGTTTGGCAAGGTCTGCATTGTCTGGCCATTTGTCGAGAGCACTCTGATACAGGCCGAGGGCCTCCTTGAATTTGCCCTCTTTGGCCAAGGAGTTGCCTTGTTGGATGATCCGCTTGGCTTCAAGCACTGCCGGAGGTTGATTGAGCTGTTTACTGATCTCGACACCCATCTCTTGGCTGGGGGTTTCAACCAGGAAATCTTCTTTCTCGTTTATTGGCTTCTCCGGCCAGACAAAGCCCTTGTCTTTGGCTGAAATAACGATGGTATTGTATCGTTCCACCTTTTGCAGAGATTTCAGGTTCAGGATGACATCAAGCAGAAAATCCCAGGGCACTTCTCGTAACGAAAGGGTCAGGACGCCAGAGACTGACTCATCAATGACAATATTATAGCCGCCAACTTCTCCCATCAGTCGGAAGACATTGTGCAGATTGGTCTTATAAAAATCAACGGAAATTTTTTCCCGATTATAGCCTGCCTCGGCGAACTCATCGCCGTTTCCAGCCTTCGGCGAGGGCTTTGAGCTGGAGGGTTTTTTCCTTGGTTCTTCCTTTGACGAGGCCAAAATTTTGCTCACCAGGTCAGATTCTGGGGCTTTGACTGTTTCCTGAGGAGCTGCTTCGGTATCACCGTCGCCGATACTTACCAGCAGTCCTTCCGGCGCAGGGGCAACGGAGAAGGCAAAGAGTTTGTCCATGCTGGAATCAAAGACAAAACGGGCGCCTTCGGCTCGGTCTGATATTCGGATCTGTGAGACACCACCGGCCCCTACCTTCATTTTGCGATCGAGTGCGGGGGCCTTGACACCCGGGATATCGATGTACATCCGGTCCGGACGACCGTCTCCCTTGGCCAGGGCAACTTTGGTGAACTCTTGAATCGGCCCGTCCGCAACTAATAGCACAGTTACTTGACCCGCTTCTTTGCCGATCTTGAGGTCATATATTTCTGGGCGTCCAGGGCTATTTTTCAGTTCCGGAACCATTTTAGGCTCAGGGGCAGCAGTTGCAGGGGCAGGAGGGGCCTCGTTTTTCTCTGTCTTGTCAGCACTGAAGACGAGGGTGATATCATTGCCGTTGCGCTTCACCGTGTATTGACTGTCACTGCTCAGCAAGACCTCTAGCTTGGCGATAACCGGCTGCTTTTCGGCTAGTACGGAACCACTGATTTTGGCTACCGGGGCTTGGTTCACCTCGATCGGTAAGTGGAGAGACTCTGCGAAGCTGGCATTAGCGATATCGATAATAACCCGAAGAGGATCAAAGAGTTGATAGGTGGTGAAGGTTGGCGACATATTGCCCTTAATGGTCAGGGCAAGACCGCCGCCATCTTTTGCAAAGACAATTGTCGAGGCCTGATAAGAACTCTCCTCAGCCCAGCACCTTGAACAGAAAGCAGCGGCCATGAACAGAGTCAGGATCATACTGATTAGTGTCTTAACTCTTAGGATATTCACTCGTTGTCCCCCTCTTTGCGTAAAACCATCTCATTCGTGGTCAATCGTTTCGTGCCGCTGGTCGTCAGTGACCACTCTTCAATGATGACGGCGTTGGGGACGATGGCTTTAATCTCGCCCCGGCGGCCGATTTTGTCTTTTACCTTGATGATATGACCCATGCCTGTGGAGTCTTCGACCATGGCGATAGCCTTTTCTCCTGAAAACAGGATGGTGACCAGCGTCAATTGACTAGGCTCAAAGAGTTGCATCCCTGTCAGGGGGGCATCTTCCTCAGGGGCAAACTGTTTCGGCCCTGTCTGCTCAGTGATGAATGGCATGAAGGGGTCGGAACGGTTCTCCCGGTTATAGGCAAAGGGGGTTTGCAGGATCTCCTCCAGGGTCTTTTTTAATGGCTTGTCCGCGGAGGCAGCTCCCTGTGCAGCGGGAGAGGTTGTTGCATTACCCTGCGCCCCTGAGGCCGGGTTGGGCGAGGACTGAACAGAGCTTGCTCCCACGCCGATCCAGAGTGAGGTCAGCAGCAAGAGGGCAGCGAGGTGCGAGCCCTTATTTTTTAGCTTGTGTTCCGGTTGCCGCATTGCTTGGTTCGATGAATTTGTAGGTTACCAGATCCAGCTTGGCGTTGATCAGCAGTTCCCCATCGGTCAATTTAGGCCCACTTAAACTGACTTTGCCTACGTTGACGATGCGGGGCAATTTGCTGACTGTATCCAAAAAATATCCCACGTTATGGTAGGTGCCGGTGACGGAAAGTGAGACAGGGATCTCGGCATAAAACTCCTTAGCTGTTTCGGCCCCTGGCACAAAAGAGAGGATGTCAAGGCCGGCATTGCTCCCTTTGCTAGATATGTTGGACAATAAGGAAGGGATCTCCTTGGTGTCTGGGATGACGATGGCGGCCTCTTTGAACTTCGCCTCTGTTTCGGCCATCAAGGCATTCTGCTCGTCAAGTTTTGCGGCCTTGGCCTTGATGGTGTTGAGCTCCTGCTGCATGGTTGCGACACTTCGCTCAAGCCCTGCGATTTCTTGGTTCTTCGGCGAAAAATAGAGAAAATAGAAGAGTACGGCGGGGACAAGGATGGTTGCCGCAACGATTGCCGCCTTTATATTGTTGGGCAAGGGAACGACCTTGCTGTCAAGGAAGGAATCGAATGCTGCGCGTATCTCTTTGGTATCCATAGAGTCGTCTGCTTATTTTTTCACGCCTGGTGCCGGCGCAACTGGTGCCGGGCTAGCTGGCGCCAAGGCATTGATCGTCATTGAAAAAGACTTTAATTTCAGGTTGCCAATCAGAAAAAGTGAAGAATTTTTGAGTTCGGCACCAAGAAAAAGATCCGAGAGGGCAATCTTGTTCATGTATTCGGCAATGGTGGCATTGTCGAGGGCGGTACCGGCCATGGTCAGGACATTATTAGTATAGTCGAGGGCGGTCAGCCACATACGATCAGGTGGTGTCAGGTTGGAAATTTCATCGAGTATGCGAGACGGTAGCTGGGAGGCAAATTTGAGCCTTTTGATTGCCGCAAGCTTTGTCTCGATGACGGCTTGCTCCTTCTTAATTTTTTCGATTTGGGCAATTATCTTTTGGTACTGTTGTTTCTCTTGAGTCAGGCGAGTAATTTCACTTTGCAAATCGGTTAGGTGGGTTGACTGACGCAAGCCAACAAGCGAGATCACCCCAAGCAGGAGCAAAAAGCCAGCTGCCAAGGCTATCATCTCCTGGCGGGCTTTGATTCGTTTTTTGATTTGCCGAACTGGCAGTAAATTGATCCGTATCATCGTCGGCTAACTTGGTTACAGTTCCACCGTGCGGATGGCCAAGCCTACGGCAATAGCCATCTCAGGGGCGATATGTTTGACGTAAGCGGGGTCAATCTTGTCCGGATTGGCCGTAGCCGTGGCAAAGGGGTCAAAAATTTCGGTTTTGATGCCTGTCTCTTCTTGGAGAAACTGGTCGAAACCTTTGATCTTGGAGGCGCCACCACTCAACACTAAGCGGTCGATCCCTTCATCGGCATGGCTGGCCAGATAGAAATCAAGCGCTTTTTTAATCTCTAAAATCCATTGGGTGCAGTTTTTGGCGAAGACCTCTTCAAGGCAGGCCGTTTGGTCGCCGGGATCTTGTCGACCAGTTTTAACAGCTTCTGCGTCTTCTAGGTTATAGCCGCACTGCTTGGCAATTTGTTCGGTAATCTGTTGGCTGCCCATGACCACATCCCTGGCTAAGATAGAGGTGCCATGGGCTAAGATGTTGATACTCATCTTGGTCGCACCAATATCGACCAAGGCGACATTTTCGTCCATTCCGCCGCCACTGTAGGCAAAGGAGTTTTCCAGGGCAAAGGCGTCAACATCGACCAGCACGGGCTGTAGACCGAGACCTTCGAGCATGGAGAGGTAGCCGTCCACCACCTCTTTTTTGGCAGCCACCAGCATGATGTCAGTGCGGTCAGAGTCTTTATTGGTTTTGAGATCTTGAAAATCAAGATAGACGTCGTCAATATCGAAAGGGATGTATTGCTCCGCCTCGGTTTGGATGTGGTTTGCCAGATCCTTGTCTGACATCACGGCCAGATTGATTTTTTTAACAATGACGGAGTAGCCAGACATGGAGATGGCTACCTTCTTGTTCTTGATTTGCAGGTTATTGAGGAGTTTGGCGATGACTTGGCTGACAGCGTTTGGGTCTTGGAGGATGCCGTCGGCCATAGCTCCTTCCGGTAAAATAGCGCTGCCAAGTTTCAGGAGTTTATGACAATTTTTCCCGGTCTCCGTCAGTTCGCAAATTTTGACGGCGTAAGATCCGATGTCAAGACCTACGGCGAGTTTCTGTCGTCCGAACCCAGGAATGGAGGGAAATGTAAATTTTTTCATCCGAGCCAAAAAAAACTGCCAACCGGTTAATCCCATAGCCACCATAAGCGCAAACCCCGCTCAACTGTGGCCTTAAATAGAATCCTAATGAAATTAAATCCACAAAAGGAAACGTTTGTCAAGCACCGTCAAGAAGAAATCTTCTTGAAATTGTTCTTATTTTTATATCTTCAGGGTAATTGCTTCACAAATATCATATATATGGTAGTCTTGCCAGGAAAAGGATACAACATCTTGTTTTTTATATTTTTTCGTAAAAAAATCCGGAATTTGAAACTTTCTTGTATTTTGACTCGAATTGGGATACAAAACGGTGGACGATTTTATCGTGATTCGCAGCGCTATTTCGGCGGCATATTTTGGCAATTCGCCTTTCTTTGCAAAAGCACATCCTTCGAGGAGTTCCCCTTGGTCGATCCAAACACATCCATGCAGGTGAAGAAGTCGGTAGTCCGAGAGTACGTCGAGGCTATTCTGATCGCCTTGATACTTGCCCTGTTTATCCGAACATTTATCGTTCAAGCGTTTAAGATCCCTTCAGGTTCGATGGAACCCACCCTGCTTATCGGTGACCATCTGCTGGTCAATAAATTTATTTACGGGATAAAGAATCCTTTGACCGGCGCTGACTGGATCGGGATTAAACATCCCGAGCGTCGCGATATCATTGTCTTCAAGTATCCGGTCAACCCGGACCAGGATTTTATCAAGCGGGTAATCGGGATCGAAGGTGATGTTGTTGAGATGGTTGATAAGAAGCTTATGGTGAATGGCGAACCTTTTGAGGTCGAAGGGGCCGTGTATCGAGATCCCAACATCATCCCGGGCGAGCTGAAGCCACGGGACAATTTTGGGCCGATTACCGTTCCTAAGGACTCACTCTTTGTGATGGGAGATAATCGGGACAACAGTTATGACAGCCGTTTCTGGAAGTTCGTGAAACTGAGCAGTGTCAAGGGTAAGGCGTTTATTCTTTATTGGTCATGGAACAGTGAGGGTTCGTTCTCCTTGGACAATTTTTTTGTACGATTTTCCCGTCTTTTCAATCGTATCCATTAACCAGGGGAGCCTTGATGAGCGCCGAATATCGTTTCAATCACAAGCATATCATCAGCATTGATGATTTTTCGGTAGCCGACATCAATTTTATTCTGCAAACGGCTGAATCTTTAAAAGAAATTTCCACCCGTTCCATCAAAAAAGTCCCAACTCTGCGCGGCAAAACCATCATTAATCTCTTTTTCGAGCCCAGCACCAGGACGCGCCTCTCCTTTGAGGTTGCGGCCAAACGCATGAGCGCCGATACCTTTAACATCTCGGCTTCTACCAGTTCTGCCACCAAGGGTGAAACCCTGATTGACACTGCCAAAAATCTGCAGGCCATGCAACCGGACGCCATTATTATCCGGCACTCGTCGTCCGGGGTGCCCAATCTCTTGCGGCGGCACGTGCAGGCCTCGATTATCAATGCCGGTGATGGCACTCACCAGCACCCCAGTCAAGCTCTGCTCGACATGATGACCGTTAGGGAGAAGAAAGGACGTCTTGACGGGCTGAAGATTGCAATCATCGGTGACATCGCACATAGCCGGGTGGCTCACTCAAATATCATGGGGTTCAGCAAAATGGGGGCGGATGTCCATGTCTGCGGCCCCAACACCATGCTGCCAGCCGGTCTGGAAGGCATGGGTGCGACCAGGCAAACAAGTGTCGCAAAGGCCGTTTTTGATGCCGATGTCATCATGGCTCTCCGTATCCAGAAAGAACGCCAGCGAGATCCGCTTATCCCCTCGTTGCGGGAATATGCCTCTGTCTTTGGCATTAACCGGGCCATGGCCGATCTTGCCAAGCCTGATGCCTTGATCATGCACCCAGGCCCTATCAATCGTGGCGTGGAGATGAGTCCTGATGTGGCGGATGGCAGCCAGTCCGTCATCCTTGAGCAGGTTACCAACGGTGTCGCCGTCCGCATGGCGCTGCTGTATCTCGTGTTGGGAGGCGATTGATGGGCACCACACACCCTATACTTCTTGAAAATGGCCGCATAATCGACCCGCTAAATGGTACTGACCGAGTTGGCAACCTGTTGCTCGTCGATGGAGTTTGCCGTAGCGTGGGGTCTCTGGATCAGTTGCCGATGGGGGTGGAGCGTATCGATCTGAGCAGCAAATGGGTCATGCCAGGGCTTATCGATATGCATGTCCATTTACGCGAACCAGGGGAAGAGTATAAGGAGTCTATTGCCTCGGGTACCGCTGCTGCTGCTGCCGGGGGCTTTACGGCGGTGGCGTGCATGCCGAACACGAGGCCGGTGCTCGACTCTGAGAGCACCGTTAGCTTTGTGGTGAGTCGCGCGGAGGGTGCAAGCGCTCGGGTTTATCCGGTGGGTGCGATCAGCAAGGAGAGTCATGGCGAACAGCTTGCTGAGTTCGGCGAGATGCAGAGGGCAGGGGCGGTGGCCTTCACCGATGACGGAAGACCGGTAATTAGCAGTCAAATGATGCGGCGAGCCTTGGAGTATGCCAGTAATTTTGATGTGCCAATTATCTCTCACTGTGAAGAGATCACTCTCAGTCGAAATGGGTCTATGCACGAAGGTACGGTCTCCACTCGACTTGGCCTTGGCGGTATCCCCGGGGCGGCCGAGGAGATCATGGTTTACAGGGATCTGGCACTGGCCGAACTTACTGGTCATCGTATCCATCTGGCTCACATCAGCACCGGGGAATCCGTCAGCCTCATTCGGAGGGCTAAGGCTCGCGGCTGTCGAGTCACTGCCGAGACGACGGCTCACTACTTCACCCTCACCGAGGAGGCGGTCGGTCTTTATGACACCTGTGCAAAAATGAACCCGCCTCTGCGCACATCAGCAGATGTCGAGGCGATTATCGTAGGTCTACAGGATGGCACTCTCGATGCTATCGCCTCGGATCATGCCCCGCACAGCGAGATGGAGAAGGAGCTGGAGTTTGATCAGGCGGCAAATGGCATTATCGGTCTGGAGACCTCTGTGCCGCTTGCCTTGCGACTGGTGCAGGCGGGTCGGTTGACTGTCGCCCGTCTGGTGGAGGTGATGTCCGTCAATCCAGCCAAGATCTTGGGGGTACCAGGAGGGAGTTTGGCGGATGGAGCGGTTGCCGATGTCACCGTAATTGACCCTGAACGGAAATTTATCTACAGCAAGGAGTCGGTCGTCTCAAAAAGTAAGAATTCTCCCTTTTTGGAGTGGCCATTTATCGGTCAAGCGGTAATGACGATTATTGGCGGCCGGATTGTGCTGCGGAGATAAAATAACTACTTGGGCGATCCCCGATCAAGGATCACCCAAGTGGCTGACGGGTGCTACGGATTCTTTTGATAAGGTGAGAAGGTGCCAATTGTAACCATCAGTATTGCCCAGGGACGGACAGTTGAGCAGAAACGACTTCTTGTTGGCGCGGTTACAAAGGCCATCGTCTCAACGTTGGGTGTCAAGCCTGAATGGGTAACAGTCCTGATTGATGAGCATGAGCGTGAAAATTGGGCTACGGGCGGCATCTTGCATAGCGATAAGTTTGGACCAGGAGGTGGTGACAGGGGGGGGAACGCGCCCCTTGCTTGACACCTCTACAACGGTCGTCGGCTGATAAGCTCGCCTCTTGTGCTAATCACGGCGACGTTGGCCTCAATTGTTGAGCCTGTCGACTGCACTGCTTTCTTGACAATGGAGGCCATGCCTTGGCAACAGGGGACTTCCATGATGGCGAGCAGCAAGGACTTGACGCCGCTCTGGGTCAGGATGTCTTTGAATTTCTGGACGTAGGCCTCTCCGTCATCGAATTTTGGGCAGCCCATCATCACTGCCCGACCAGCGAGCAAATCCTGGTGAAAACCGGCATAGGCAATGGGGGCGCAGTCGGCCGCGATCAAGAGGTCGGCGTTGTTCAGGAAAGGGGCGTTTGGCGGGACCAGGCGGATCTGCACAGGCCAGTGGCTTAAGGCCGAGGCACCGGCGTTGGCGAGGCTGGTTGCCTGATTGGCCTTTTGGCAGGGCGTCTGGGCACTGAAACTTTGCAGGGCAGCCGACGGACATCCGTGCGGCGTTTTTTCTCCTGCCTTCTTTTGCTGGCGAAGCAGCTCCTGCACCGCCTCTTCATCAAAATCCACCGCCTCTCGTTCAACAATCTGCAGTGCGCCGGTGGGGCAGCCTTTCAGGCAAGCGCCCAGCCCGTCACAGTACTTGTCCGCCACTAATTTTGCCTTGCCATCGACCAGTTGCAGGGCGCTTTCCGCACAATCGACCAGGCATTGGCCGCAGCCGGTGCACAAGTCCTCGTCAATTTCGATAATCTTTCGTCGTACCTTCATCTGTTTCTCCTTTCAGGCAAATATTGGATGGCCTTACTGTGTTGACGTCATGTCAAGAGTGTAGCCGCTTCTTGCCGCCCATTGGCGGTGAGCAAGGTGCTGGCGAGTTCCTTGGCTTGGCTGATGGTGCTTGCATCTTTCATGAGAGAAGAGATGCTGGCCAGATTCCAGGCATCATGAAATACCCGGCTGTTGCTGCTGGCCGACGGCTCTGGCCTTTGTGCAAGGTGCTCGATCAGGGTGCAAACCTCATCGCTCAGGGCCTCATTGGCCTTCAGTTCGTGCAGGATCGTTTTGGCCCTGGACGGGGTGCTTTCTGGTGTCTCGCTGATTTCGGCCAAGTACGCCGCAAGCACAACGACGGCTTTGTTGGCCTCCTCGACCTTGGCCAGTTTTTCGGCAAAACGAGCCGCACGGCTGGCGTGGCCGATTTTTTGGAAATCTTCACCGTGCTGCCGTTTCATTTCAAGGGCCACTTTTTCGATGAGCAGATCCTGTTTTTGGGCCAGCATCTCGGGTGGCAAACTGCCCAGGCACTGTTCGGCAAATGGGCAGTAAGAGGCACAACCAAAGTCAATTCGTGGGTTCAAGACTTCATGATCGCATTGACGACAACGGCGTTTGCTGTCGTCTTTGAAGAATTCGATGACGTTGCCACATTTTGGGCAGCGGCTCTCAAAAACGGCCTCTCCATCCCAATATCGACTGTCCTGTCCAGGGCATTGCATGGTTGCACCTCCTATGTGAATGTCCAGCCGTACCGCATCTGCGGCACTGCTGGACATTCACAGTGCGGGGCAGATGCTTTTTTATCAGGCGCCCAGGATCGCTTTCAGGTCTTCATCCGGGGTGGTGATTGGTTTAATTTTAAAGGTCTTCACCAATACGTCAAGAACATTTGGGGTGATGAAGGCCGGAAGGGTTGGCCCGAGACGGATATCGGTGATCCCTAAGTGGAAGAGGGTCAGGAGGATGGCAACCGCCTTTTGCTCGTACCAGGAGAGGACCATGGATAGTGGCAGGTCATTGACCCCGCAATTGAAGGCCCCAGCCAGCGCCCCGGCAATCTGGATCGCGGAGTAGGCATCGTTACATTGGCCGATGTCGAGCAATCTGGGGATGCCGCCGATATCGCCAAGCTGCTGATCGAAGAAGCGGAATTTGCCACAGGCGAGCGTCAGGACCATGCAGTCCTTGGGAACTTTC
Source organism: Desulfobulbaceae bacterium (assembly GCA_028718985.1). Taxonomy (GTDB): domain Bacteria; phylum Desulfobacterota; class Desulfobulbia; order Desulfobulbales; family VMSU01; genus VMSU01. The sequence goes on along the minus strand of JAQUKQ010000003.1, from coordinate 40,739 downwards.
TCAACAAATTCGGTGTAGTAGTTGCGGCCTGGCTTGGCGCCATCGCAACCGGCTACCAGGAAGAAGTGCCGAATGTCTTTATTTTTTACCGCGGCAATGACCTTATCGGCGACAGATAACACGGTGTTTCTGGCAAAACCGACCATAACGGAGCCCTGGTCAGTGTCTGTGGTGAAACCTTCCATGGCGAGCGCCCGATCAATGGCTGGGCTGAAGTCGCCGTTGGCAATATGAGTAACGCCGGGCCAGGCCACCAGGCCTGAGGTAAAGATATTGGCATTATAGCTCTCTTTCGGCTTTTGGATACAGTTTGTGCTCATAACGATGGCACCGGGGAAGGCGGCAAACTCTTTGGCCTGATTCTGCCAGGCGGTGCCGTAATGGCCATAAAAATGGCTGTACTTCTTCAATTCCGGGTAGCCGTGGCAGGGTAGCATTTCGCCATGGGTGTAGACGTTGATGCCGCGGCCTTCGGTCTGCTTCAGGATGTCGGAGAGGTCTTTTAAGTCATGGCCGGAGACGAGGATCGCTTTCCCTTTCTTGGCGCCGCGAGGGACCGAAGTTGGCACGGGATGACCAAAGGTGCTTGTGTTACCGGCGTCTAAAAGCTCCATGGCCCGCAGGTTGATCTCACCGCATTTCAGTACCAAACCTACCCACTGATCGAGGGGAAGATCGTGACGCAAAATGGTGGCCAAGGCCTCATGGATGAAGGCGTAGACGGCATCGTCTTCCTGCCCGAGGATGAGGGCGTGATCGGCATAGGCCGCAACCCCTTTGAGCCCGTAGAGCAGGATCTGCTTGAGCGACAGGATGTCCGGGTTTTCAGTGCTGTCCGAGGCTGGGGTTACACCTTCCCCTTGCGCCATGAGTCCTGGTTCATCGGTGGCGGGGATGAAGTTCGCCGCTGCTTCGGTAAACGAGATGTCGTTGCCGGCAGCTTTGAGCTTTTCTTGAAGGCCCTTGCGGAGTGCAACCGCCTTATTGATGAGGGTGGCAAGTCTGTCCGGATCAAAATTGACGTTGGTCAGGGTCGAAAACACGGCCTCACAGGTGAAGCGGTTGACTTCGGCATCGATCAGGCCCTTGTTACGTGCCGCTTGGGCGTACAGGCTTAAGCCCTGGGTCGCATGGATCAGCAGATCCTGCAGGTCAGAGACTTGGGCGTTTTTGCCGCAGACACCGATGGTGGCGCAGGCCGTTCCGTGGGCAGTTTGTTCACATTGGTTGCAAAACATTTTGGCGTTCCTCCTTAGGGTAAAATATTTGGAATGAAGCATGGGTTTGTTGTTCTGTGAGGATCAGCATAGCACAGAGAGGAGGACGAAACGTTGACTTAGGTCAAATCGCTCATTTTTTTGAACGTGCATTTTACCTCATTCGGCATGTCTGCCGCTTTCTTGACATTCCACAGGAATGCTTATATATCAGGGTGAAAATTGTTATCGCCATGCGGATTGATCTCAAGGTCGCTTGCGAATAGTGCGATAGTTAACCTCGAATAAGGAATAAGACCGATGACTGCCAATCAACTGCCCGTTTTTATCCAGGCCTTGCAACAGACCGTGGCGTATCCCCATCCGGTTTCGGAGATCAAGCTTGTTCAGACCCATATCTCCTATGTTTTTTTAGCGGGAGATTTTGTCTATAAGATCAAGAAGCCGGTGAATTTTGGCTTTTTAGATTTTACCTCCCTTGACAAGCGACAGCACTTTTGTGAGGAAGAGTTGCGACTGAATCGCCGTCTCTGTCCATCTCTCTACCTGGGGGTTTTACCAATCACGCAAGAAGGGGATCGCGTTGTTTTGAACGGTACCGGGCCGGCGGTTGAATACTGTGTCAAGATGAGCAGGATGCCGGAGGAGCGCATGATGGGGGCGATTATCAAGCAGGGGCTGTTAACCCCGGCCATGCTGGATGGCATTGTTGATCTGCTGGTTCCTTTCTACCAGCAGGCAGAGGGGGGAGAGGAGATTAGGTCTTTTGGCACAGCGCAGGCGGTGAGCGTTAATGTTCTTGAGAATTTTGATCAAACTGCAGGATTCATCGGTTGCTCAGCCCTGAGCCAGAGCCAGTTTGATCAAATCAGCGCCTATGCGAAAACATTTTTGTCCAACCAGGTGCTTTTCCAGCAACGAATTGAGGCGGGGAAGGTGCGCGATTGCCATGGAGATCTCTATTCGGCCAATATTTGTCTGGCTGAGCAAACCTACATCTATGATTGCATAGAGTTCAATCAACGATTTCGCTATTGCGATGTAGCAAGCGACGTCGCTTTTCTGGCCATGGATCTTGATTTTCACGGCTTAACCGATTTGTCAGAGCACTTTATCCGCAGCTTTGTCCGCCAGGCCAATGATCCAGGTGTGGACGCGATGCTCAAGTTCTATAAGTGTTATCGCGCCTATGTGCGAGGCAAGATCGGCTTATTTACCGCCCATGCCCCGGAGGTAGATGCTGCCACCCAAACCAGTTGTCTGGAGCAGGCAAAAAAATATTTTGCGTTAGCCACGGCCTATGCCGCAGCTTCGTAGACGGGCGGCGCACCGCCTCGGCATGATTACAGCTTGCTATCTGCTGGCCATAAAAAAACCCGCAAGGCATAAGCCGTGCGGGTTGATTGGATGTTATCGGACGTTTCGAAATCTTTACCTGGCGGAGAGGGAGGGATTCGAACCCTCGGTGGGGCTTTAGACCCCACACTCACTTAGCAGGCGAGCACCATCGGCCTCTCGGTCACCTCTCCTAGTAGTATTTTCCAGAACGCACAATTTTCTCTGAGCCGAGAATGACAGCGAATGTACAGGGTTCTGGTTCAACCTGCAAGTCATTTTTGAGATAAAGCGCGATTTCGTGCACTTGCGGGGCCTCTGACCTTCGCCCATGGAGATTGTTTGCTATGGCGTTTGGCGGAAAATCCTCTGTCGCGCCATAAAAAAAAGCAGAGCCCCTTCTGATGAAGAGACCCTGCTTTTTTAGCAAAAAGGTGTAACGCGAGCTTACATCATACCACCCATGCCGCCCATGCCACCCATGCCGCCAGGAGGCATACCGCCACCCATGCCGCCCTTATCTTCGGAAGGCTTTTCGGCAATCATGCACTCGGTGGTCAGCAGGAGACCGGCGATGCTGGCTGCATTCTGCAACGCAGAGCGGGTTACCTTAGTCGGGTCGATGACACCGGCTGCCAGCAGGTCCTCATAGACTTCGGTAGCGGCATTGAAGCCCATGCCGCCAGTCATGCCCTTGACCTTTTCGACAACGACTGAGCCTTCACAACCGGAGTTGGTGGCAATCTGGCGAATCGGCTCTTCAAGCGAACGCAGGATGATCTTTTTGCCGAAGGCCTGATCGTGAGACATTTCGGTAGCTTCAAGGGCCTTTATGCAACGCAGGTAGGCAACGCCGCCGCCAGGAACAATGCCCTCTTCAACAGCTGCGCGGGTTGCGTTCAAGGCATCCTCAACCCTGGCCTTCTTCTCTTTCATCTCAACTTCGGTTGCCGCACCAACATTGATCACCGCAACACCACCGATCAACTTGGCAAGACGCTCTTGGAGCTTTTCACGATCGTAGTCGGAGGTTGAGGCGTCGATCTGACTGCGGATCTGTTTGACGCGGGCAGAGAGGGCACCCTTGTCACCGGCGCCGTCAACGATGGTAGTGTTATCTTTATCGATGACGATACGCTTGGCCTTGCCGAGGTCGTTGATGGTAACGTTCTCCAGCTTGATGCCAAGATCTTCGGTGATCACCTGGCCACCGGTCAGGGTGGCGATATCTTCGAGCATTGCCTTTCTGCGATCACCAAAGCCCGGGGCCTTGACAGCTGCAATGTTCAAGGTGCCGCGCAACTTGTTGACTACCAAGGTAGCCAGGGCCTCGCCGTCGACATCCTCGGCAATGATGACCAGCGGTTTGCCCATTTTGGCAACCTGCTCAAGGATCGGCAGCAGGTCCTTCATGTTGCTGATCTTTTTCTCGTTGATCAGGATGAGGGGCTCGTCAAGGTTGACTTCCATTTTCTCGGGGTCGGTGACGAAATACGGCGAGAGGTAGCCGCGATCAAACTGCATGCCTTCGACCACGTCGAGGGTGGTCTCCATGCTCTTGGCTTCTTCGACGGTGATGACACCCTCTTTGCCAACTTTATCCATGGCCTCGGCGATGATATTGCCGATGGTGCTGTCGTTATTGGCGGAAATGGTACCAACCTGGGCGATCTCTTTCTGCTCTTTGGTTGGGTTGGAGATTTTCTTAAGCTCGGCAACTACGATCTCGACGCTCTTGTCGATACCACGCTTGATCTCCATCGGATTGTTACCGGCGGCAACAAGCTTTGCACCTTCACGGTAGATGGCTTGGGCGAGCAGGGTAGCGGTCGTTGTGCCGTCACCTGCCACGTCACTGGTCTTCGAGGCAACTTCGCGAACCATCTGGGCACCCATGTTTTCGAACTTATCTGCCAACTCAATCTCTTTGGCAACGCTGACGCCGTCTTTGGTCATGGTCGGTGCGCCGTAGGACTTCTCAAGCAGCACATTACGGCCTTTCGGTCCGAGGGTAACTTTCACCGCGTCAGCTAAGGCGTTAACGCCAACCAGCAGGGACTCACGGGCTTTATCACTATATCTAATCTCTTTCGCTCCCATACTCATTTTCTCCTTACAGAATCATTAATGATGGTAAAATAATTGAGGCAATTCGTTTAAGGGGGTTGATTACTCAACAATCCCTAAAATGTCGTCTTCGCGCATGATGAGGAAATCTTCGCCATCGAGCTTGACATCAGTGCCGCCATATTTGCTGAACAGGACACGGTCGCCAGCCTTGACTTCCAAGGCAACCCGCTGGCCTGCTTCGTTCATTTTGCCGTTACCCACGGAGATGACTTTGCCCTCGGCCGGTTTCTCTTTGGCGCTGTCTGGGATGATGATCCCGCCGGCAGTTTTCTCTACACCTTCTAATCTTTTCACCAAAATACGGTCATTCAACGGACGAATCTTCATGCACTACCTCCAGTTTTTCTTGATTGAATATTCTTGGTTTTACCAGGACGAGCGCAAGCAGCACACGGCACCACGTCCCGCAACTCTTAAACTCGCACCCCTCGTTCCCTTGGGATGGCGTCACTATATGGACGATTTTTTGGAAATCAAGGGCTGGGCGATTTTTTTTTGCGGAGATGGTGGAAAAATTTTGGCTGGCGTGCAGCGAGGGGGCGATATGGTTGATGGCCGTCTGTCAGAAACGACAGCGCTCCCGCCAGGGAACATGGGAGCGCTACGGCGACGTGGCGATTGACTATTTGCAGGAAAATCCGTGGATGTCGTTCGTGCCGAGTTTCCTTCGACTTCGCTCAGGGAAAGGGATTATTCGCAAAGCGGCTCAAGCCAGCCGTGGGTGTCTGGGTGCTGTCCATATTGGATCCCTTGCAGGACATCGAACATCTTTTGGGACAAAGCCCCGGTGCGGCCTTGGTTCAAGGTGATGGTGTGGCCCTTATAAAAGAGGGAGCCAACCGGGGAGATAACGGCTGCGGTGCCGGTGCCGAAGACCTCTTCCAAGGCACCGCTGGTATTGGCCTCGACGACCTCGTCGATGGCAATTTGCCGCTCCTGGACCTCCAAACCCCAATCCTTGGCTAATTGGATGGCCGAGTCCCTCGTGATGCCAGGGAGGATGCTGCCATTGAGAGGGGGGGTGACCAGTTTGCCATTGATCTTGAAAAAGATATTCATGGTGCCGACTTCTTCGACGTAACGTCGTTCGATGGCGTCAAGCCAAAGGACTTGCGTATAGCCCAAGGCTTGGGCCTCCATCGCTGCTTTGATACTGGCGGCGTAGTTGCCAGCGGTCTTCACCGAACCGACCCCGCCGCGGACGGCACGAACGTAGGTGTCGGAAACATAGATCTTTACCGGGTTGAAACCCTCCGGGTAATAAGCACCTACTGGGCTTAGGATGATGGAGAAAAGATACTCTTTGGAGGGGCGCACCCCGAGGGCATCTTCAGTGGCAATCATAAAAGGGCGGATGTACAGGGTGGCGCCGGGGGCGCGAGGAACCCACTCCTGATCGAGACGAAGCAACTCCTTCATGGCCTCGAGGACCTGATTGACATCGATTTCGGCCATACACATCCGGTTGGCGGAAACATTCATCCGTTGCAGGTTGTCTTTGGGGCGGAACAGGAAAATCTGGTTGTTGGCACCGCGAAAGGCCTTCATCCCTTCGAAGATGGCCTGTCCGTAATGGAGACACATGGCCGATGGTGCAAGCGAGAAATCTTGGTACTTCTTGATCTCCAAGTCATGCCAGCCGACACCTTGCGTATAGCGCATGGTAAACATGTGATCGCTGAAATGCTTGCCGAACCCCAAGGCGGATTCATCAGGTTTGGGTTTTACTTCATCAGGCCGGGCCTGAGTAATTGTCAAATTGGTCACCACATCACCCTCCACATTGTTCAAATAGCGTGCCTGCCTCGCGCCTCTCCCCTTCTTTGCCGCTGCGGCAAGAGATCTCCGTGTTTGCGTTTAGCATTGAACCCATTACCATATTTGCGCTGTCAGCCCAATAAATTTTCCCAGTTGTGTAAAATTGGTTGAATTTTTCAGGTAACGCAGCATAGTACGTAACACCCCGTATTTTCCCTTTTCCGAAGAGGTCCTTCGTGCCAAATAACCCTCCGAGCGAGGCAATCGCTCGATATTTTTTAGCTCTGTTTATCCTGACGATTTTGTTGATGGGACGATTATTGTGGCCTTTTGCCTCCATTTTGATCTTATCGTTTCTCTTGGTCAATCTTTTTAAGCCGGTCTATTATCGCCTCAGGCACCGGGTGCCACGCTATTTCGCCTCTTTGATCACCTGTTTCTTGATCACCATGCTGGTCTTTGTGCCCTTGATCTGCTTTGTGATCGCCCTCTCTAAAGAGGCGGTAAGTTATGCCCAATACATGAAGGAGCTCAATCTTGCCGAGCAGATCAAGGGTCTCATCCAAAACCATGCCTTGTGGACAAGGGTTCAGGTGTATCTGGCGGAGATGGGAATTACGGTGCGGGCCGAGGACGTAAGCGCCAATCTTTCGGGGTATGCCAGTAGTATCGCCTTTTTTCTGTATGATAAAGCCAGAGGTTGGGCGGCAAACATACTGATGTCAATGGTGGCCTTCGCCTTGATGATCGTGGTGATTTTTTTCCTGCTGGTAGACTACCGTCGTTTGCTGAATTTTATCTTGTGTCTCTCTCCTTTGCCTGACAAGCAGAGCCAACAATTGATCAAGAAATTTCAGGAAATTGCACGGGTGATACTTTTGGTGAACGGCGTCAGTGGCTTATTGCAGGGGACGTTGGGTGGGTTGCTTTTTGTGTATTTTGGTTTCAACTCGCCAGTCCTGTGGGGGATGATTATGGGGGTGGCGGCGTTTCTGCCGATTTTTGGCATTGGGGCGGTCCTTTTGCCAGCCGCCTTTATTGTTTTGCTGAACGGTTTTGTTGGCCAGGCTATTTTCATTACCCTCTTTTATTTGGTACTCTCCATGTCGGTTGAGTACCTGCTCAAGCCGCAAATGGTTGGCCTCAAGGTGAACATGCACCCGGTCTTGGTATTCTTAGGCATTCTTGGCGGGCTGAAGATGTTCGGTGTCTTGGGCATCGTCTATGGGCCGCTTATTATTACCGGCTTCTTAACCATGGCCGATATCTATCTGGAGGATTATGCCCCGCCGAGGCAACTCCTTGGTTAGGAAACGGGCTGGCCGCTAGGGCGGCCGCTCGTGTAAAAAGCCCTCCTCTTTAAGCCTTGACGTCGACTAAGGCAAATCTCTCCATCCCCACCTTTGTCATCAAATCCTCTCGCAGTGTCTTCAGGCAATCCAGTTTTGCTGTTCGACAGCTAAACACGATTTTTCCCGCCAGGGGGCTGAGGGCTTCGGTCAGCTGGGGGAGATGCTGCTGGACGTGGCTGGTAGCATCTTCGCTGTTTAGCGTAAAGGTGCCGGTCAAGCTATTCTCACGAGCGTTGATCGAGAGGTGGATATCGCCAAGTTGGGTCATGCTGAGGTAGAAGGAGATGGCGGTTTCGCTGTCTTGGCCACTGTCTCCTCCTTTTTTCTCGTAGGAAAAAAGCCATTCACCGCGGCCAGACTGTTCTGCGAAAAAAATGGGGAACAAAAAATAATCACTTCCGGCTATTGAGGCAGGCTGTTGGTTGATAGCGGTATGAGAGTCGAGCAGGTGGACAACCTTCTGGAGTGTTGGGGCGTCAAGGTCGCGTAAGGCGGCAAGAGAGTTGGTGAGATCGGTGCCTAGCCGTTTTTCGCTGACGGGGCTGCTCAGTTCAAGCTGGGAGAGCAATTGGATTAGTTTTGCCGGGTTTGCTTTGCCATCGATGGAGGTATCGGTCAAGAACTGGAGAAGACGCGACTCGTCTGCAGTCAGCCCAGGAGTGGTCTTGCCGGTTGCGGCATTGTCAAGGTTCGACAGGGGTAAGGTCAGTTCTCCGGTCAGGAGCTCCGGCAGGAGGACTCGGAGGAGATTGAGGACGGCATTGGCCTTGCCCGCTTCAGCTAAGGTCGGAGTTGCCCCGGTCTGCACAACTTGAAACCAGAACTCCTGGCCAACTGCAAGGGGGCGGGAGGAAGAAGCGGTAAAGGAGCCTTGCGCGGTGGCAACGGTCAGCGTGCCTGACTGGTCGATGCTCACGACCCGGCCTTTGACGAGGACTCCAGGATCGAGGGCGTGGGCCAGTTGCTCCGGTGTTGCTGAGGGTACTTTGGTGCGATTGTATGTTTGGTCAAGGAAGCGACCGGGGTCAATGACAGGCGGCCCGCTAATCTTCATGCGGGATCAAAGCAGGGTAAGGTAACGACGACCTCGGTGCCGGTTTCCTTTCTGTCGATGACGAAGTGCCCTTTATGGGAGGTGACAATTCGATCTACCATCGTCAGTCCCATGCCTGTGCCAAAGCTCTTGGTGGTGTAGAACGGCTCTCTCGCCCGGCGTAATTGTTCTTCTCCAATGCCTTGACCGGTATCGGAGACAGTGATTTTAAGCCACTCGTGCTCCCTGACGATCTTGATCGTCAAATGCCCGCCGTTTGGTAAGGCCTCCGCCGCATTTTTGATCAGGTGAACCAGCATCCGTCGGATTTGATCCGGATCAATGACCACGGTGAGTTCCGGGTCGGGAAAGATAAGTTCCACCACAATCTGGCGCTTGGCCGTTTCTGCCTCCATCAGGAGGAGCACCTTATGCAGTAGGGGGTATACGCGGGTTGGTTCCGGCTGGTATTGTGGCTGGTTGGCGAACTCGAAGAGATCGACCAAGGTTGTTTCGAGTCTGGCGGTCTCTTTGGAGATTAGATCGGCATAATGTCCTAAGTCTTCATCCTGGGCCTTTTTGGCAATAAGCCTGGCCACGCCGCCGATAGAGGTGATCGGGTTGCGCAGGGTGTGCAGCATCTGGGCCGCCATGTGCCCTAAGGCAGAGTAGCGCTCGGCCTCGACCAGCATATCTTTGTTCTTGTCGAGTTCGTGATTCAACTCCTCCAGTTTGCCGATGGTGTTCTGCATGTCCATGTACAAGTGGGTATGCTCTATGACCAGGCTGGCCTGGCTCGAGAAAAGTTCTAAGGCGCTGATATGGCCTTCGCTGATCTCTTGGTGGGTGATGAAATTATCGGCAATGATGACCCCTAGTGGGCGTTGTGGGGAGTAGAGAGGGACGACGACAAAGTCATCGGTGCCTAATAGATCCGCCATGCCGTTCAGATCAAACCCATTGGCCGAGCCACCGATGACATTGATGCTCCGGCGCTCCATGGCAGCACGAATCAGGATATGGTTGTGGTCGCTTAGCGGGACTTGCAGCCCCTTGATCAGGCGGTTGAGTCCTAGGTCCTCGTTGTTGATCCGACACTGTTTGGCTTCGTTGACAATGCCGAAAAAATCGAGGTGTTTCTGCTGGAGCTCCCCCCAAACCTTATAGGCCTCTTCTCGGCAGTCAGGGCCGATGGCAAGGCGACCGCGCAGGGTTTGGCTTTCGGCGTTGAACATGGCAAGGAAGGCGCGATTGAAGCGTAGCCCTTCGTTTGCGGTAATGCCGATCAGAATGGCCTGCAGAATTTCATCCAACTCCACCGTGTTCAGATAGACAGAGTTCATCTTTAGCGAGAGTTGGTACATGAGTTGGATCTGAAAATTCGCATTTTCGAGATCGCTTTGGTACTGAAGGTTCTGGAGGATCAGGCGACGTTTTTCAAGATTTTTTTTGACTGAACGCATGATCTCGTCAAGGCGCATCGGCTTGGTCAAAAAATCATCGGCGCCTTGGCGGATACAGTCCATGGCGGTCTTGAGATCGGTATTGCCGGTCAGCATGATAACGGCGAGCAACGGGTATTTCTCTCTGATCTGAGAGAGAATCTCGCGGCCGCTGGTACCCGGCAGGCCGATATCGAGCAGGAGAAGGGCAACATGGCGGGAGGCCAGAATGTCAAGACAGGTCCGGCTGTCCTCTGCCTCAATGACCGCAAGCCCGGTCTCTTCAAAAAAAATACGGATCGGTTCCCGGGTAAACGGGTCATCATCGACAATCAGGATAACTTCATCACCACGCAGAAGCTCTGCCTGTAGGCTGGTGTCGATATGCTCAAATCCGGAGGAGGTTATATCCATAATGCTGCTGGGGCGGTTTTTACGGAGAAAAAAGATTTAGGAACCTATCCTAATAAGGCTATGGAAGCGTTGATCTGTCAAGCAGAAAAACAAAGAGCCATGAACCCCTCAAGGGGGAGTCATGGCTCTTTGTGGTATGGGAAGGCGCTTTGACGCCCGTCCAGGCGTGTTACACGAAGTGATTACATATCAACGACAAACTTGTTGCTCTCTTCGTTCCAGTCGACCACCACATACCAGATGGCCATGGCACCCAGGATGAGGGCCAAGGTGCCGCCATATCCAAGGAAGGTGTCAGGCAGGAAAACTGCTTTGCCAAGCTTGCCGCTTGCCTCAAAGCCCGCCTTTTCAAACCAGGCGGTCATCAGGGCGTTGCTGACGGCAAAGAAGGGGACGACGATCCACAATTTAATCTGGCCTTCACCCACCCGCCATAGGGTTCCGGTGCCGCAGCCGCCGGCGAGCATAGCGCCAAAGCCAAAGACCATACCGCCGACCACGCCGCCCCAACCGAAGGTGCCGCGGACGTAGTTATTGGGGGCCAAGACAGGGATGCTCTCCTGTAGTTCATTGATGCCATCGACATTTTCCAGCAGTGCCTCCATGTCGAGATCTGCGGCTTGGTCCGTGACCTCTTCAACGACGGTTGCAAAGGTGGAGCGGACCTGACTCAAGCGCTCCGGTACTGGGTATTTCAGAACGACGGCGCCAACCGCTACGATGCAGACGCTGAGGGCGACTGATTTCGCCATGGTGCAGTCGCCGGTCATATGCGGTTCACGGAAACCTTGGATCATGCACCAGCGGCCACGCTGCATGGAGTATCCCAAAACCGCCGCGATCAGCATGATGCCGCCGAGGGAGCCCATGTAACTATCTTCGCTGGCGCTGTAAGTGCGCGCACCCCAGATCAGGAGTATGATCGCGGCTAAGCCGAGGATGCCCTGCAGGGCTTTCGGCAGGTCAATCGTCTTGCCACCGCCACTGCCCCAAGTGACATTCTCCATCTCCCAGTAAATATACTTCAAGCCTGCAATGGCACCAATGATCAAACCCAACCACATGGCAAAGCCATGTGCCGAGAGGTTGCCGATAGCGTTGTAAAAGCCGCCGACATTACAACCACCGGCCAAGGTGGCGCCAATGCCCATCAGGATACCGGCGGCGACTGCTTTGACCCGCTCCCAGACCGGCGGGATACGGATGGCAAAATTACTGCCCAGGTTTGCAGAGATAAAGGCACCACCGATAAAGCCCAAACCGATTACCGAGCCGGAGCTGAGCAGGGCGCTTTGCGGGGCTGATTCCATCCCGCCGACCCCGTAGAGAATCCACTCGCCCCAGTTGCGCACGGCACCGACTGCCCCCCAAGGCCGCCACCAGGCAGCTGCAAGGACGCTGAAAAGGCCAACAATAATGCCGACCGTGTTGGCGCTCCACTCATCTTGACACAGTTTTTTGTATAACCCCTGAACCTTGCCCAGAAAAACGTTATCCTCTGCCATGCCTTTCCTCCCCCCGGTTGAACAAAACTTTCTTTTCAGTGGACTACAAATGTTGGTGTCCGAAATTCTACCTAATTGCCCGAGCAGCCTACATTGTAGCAGTTATTGCCTTAAAGAATTACCCTCTTCTACCCAGCGAATAAAATTTTGTCAAGCAAGATAAACGTCCTGTTCCAAAGGGGAAAGCAGCTAAAGTCATTAGGTGAATGAATTATCATTCATTTACCACTTGACATCAAAATTAAACGTTGGTAGACAGACTGTCATTGGTTTACAATCAGCTGTCCATTAAACATAAATTGTTATAAGGAGATCACTATGAGCAATGTAACTGCACCCGCTGATGTTAAAGGAAATTTGACTCTTGATGCGAAAGGGTTGAGCTGTCCCATGCCACTCCTCCGCACCAAGAAGGAAATTGGTAAATTGAAGTCTGGTGAAATTCTTGAGATCCTGGGGACCGACCCCGGTTCAAGAAACGATCTCCCGGGTTGGTGTGAGAAGAGCGGCCACACCTTTTTAGGTGAGAGAGAGGGTGACGGCTGTATCCATTTCTTCATCAAGAAAGGTTGATTGAGCGATTCACGGTATACACTTGGCGCATCCTTGTTTGGCTGCGCCACACTTATATTTAAGGGAGAGAAAAAATGGCAAAAAGTCTCGGAATTTTTGTTACCAATCCCAACCAGATGCGGCACGTCATGGGAGTGACCAAGGCCGCAGTGGCAAAGGGTTCCAAAGTAAAGGTTTTTTTCAGCTGGTGGGGCACTAAATTGACCACGACCGCAGAGTTTCCAGAGCTCTGCGCAATGGAGAATGTTGATGTCTCTATCTGTGCGGACAGTTACAAGAAGTCCGGTTTCGACGTTGACGTTGTGCCGAAGGGGTTGACCAAGGAGAAGATGGCGACCCAGGCTCAGCATGGCGCTGTCATTGATGACTATGACTGTTACCTGACCTTATAAGAGGAGAATAACGATGTCGAAGAAAGTATGTTTTGTCAGCAGACATAAAGATTACGTCCATGATGCTATGCGCTCGGCCCTCGGTCTTGCCGTAGAAAACATGTACGCCTATTGTACCGTTCTCGGGGTTGAAGTTCCTGCCTTTGACGATTACAATAAAGAGAATTTGGAGTGGATTCGCGATATGGAAGGCGAGGTCTATTCTGATATGGACGCCAATGTCGAGACCAACGAGATGGCCAAGATCAGCATTGAGGAATTAGGCCAGAAGATGCGGGAAATGGACGTCATCGTCCCTTATGGGATTGTTTGATATTTGACATAATTTAAGGAGTATGCCACGATGAAAATCTTAAACGTATACCGTTCAGCGCCTGACGCCACGACCAAGAAACTGGTTGAGATCGTCAGCGAAGGCCGTGAGGCCTCAAGCTTCGACCTCAATGTCGACGCCCCAGATTACAGCAATTTGGTTGATATGATCTTCGCCGCCGATCAGACTATTTGTTGGTGGTAAGACAAAGAGCATAGAGTAAAAAGAAAAGCCCCTATCTCGGCCGAGATGGGGGCTTTTCTTTTTTACAACATACCCTCTCCCAGAGGGTGAGTGATCATTTCACCAATAATGGATGTCCCATCGCTTCCCGTTGGGCGGTGTATTTTGCTGCGACAGTGCGGGCGATGTTTCTGATTCTGCCGATATAGCGGGTTCGTTCGGCGACGCTGATCGCCTTTCTGGCATCAAGCAGGTTAAAGGTGTGCGAGCATTTCAGGCAGTAGTCGTAGGCCGGCAGGATGAGGTCTTTCTCGAGGAGCCGGTGTGCTTCTGATTCGAAGGTGTTGAAAAAACGCACCATCTCATCGACATTGGCCTCCTCAAAATTAAAGGCGGAGAACTCACGCTCGGCCTGCTGAAAAATGGCACCATAGCTGACCTTGTCGTTCCACATGATGTCATAGACGCTGTTCACCCCCTGCAGGTACATGGCGATTCGTTCGAGGCCGTAAGTGATTTCGGCGGTGATCGGTGAGAGTTCGATGCTGCCGGCATGCTGGAAATAGGTGAACTGGGTGACCTCCATGCCGTCCAGCCAGATCTCCCAGCCGAGGCCAGAAGCACCGAGCGTCGGCGATTCCCAGTCGTCTTCGACAAAACGGATGTCGTGTTCCAGCGGATCGATCTTGAAACGGCGCAGGCTGTTCAGGTAGAGCTCCTGGACATCTTTAGGTGAGGGCTTCAACACCACCTGAAACTGGTAGTAATGCTGCAGGCGGTTGGGGTTTTCGCCGTAGCGGCCATCGGTTGGACGCCTGGAAGGCTGAACGTAGGCAGCGCGCCACGGTTCAGGCCCCAGCGCTCGTAGCAGGGTGGCCGGATGAAAGGTGCCGGCACCGACCTCCATGTCGTAGGGTTGTTGAATGACGCAGCCTTGGTCGGCCCAGTAGCGGGAGAGTTCGAGAATGATGTCTTGGAAGTACATGATAGTGGGAGAAAGTAGAGGGAAACGAAAAGGAGGCTGGGCGCAACCAGGCCGCCATAATTTTCTAACTCATTTCGCTTCAGCCCAAAAACGGCTGAAATATCGCGACAGGGGAACTGTTTGGCAGTGCCGCATACAGTCTAAGGAAGAGGCCTGCGAAATGTTCTTTTGCACCTGAACAGTCCGTCGGCAACGCAGACGCGGCGCAGTCAATCGGTTCCCACTTCGTAACCTACCACAGGGGCAGGGGCTGGCAAGGATTTTTTCGTGGGCCTGATGTAATTTTCTGGCGTGTTAAGGGTTGGGAAGGAGATGCTCCCAGGGGGCTTGCTGGTGGGAATTGCGGGCAAGGACTAAAAAAATAAGATGTGGGCATTATTTTTATCCGAGAAGTGTCTGCTGAGATCTGCCTGGACGGCGAATTGTAAAAGTAATTTTCTTACGTAAATGCATATCGTTAGTTGGCATTTTGCTAGTGCCATGGCGATTTCTGACATACTTGAAACGTTTACGGAATGAACAGAACTTGTTGACAATCATTTTTTATTTTGACAGGCTAATGAAAGTACGGTATGGAATTGAGTTGAATAAGTAAAAAATTAAATACTGTTTTTCTGATGTTGGCTAGTGTTGTAGGGTCTGTTGGGGTGTTGTTTAAGCAATTTGGGGAATGGGAATTTGACAAACACAAAACTGGAGGGAAGAAGATGGTGAAAAAATTTTCGACGTTGGCTCTGGCGGCATTGATTGCCTTGCCGGCGGTAGCAAGCGCAGCGGCTAGTCCTGCTGAACTTGAGGCCCAGATTGAGAGCCTGACCAAACAACTGAGTGCGCTGCAAGCTGATATGGCAGCCCTCAAGGAAGATACCCAAAGCACGGTCGAATCCATCAGCGAGAAATCTGAAAAGTGGGACGATGCCGCCCGGATTCAGCTGTCCGGCGATTTCCGAACTCGTTTGGACTATGTGTCGGCTGATTCAGTTGACCATTATACGGCGTTAAATATCGGAAGAGGTGTTGAGTGGTTTACCAATCCAGATGCTATAAGCCGTGCAACTTGGGGTGATGCCGTTCATGGGGCTAATTCCATGGGAACTACCGCAGAGCTTTTGATGGGTTTTGGTTTGACTCCTGGTCAGGCCGCAGGCCAACTTGGATCTATGCTTTATGGTGATCCTGCTGCTATCAGTAGCTTTGGGTTTGGGGCCGGGGGCACCGTAGATTCTGTGAATTATAATGGCACTCCTACCTTGTTGGACCCATCAACGAGGACGCAAAATCTTGTTGCGTTCATGAAAACATTTACCCCTGCCCAACGGGCTCAGCTCTTTGGGGCAATGGGTTATACTCCTACTCCAGCCGCTGACTACACCAATGACACCATGTGGACCAACCGTTTGCGGGTCAATCTGCGGGCCAAGGCTACTGAGGATGTCGAGTTTAAGGCCCGTTTGGCTATGTATAAGTCCTGGGGCATGAGCAATAACCCGGTTGACTACCAATACAACGCAGGGAATGGTGGCGGTCCGTTCATGTTGAACTCTCTGTCGTTTGATGGCAACTCCACGCGTCAGCCAGAGGATAATGCCCTGCGGGTCGATCGCGCCTTCATGAACTGGAATAGCATCGGTGGGGCGCCTGTCTGGTTCTCCATCGGTCGTCGGCCCACTACGGATGGCCCTCCATCACAGCTGCGTATGGGGGCTGATGATCGGCTGGCCACACCGGTTGCGTTCATGGATTATCCTTTCGATGGAGCCTCTCTGGGCTACGCCTATAAGTCCCTTTTTGGGGTTGAGGACTTCCCCGGCCGGGTGCGCTTCTGCTACGGTCGTGGTTTTGAGTCCGGACCGCAGGATGGAAATGTTAACGAGGTCAATGACGTTGATTTCGCTGGCCTGAGTTGGGATGTCTATGACAAGGGGAATCGTTTCTTCAGCATCCAGTCTTTTGCCGCGATGAATATGTTCAACGTGCCGGATGGCGTAAACTTTGTTAATCCGATGGAGTTTGCTGCCTGGGAGAATAATCATGCGGCGGTTAATCCCTTGGATCCAAGTCAGAACATGATGCTTGATCGTGCTAACCTCGGCAACATCTATCACACCGATGCTGTTTATACCAGTAAGGTTCAAGACTTTAACTATTTCTTAGCCGCTGGTTGGTCCCGGACCAAGGCTAACGGTATGGATGAGATGGGGACCAGTCTCTTGGGCTCCTGGTGGGCACAGCCGGAAGACAAAGACGGCTACTCAGTCTACTTGGGTGGTCGCTATGATATCCCCGCATCACCGTTTAAGGTCGGCTTGGAGTACAACTACGGCACCAAGAACTGGATCTCCTTTACCCCGGGTAACGACGATCTCTACGCCTCGAAACTGGCCACTCGTGGTCATGTCATCGAGGCCTATGGCTTATGGGATATTCCGGCCGGTGAAGCTATCTCCAAGTATGGTAAGGCCTTTATGCGTCTCGGCTATCAGCACTACATGTATAACTACACCGGCAGTGGCTTCTGGCTCGGCGAGCCCTTGGATATCGACGAGTTGAAGAATGATCCGTTGAATGCCCAGTTCTACACCCCGGTTGACACCATGGATCAGGTCTACGTTTCGATCGAGGCTTGGTTCTAAACAAACTTCGTACAGGCGACCCATTGGGTCGCCTGGCATTACTCGGTTGCACAAGACGTCAGGCAGTTGTATACAAAAGAGCGGACAGGGAATACTCCTTGTCCGCTCTTTTTTTTCGAGCAGAGGGAAGGCCTGTGATGGATTTTTTGCCAATTGCGTTTGGGGACGGTGTTGTCGGCGGTTTTTTCGGCCGTCGAGCTGGGGTGAGTGGGCCTCCCTTTGCGTCCTTGAACGTCAGTTACGGGGTGGGGGATGATCCCTGCCTGGTCGCAGAAAATCGCAGGCGCTTAAAAGAACGCCTGGGTCTGACGCAGCTGCTTTCGGCCCAGCAGGTGCATGATGACCGCATCCTCTCCATTACCAAGCCTGGTGACGGGGATTGCGAGTATGCGGGCTATGATGCCCTGATTACCAATCAACCAGGCCTTGGCCTCCTAATCCAGCAGGCCGATTGTCAGGCCGTGGTGCTGTACGATCCGGTCAATCGGGTCGTGGCCAATGTTCATAGTGGTTGGCGGGGGAGTGTCGCCAATATCATTGCCAAAACTGTTGAGCGCATGCGAGCTGATTTCGGTGCTGACCCCGCCGTGATGTGGGCTGCGATCAGCCCATCGCTAGGTCCCTGCTGTGCCGAATTTGTCCATTTTCAGGAGGAATTGCCGCGGGAGTTTCATCAAGATCAGGTACGTCCAGCCCATTTTGATTTTTGGGCCATCAGCCGCAGGCAGTTGCAAGAAGCTGGGCTGAGTTACGAGCTGATCCACACCACCGCAGTCTGCACCCGCTGCGATCCTAACTATTTCTCTTACCGCCGTGAGGGCAGAACCGGGCGTTCCGCCACTGTTATCGCCCTCCGTAGGTAGCCTATGTCACAATGCTCTCGTTATCACGCTATCGATATTCTTGATCAATGGCAAAAAAACGAGCAACCTGTTGATCTGTTGCTCGAGTCCCGGCTGCTGAAGTTTGCCGACGCCAGAGATCGTAATCTGCTGAAGACGCTGGTTTTTGGGGTGTTGCGGCAGCGCGCTACCCTTGATTGGCTGCTTGCCAAGCTCTCGTCGACGCCATTACCTCGCTTACATCCCACGATTCTTCAGGCCTTGCGGGTCGGTGCCTATCAGATTCTGTTTTTGGATCGGGTGCCGGTTTCGGCGGCTATTCACTCAACGGTTGAGGCCGTAAAGCAGATGGGGCAGCCGCGCTGGCTAACCGGTTTTGTTAATGGTGTGTTGCGCAATACCGATCGGCGCAAGGTTGAGTTGTTAGCGATTATCGAGTCCGGCAAGATGCCGGCCGAGGCACGCTGCAATCACCCGGACTGGCTTCTCAAGCGCTGGCGAGAACGCTATGGTACTGCCGGTATGACCGCTCTCTGTGCGAGCAATAGCCGTAACGCTACGCTTTGCCTGCGAGTCAATACGGCCAAAATTACGGTCTCTGATTTTTTGGCGCGTCTGGCCGAGCAGGGGCTTGAGGCTGAAACGGGAGCCCTTGTGCCGGAGGCCGTGTATGTCAATGAGGCTGGGGCAGTTGCCGATCTGCCCGGCTATGGCGATGGCTGGTTTTTTGTCCAAGACGAGATCGCCCAATGCATTGGTGGCTTGGTTCTGCCCTGTCCTGCCGGGGAGTATCTGGACGGTTGTGCCGGGTTGGGTGGCAAGACGGCTGTTCTCGCGGCCATTGCCGCAACGCCTGCTAAAGTCGTTGCCGTCGAGCCGCAGCGTTTGCGGCAGGGGTTATTCAAGGAGAATATGGCAAGGCTTGGCCTGCAGGATGTGCAGTTTTTTGCAGGAAGCCTGCGGGAGTATGCCCTGAGCCAACCTGCCAGAAAATTTGCCGCCGTCTTGATTGATGCACCCTGTTCCGGGCTTGGTGTGACGGGTCGCCACCCCGATATTCGTTGGCAACGCCAGGCAGAGGATTTATTGGTTTTTCAGACAACGCAGGTAGCGATTTTACGGGAGGCGGCCCCTTTGCTGGCAGATGGCGGCGTGTTGGTCTACGCCACCTGTAGCACGGAGCCTGAGGAGAATGAGGAGGTGATCTCCCTGTTTTTGCAGGAGTTCCCCTCGTTCGCTATCGAAAACGCGGCCGGGAGCCTGCCTGCCAGCGCTCGGCACTTGGCTGACGAAGCCGGGTTCCTGCGGACCGTGCCGGGAATCCATGGCAGCGACGGTTTTTTTGCGGCGCGCTTGCAGCGTGTTGATTGAAAAATAGACAAAAGAGGATTTTTTTGATGGCTTTACCTTCCTCAAGACTCGTGAACTTTGCTTTGGCGTTGTTGGCTGTGGGACTCATCACCCTCTTCTTTAAGGGATTTGCAGATGAAGACCTCCCTGCGAAAAAAGTGGCACCTCCTTCGGCATCGATGTCAGAGAAGCGGGGAAAATCGACAGTAAAGCGCAGCAGAAGGAAAAAAAATCAGGTCTTACAGCAGTGGGCAAGGCAGCAATCATCATTGCCGGTTGGACATGAGGGGGGGACACCCCAGAATGAAGAGAGTGCGGCGCAAGAGGAGAGCGCTGTCGGCCCGCATGAGGCGATGGTCGGGACTGAGGCGAGTTCTGCCGCAGAGAGAGTGTCGGGCGAAGAGAAGGCTGAGCGGCTAATGACCCAGGAAGAACTTGGGGTAGAGTTGGAGCATCTGGCAGGGATTGAGGACGCAACCGAAAGGCAGACGGCCTTGCGAGAACTTGGCAAAACCCTGGGCCGGCAGATGAATGCAGAGCTCGCCTTGCAAACGCTTGCGTCTTTAACTCAATTTGATGATCGAGCCGCCTTTGCCAATGAGGTGGTCAGGGCCATGCTCGAAAAGAAAAATCCCGCTGCCGCTGCTCAGTTGATGGCGCAAACTGGAGACAGTAAATTGATCCAAGGGACTTCCAGGCAGATCGCTTCTGCCTGGGGAGGGCTTGATCCTGCTGCTGCCTTGCAGTGGGCCGGAACCTTGGCCCAGCCGAAAATGGTGAATCAAGCCTATCGGGATATTGTCTATAGCTGGGCGGCGAAAGATTTGAACAGCGCCTACAACTGGGCCGCTCAGATCCCCGATCCAAGAATGCAGGGGGAACTCATGGGGCGTATTGGGCTTGCCTTGGCACAAAAGGATCCGATGGCAGCAGCGCAATGGGCGGTGCAGTTCGAGGACCAAAAGGTGCAAGGGGAGATCTTGTCGTCGGCAGTACAACTTTGGGCGCTAAAGGATATGGCGGCAGCGGTTGGTTTTGTCAATCAATTGCCGGCAGGGAGTACCAGGGAGCAGAATATCAATGCGGTCTCCAGACTGTGGGTGAGAACCGACCCCGCCAAGGCGATTGAATGGGTCAGTCGCAACGCCGCCCCCGAGTCACGAGACAGTATCTTGAGCGGAATCGGAGGGGTTTGGGCAAGACAAGATCCTTTGGCCGCTTCAAAATGGGTGGCGGGATTTTCTGATCCTCAGGTTCGGAGCCAGGCCTTGTCGGCGACCACAGCGCAATGGGCGACCAAGGACCCGCAGGCGGCGATGAGCTTTGTCAGCGGCTTGCCGCAGGACGCGGCGCAAGGCATGGCTACCAGCTCAGTGCTGCGCATGTGGGTCAATAAAGATCCGGCGGCGGCCATCTCCTGGGTTGAAGGTGTCAGGGGGGCTAGTCAACAAAGCGCCTATTATGAAGTTCTCGGCAAGCAGTGGTTGGCCATTGACCCCAAGCAAGCGACGGAATGGATCAGCGGATCGAGGATGCCCAATGAGGTCAAGCAGAGACTGTTGCCATAGGGCTGCAAGACTTATCTGAGTGCGCCGATAAACCGTGTTAGCGCAACTCCAAGGCGGCCGAGCTGCTGTCTATGTGGACGGTGCGGCCAATTGGCAAAAGGAGATTACGGCGGCCATGGCCGGCCGGAAAATTGGCCCAGACGGGGATCGTTTCTGGGGTCAGGTCGAGCAGGCGTTGCCAGATTAGGTCACGCTCATTGATGCTGTGGCCGTCGCTGTCTAAAAAATCTCCGAGAATGATACCCGCCAAGGTGTCAAGGCGACCGGCAAGGCTAAGTTGGGTTAAGAGCCTGTCAATGCGATAGGCGGCCTCGTTGACCTCTTCAAGGAGCAGGATGGCGCCCTCCCAAGCAGGTTCGTAAGGGGTAGCCAGGAGTTGAGCGAGGCAGGCCAGATTACCGCCGATGAGCAAGCCTTGTGCCTCTCCTGGGCGCAATATCTCCAGATCTTTGATCTTCAGGCGTTGCTGGGCGTGGACGGTGAGTTCGTTTAAGGTTGCCTCAAGGGTTTCACGACCATCTCGAACCAAGGTCGATAGCATGGGCCCGTGGAAGGTGACGAGGCCAGTTTGCCTACTGATGGTATTTAGGAGAATGGTGAGGTCGGAGAAGCCGACGAGGATCTTGGGTTTCGTGCGGATGAGGTCGAAATCAAGTCGAGGTAAGAGTCTGGCACACCCATAGCCGCCTCGTACCGCGATGATCGCCTTGACCTCGTCATCGTCCCAGAGCTGGTGCAACTCCTCAATCCGCCGCTGATCGCTTCCGGCCAGATAGTGATCCCGACGGCAGATATCTGAGGCGTACTTGACTTTTTTTATGCCACAATCTCGCAAGAGTTGCAGGCCTTGGCGCAGGAGATCTTCACCGATGGGGCCGGCAGGGGCAGCCAGAGCGATGGTGTCGCCTCTCTTGAGCAGGGGCGGGTGGAGATAGGGTTTAGCTGTGACAGCGGTCATAAATCAGGCGGAGTCCTTCGAGGGTAAGATGAGGCTCGATTTTTTTGAGAGAGGGGGCATAGGGTGCAATCAGTTGCGCCATGCCACCGGTGGCAAGAACCAGTGGTTTCTGTGGCGCAAATTGCTCGCTAAGTCGTTGCAGTAACCCTTCTACCAGGGCACCATAACCATAGAGGATGCCGGATTGGATCGCGGCCACGGTGTTGGTGCCGATAGCGGCTGGTGGAGGGATGTTGATGTCAACGCGCGGCAGCTTGGCGGTTTTGCTGCCGAGGGCCTCGATTGCGATCCCCATGCCTGGGGCAATGGCACCTCCCAGGTATTCGCCTCGCTCTGAGACACAGTCGAAGGTGATGGCGGTGCCGAAATCAACAATGATCAGGGCCTGTTGGTAGCGATGGAAGCCGGCAACGGCATTGACAATGCGGTCTGCTCCGACCTCGCTTGGGGTGTCGATCAGGATGCGGATGCCGGTGGGTGTTTGATGGTCAATCAGGATGGGCTTGTTCACAAGGGTTTTGGTGAAGTTCAGCCAACTGCCGTGTAACTGCGGCACAACACTGGCGATGATGACGCCGTCTATGGCGTCGGGGCGGCATTGCGTCATTGCCAGCAGGCTGTACAAGGTGGCGGCGATCTCGTCGGCGGTGTGACGGCGATCAGTCTGTATCCGCCAATGATGGAGAATCTGTTGGCCGTCAAAAATACCGATGACGGTGTGGCTGTTGCCGATATCAATGGCGAGAATCATGAGGGTGTCCAGGGTGAGCGGTATTGTTGTCGTTCCTGAGCGGAGTTCAAGGGTTCTGCTTGAGACAAGGCCGACGAGATGCCCCAAGACATCTAAAAAAACCATATAACACCTCATGCGATTACGCACGAGATTTTATATGGTTTTTTTATGCTTGCCCGGAGAAGGGTAAGGGCCTCAAGAGAGAGTGACGTTAAGAGGTGAAAATGGTGCGGGGGGAGAGATCAGCAGCAAAAAGCCTCATTGTAAGAGGGTTCTCGACACTGGCTCAGAATCGTCTCCAGCATATCTTTTTGCAGGATTGACAGGGCCTTGAACTTGACGCTGCAACGGCGTCTTTCTTCGGCAGAATCAAACAGTGGCTGGTCTGAGATGATTTGGGCTGGCAGATTGCTCAGGGAGAAGTCGGCGCTCTTGATGTCCATGTGGATGGACTGGTTGGCCCACATGTCCTGGTATGTGTGGGAGAAGGAGAGACCGTGACAACTGAGGTCGAGGACTTGTCCCACGGAGATGTCACGGTTAGAAATTACAGCTTTAGTTGTGCCCTGTATCCGGAAACGGGTTGCTTGGCGTCTTTCTGATGAGATTGGCCACAGGCGCTGCCGGTTGATTTGGGCAGGAAACTTGGGGAGATTGCGACCATAGACCTTGGGGTGGGAGAAGATGGCTGAGAGCTGTTGATCGCTGAACACGGGGGGTTTCTTTTTGGCGATGAATACGATGCAGTCAGGGCACACTCCATGGGCGCAGACTGTATGATTCAAGGCTTCGGCATGCTCCCAGCAAGGCTTTTCGGGGTGTCTTCGAGCAACACAGTTGTTGCCTTCACAGCGCATAATTTCCCAGCAGGGTTTATCGCTCGCCATCATCGTTGTCTCTCCCATCTTGAATGTGTGTTCGTCGACCAGAGCAGAATCTTTGTGTGAAAAAAAAGCTACCACATATTTTATAGCTGTACCAGAAAAAAGATTGCCAGGGAAAATACTAGTTCAGTCATTGGTTTGCGGCAAGCGGATGGTGAAGAGAGTGCCTTGCCCTTCAGTGGAGTCCACATCAATCTGGCCCAGTTGGGATTCGATGATGTTTTTAACAATGGCGAGACCCAAACCTGTGCCGCGATTTTTTCTGGTGAAAAATGGCGTAAAAATTTGCCCTAGAACCTCTTCGCTCATGCCGATACCGGTATCGGCGATTTCGAGACAGACTGATCGTGTTCGCACCTCTTGGAAGAGGTGCACGGTCAAGGTGCCGCCATCGGGCATCGCTTGGACGGCATTAACCAGGATATTGAGGATGGCCTGGTAGAGGTGGTCGCTGTCGGCGGCGGCCGTGGCTGTGTTGTCCACTTTTTGGACTACGGTGATGTTACCCTTGGTAAATTCTGGAGCCATGAAGGCCAAGGCGCGGTTCAGCAGTTCACCGAGCACAACCTCGCCTATCCGCATCTTCTGGGGGCGGGCAAAATCCAAAAATTCGGTAACGATCCGGTCCAGTCTCCTGGTCTCTTGAACGATGATGTTGGAGAGATGTTCGTTGCCCGGTGCAAGTTTCGTCATGCGTTTGCCAAGAACCTCGGCGGTGCTACGGATGATGCCAAGGGGGTTTTTAATCTCGTGTGAAACGGCGGCCACCATTTTGCCAAGGCCTGCGAGGCGCTCGACGTGATTAAGCTGCTCCTCCATTTTCAGGCGTTCTCGCGTTCTACGGGCGACAATTTTATCGCCGCGGGAGACGATCAGCCACAGTGCGATGAAGAGCCCGGACATCATGATGATCGATGTGCCGAGAATCACACCCTGCAGTCGTACCACGCCTTCAAGGTCTGAGGAGAGGTCTTGGACGATCTCAAATACCCCAAGGATCGGACCAGTATCCTGCCCTAAGCCTTGCTCCAGGCGGAAAGGGATAAAGGTTTGCAGTTGGCCATGGACCCCTTGTCTTCCCGGAAACAAGCTTAGTAGGCTGCCCTGAATCGATAAGGTTGAGATGTTCTCTCCCCCCCTGGCTTTCTTGTATTCAGCTGTCTCCTCTTCCAATTGCCCGACCTTCTCGGCGATGGTGCTGTAGGCCACCTTTGGTGATTTGTTCTCATAGATAGTGACGGAGTTGATGTTCAAGCCATGGGTGGTGTTTCTGATGATGGTGTCAAGTCGCTGGAACTGCTCTGGCTTGCGCAGGGCTATCTCATTGTAGCGCAGATAGGTAGGCACCACAAATTGTTGGTAAACTTGATGGTTGAGGTTCTCGGCAAGAACCAGGGCGTAGGCTTCACTGCGTTGCAGGAGCAACTCTTTGGTGTTGTCTGAAATCAACCAGACGAGAACGAAGGTAAAGACTAAAAAGACGGCCAGCGCCGAAAAAGAGAAGAATTTGACAAGCTCAAAAGGCTTCTGCTCACTCTCTTCCGCCG
Organism: Desulfobulbaceae bacterium; assembly: GCA_028718985.1. Taxonomy (GTDB): domain Bacteria; phylum Desulfobacterota; class Desulfobulbia; order Desulfobulbales; family VMSU01; genus VMSU01. Next base: position 15,592 of record JAQUKQ010000003.1, on the reverse strand, counting down.
GTTTTACTCTCTTTGGACGATTAGTCACGGCACACCCCACAACGTCTGCATTTGATATTTTCACCGATTTCACAGGGGCGTGATGATTGACCCCGGAGCGCAAGTTGGTACTCATGCCAAAGGTAGGAGCGGTCGATGCCATGATCGACTATCTCCCAGGGGAAAAGTTCATCCTCGCCTCGCTGACGGACGGCGTACTGGTCGGGATCGATGCCGGCTTTTTTATAGACCTGGCGCCAATTTCCTCCTTGTGTCTGCAGAGCCAGCAGGATTTCACCCACCCGGCGATCGCCCCGGGCCAGCATGGCTTGGAAATAGGCGTTATCCGGTTGATCAAAGTGCAGCTGCAGATGGTGCAGCGTGGCTAGCCCCTTGCGCAGGAACTTAATTTTGGCCTTTAGCGCATCGACTGGGCCAAAGCTTGCGAATTGAAATGGGGTCCACGCTTTAGGCACAAAACAGTTGACGCTTAAGGTGATTTTGCAGATGCGGCCTTTGGGTCGGCCAATGGCCATAACCACCTCTTGGATTTCACCGACGAGTGCCACCAGTTCTTCCAAGTCTTCATTAGTTTCGGTGGGCAGCCCGATCATGAAGTAGAGTTTTAAGGTGTAAATCCCCGCTTCGGCGAGATCGGCGGCTGCCTGCAGGCAATCGGCATGGGTGATGCCTTTGTTGATGACGCGGCGCAGACGTTCTGAGCCCCCATCTGGCGCGATGACGGCAGTCTTCAATTCACTCCTGCCTAAGAGTTCGAGCAAGGGTCCACGGATGACATCGGCTCGTAGCGAAGAGAAGGAGAGCGAACATGACTCTTTCAGGAGAAAATCACTGAGCTGGCGGACAGCGGCAGGCTTTGCCATCTCCATGCCGAGCAGGCCGACTCGATTGGTAGCGCTGGGACGCGCTTCAATCGCTGCAGTTATCGCGGCCGAGGGCCACAGGCGGGCAGGACGATAGACAAAACCCGCCGCGCAGAAGCGGCAACTGCGACTACAGCCTCGCCCCAGTTCGACCAGGTGAATATTGGCGAATTCCGTCTCCGCGGTCAGGATCTGCGAATGTCCAGCAATGGCAGAGCCAGAATGGATGTTTTTTTTGATTCTGGCTGGGATGCCAGGCTCTACTGTAACCGAAGCCAGCTGGCCATCGCTACTATAGTGCGGTTGATAGAGTGATGGCACATAGCAGCCCGGCAGCGTTTGCGCCATCAAGCGCAGGCTGTCGGCAATGGCTTTTGGGTCTCGCCGGTCACCGGATGTTCTGTTGCCGTTGGCAATGGAGAAGAGATGCTCAAGCAGGGGGTTGCTAACCGGCTCGATTTCGCCAAGGACGAAGAGGTCCATGAAGGGTGCTAATGGCTCGGGATTGATGAAGGTGGCAACACCTCCGCCGATAACCAGAGGCGTTCCTGCCTCGACTGGTCCTTGCTGGCGGCGTTTATGGGCTGAAGGGGCAATGCCGCCACCAAGCAGGATGTCGATGACGGTTGGAAAGTCATGTTCAAAACTGATCGAAAAGAGCAGGATCGGGAAATCTTTGAGAGGCCGGTTCGATTCTATCGAGACAGGGTTAAGGCCTGGAGAATGGAAAAAACGCTCGCAAACGATGTCCGGATGTTGATTGAGGAGGGAAAAAACAAGCTGGAACCCCAAGTTTGACATACCGAGCTGGTATGAATTGGGAAAGATGATGGCGACGGGCAGTTTGTCCTTCCATTTCTGCTTGATGCTGCCGGTCTCTTTGGCAAAAAGGGTTTTGTTGTCCAACCGCTCTCGGCGGGCTCCGCTCATAGAAGTTAGGTGTTTTTGCGAAAAACCATCGTGTGTCTGCCGGTAAGTGATACGGCGGCTGGCCGAAGGGCATCGCCACCCCTATGACAAGGTGAAAAAGCAACTTGGGCAGACAAGGCCAGGAAGCTTGCGTTTTGCGACGCCATCAATTTTCATTACGGCGAATAAAGGTTGGTCGGTCGAGCTCATCCTCGTCCAGAAAATGTGTGCGTGGTGCGTTGGAGGTGGGGCGGGGTTTTGTGTTTTGTAAATGGTTGTTGGTAGAGCCGAAGGTGCTGCCGCCATGGCGAGAGAGAAGGGAGTTGTGGCCCCCATGCTGCGCTTGTGGTGGAGCTTGGGTTGGAGCCTGGGCTACGAGTGCCTCTTGTGCCACCTCTTTTTTGCCGACCAGCGATTTGACATTACTCGGTAAGGATTCGAGCGCGACCTCTTCTCTGATGCCGGTGGCGATGACGGTTACCCGCATGGCCTCACCCAAGGTCTCGTCAAACATAACCCCTAAGATGATTTTTGCCTCATCGTCGGCTTCTTCATAGATTCTGCTGGTGGCCTCGTTGACTTCGGCCATGGTGAGTGTGGCCTGGGTGGCGGAGATATTGACCAGAACACCTTTGGCCCCGCTGATACTGATGTCCTGTAACAGGGGGCTGGAGATGGCCATGTTGACGGCATCAACAGCCCTTTTTTCGCCGATGCATTCACCGGCTCCCATCAGGGCCTGGCCCATTTCGCTCATGATGGCCCGGACATCGGCAAAATCTGGATTGATGTAACCTGGCAGGTTGATCAGGTCGGAGATGCCTTTCACTGCTTGTACCAAGACGTCATCAGCCATTTTCATGCCATTGATAAAGGTGGTCCCTTTGTTGCTCAAGGCAAGCAGACGGTCGTTAGGGATGGTGATGATGGTGTCGACATGCTCTTTGAGCTTGGCCCAGCCCAGTTCCGCATTTTTCATGCGGGAGCGGCCTTCAAAGACGAAGGGTTTGGTGACGACGCCAACCGTTAAGGCACCAAGCTCGCGGGCAATCCTGGCAACGACCGGTGCTGCACCAGTGCCGGTACCGCCGCCCATGCCGGCGGTGACAAAGACCATGTCGGAACCAGTCAAGGCCTCACGGAGCTCCTGGATGCTCTCCTCGGCGGATTCGCGGCCTACTTCAGGATTGGCACCTGCTCCGAGCCCTTTGGTTCGTTTCGGACCCAGTTGCAGGCGGATATCGGCCTTGGATGACTCCAGGGCATGGACATCCGTATTGGCGGCAATAAAATTGACGCCGCCTAACTGGCTTTCAACCATGGTGTTGACTGCATTGCCGCCACCACCACCTACCCCGATTACCGCAAGCTTGGCCCGAGTATCTAATTCCGCGATTTCAAACGTCATATTTCCTCCTTACTTCAGTCCGATTACACCCTGAACGCAGGTTTTTTGCAAGCCAAAAAATACAAATAAATTACTTTCAGAAGAGAGTCCCAATTTACCCATGAGGGGCTGAATCGTTAAAAAAATCTGCCGAAAATTCCTTTGATCTGGCTCGATATCTTGCCCATCATCTTTCTGTTCCTGTAAGCCGAGGCTTGGGCCTCGGCACGATGTCGGATGCCGTAGAGCAGCAGGCCGACGCCGGTGGCGCATTGAGGGGTGTTAATGATATCGTTGACTCCGCCAACACCACGGGGCATGCCGATGCGCACCGGCAGATCGAAGATCTGTTCGGCCAGATCCTGGATGTTGGCGAGCAGCGCAGTGCCGCCGGTGAGGACGACACCGACATTCACCAGATCTTTCGCCCTGCCGTCACCGAGCCTGAGGTCGCACATCTCACGATTGATCAGGCTCAACATCTCTTCTACCCTGGGTTCCAGGATTTCTCCCATCACTTTTCGGGAGAGCTTACGTGGCGAACGACCACCGACACTCGAGACCTCGATGTGCTGATCTTTATCGATCATTGATGACATGGCGCAACCGTGCATCTCTTTCAGTCGTTCGGCGTCTTTCATCGGGGTGCGCAGGCCTATCGACAGGTCGTTAGTTAGGTTGTTACCGCCAAGCCCAAGGACAAAGGTGTGCTTGATGGCACCATCCGAAAAAATCGCCAGGTCCGAGGTGCCACCGCCGATGTCCAGCAGGGCGACACCGAGTTCCATCTCCTCCGGGGTGAGAATTGCCTCGGCAGAGGCCAGTTGCTCTAGAACAACGCCTGCTACCTCCAATCCCGCTTGGTTGCAGCACTTGACGATATTGTGGATTGAGGTGGCCGAACCGGTGACGATATGGACATTGGCCTCCAGGCGGACACCCGTCATGCCTTGCGGGTCTTGGATGCCGGAGTGATTGTCTACCGTGAACTCCTGCTTCAGCACGTGAATAATTTTCTGATCAGGGGGGATGGGCACGGCGCTGGCAGCCTCCACAACCCGTTCGATGTCCTCTTTATGGATTTCGTCGTGCTGGATGGCGATCAGCCCATGGCTGTTGAAGCCATGGATGTGACTGCCGGCAATCCCCACGTAGACCGTTGAGATTGAACAGCCGGCCATCTGTTCGGCCTCCTGAATCGCCTGGCTGATCGAGTTGACGGTGCTTTCGATATTGACGACCACGCCCTTGCGCAGGCCAACGGAAGGGTGAACCCCCATGCCTATAATATCAACCTTGCCATCGATGACATCACCAACCACTACGCAGATTTTAGTGGTACCAATGTCTAGCCCTACGATCAATTCAGAATCTTCACGTACCATCAATACACCTTCTATCGGTCAACAAGGCGGTTGCCTCCCTCGTTTTGAATATGTTCAGTAGAGTTAACTCCGTTGAGCGGACAGATCCTGCCGGTCAGCATGGCTGTCACTCTTGGTTTCAGCTGTTTTTTTGTCGCTCTCTTTGCCGACAAGAATCTTATTGTCCATGTAGTCTAAACGGATGTAGGCGACGCTTTGGAACTCCTTTTTCTTATACAACCAGTAGAGCACCTTGGCTAGGTGATTGTAAGCCTTTTTCCCTAATTCTTTGCCTAAAAAAATTGGGAACGGTCGATCGGCCAGAAATAGAATTATCCCCTGGCTTTCATCGCAATGAATTTCGGAGATATTTTGGGCTGGCAGGGAGGAAGTCCCTTTGGCGGCGTAGCCGATAAATTGCAGTGCGGCGTGCACTTTCTCGGGGGACTTTACCTCAGGCACTTTGCCTCGCAGGGTAAGTTCTTTCTCAAGGCCAGTGATAACCGGAAAGTCAATCTCTGTCTGGCCGTTCAATCCGGCAAAGGCTTCACCTTTGCTGTCAATGTAAAACAGCCCTTTCGGGGTGTTCAAGAGGGCCACTGGGCGGCGCTCCCGGACGGTAATGTGCAGGCGGCTGGGTAACTCCTTGCGCAAGGTTACCTCTTCTATCCAGGAATAGCCTTGGATTTTTGGTTTAATCGCGTCAAGATCCAAGTCTAGTAGGTTTGCATGGGCATCAATGCCGGTCAGCTGGATGATAGTCTGGCTGTCAACCTCCTGATTGCCAACCACATCGACGGCGGTGACTTGAAAAATATCGGAATGGCAAAGCATATGATAACAGAAAATGACCCCACTGACGAGAGCACCGCCAACAACAAAGACCTGCAGGGCAACCAGCAAAGATCCTTTCATGACTTCGGGTTTGCGTAGACTGTTACGTTGCAGGGGATGCTCTGCCCAGCCTCTGTTTTTTCTCTTCCAGGGATTCATCATTGCTGTTCCTCCCACCGTCCTAAGAAAAGTACCTCGGGATGAAGGTGCACCCCGAATTGATTCTCCACTTGATTTTGTACCAAGTACATCAGTTTCCGTAAGTCTTCGGCGTTGGCCTTGCCGCGATTGACCAGGAAGTTGGCATGGACGCTTGAAACTTCAGCGTCACCAACGCGCAGACCCTTGAGTCCTGCCTGCTCGATCAAGCGCCCGGCAGCATCGCCTGGCGGGTTCCTGAAAAACGAACCGGCGTTGGCGACCCCCTTGGGTTGCTTTGCGGCTCGTAAACGGGCGTAGCGCTGGCAGCGGGCCCTAATCGCCGATTCTTGGTCGTGGTGCAAGAGAAACTGACCGCTTATCACAATCTTGCCGTGCGGTCGCTGCCAGCCTCGATAACAAAAATCATCGGCATGGAGAGAACGCTTCTCAATATTTCCCACGTTGTCCAACAGTTCGACAGAGAGTAAGGCCTGACTTATTTCCCCGCCCCAAGCCCCGGCGTTCATCATGATTGCCCCGCCGACACTCCCTGGGATGCCGGTGACAAATTCCAGGCCGCTCAAGGAGTGCACGCTGCAAAAATGCAGTAATCTAGCGAGACTGCACCCGGCTTCGACCGAAATACAGTGGCCTTCCGAGGTCTCGAGCTCATGGATTGCGGAAAAGGCACGACCCAAGACGATAACAACCCCGTCAACGCCTCGATCGGCCACGACAATATTGCTGCCACGACCAATGACATGCCATGGGATGCGCTCTTCATGCAGACGTCCAATTAAGCGAATCATCGACGCTTTGTCGCCTGGTTGGATCAGGGCATCTGCCGGGCCACCGACCCTGAGGGTGGAGAAATTGGCCAGCCGGCAGTCCCAGAGAATCTCGCCAGGCCAACACCGTTTGATGCGCTCCTTGATCTCCTGCAACTCAGGCCGTGGCCTCCATCTCGGCGAGATGTTTCAATATCTGCTCGCCAACTTGCCAGATGCTGCCCGCGCCAAGCGAGAGAACGATATCGCCGGGCTCAAGTGTCGGGGCGACGAGGGCGGCAATCTTCTGTAATTCTGGAGCCGCATAGACCTGTTTGTGACCATGCGCCTGGATAGAATCGATTAAGGCGGCGGCTGATACCCCTTCAATGGGCGTTTCGCCAGCCGCGTAAATTTCTGCCACATAGAGGGTGTCAGACTCATAGAAGGCGGTGCTGAACTCCCGCATCAGACCTTGGGTCCTGGTGTAGCGATGGGGCTGGAAGAGAACCACCAGGCGCCGTTTTGGCCAAGCGGCCCGCATGGCGGAAAGTGTCGCTCTGATCTCGGTGGGGTGATGGCCATAGTCATCGACTACCGTGATGCTGTTGATCTCTCCCTTGATCTGCAGACGCCGTTGTACCCCGGAAAAAGAGGACATGGCCTCGGCAATCACCGAAAACGGGATATCGAGCTCAAGGCCAACCCCGACAGCGGCCAAGGTGTTGTAGACATTGTGTATGCCCGCCATGGGTAGGACGATGTGGCCGAGCGACTCTCCGGCGCGACACACTTCAAAGCGGGTCGAAAGGCCCTCGGTGCTGATATCCCGGGCCCGAAGGTAGGCCTGCGCGCTCATGCCGTAGGTGATCAGCCGTTTTTTGATCAGGGGCAGGAGATCAGCAACATCGGGGTCGTCCAGACAGATGACGGCGGCCCCGTAGAAAGGGATCTTGTTGATGAACTCAAGAAAGACCTCCTTGATGTGGTCGATATCGCGGTAGTAATCGAGATGTTCCAGGTCGATGTTGGTAACCACTTCGACGACTGGCGACAGGTGCAGGAAAGAGCCGTCACTTTCGTCGGCCTCGGCCACCAGGAACTCGCCTTGACCCAATTTGGCGTTGGTGCCAAGGCTGTTGACCTGGCCACCAATGACAACTGTCGGGTCCAGTCCGGCTTGGGCCAGCACCCAGCCTACCATCGAGGTGGTGGTGGTTTTGCCATGACTGCCAGCCACGGCGATGCCAAAGCGCTTGAGGCGCATGAGTTCGGCCAGCATCTCGGCCCGTCTGATGATCGGCACCTGTGCCTGGGTTGCGGCCAGGACTTCGGGGTTGTCGGCTTTGACCGCCGTCGAAGTCACCACGACATCGGCGCCTTTGATCCACTCGGGGCGATGTCCGACGTGGATCTGACCTCCCAAACTGGTCAACCGGCGGGTGATGTCGCTTTCCCGCAGGTCGGAGCCGCTGACCTGGTAGCCGAGGTTCAAGAGAAGTTCGGCAATGCCGCTCATGCCGATACCGCCTATGCCGACGAAGTGGATATGTTTATTTTTTTTATACATGACTGTGCCGTCTTACTCGTGTGATGTTTGGTTATGGATGATCGACCTTATCATCTGCGTCATGCCATTTTGCGAGACGCAGGCACTCTGCCAGTATCGTATCAACGGCCTCTGGTTTGGCGAGGCGTTTGGCGGCCTGACCCATTGCATGGTGCAGGGCCTGATCAGTCAGTATGCCTATAATCTCTTTGCCAAGCGTTTCTGCCTGCAGATCCTTCTCGATGAACATTCGAGCCGCCCCGCCTGCCACCAAGGCTTCAGCGTTTTTTGTCTGGTGGTCGTCGGCGGCAAAGGGAAACGGGATCAAAATCGATGCCTTTCCCAAGGCGGTAAGCTCGGCCAGGGTTGTGGCACCAGCCCTTGAGACGACAAGGCTTGCCTTGGCATAGACCGAAGTCATATCAGTGAAAAAAGCGGCAACTTCTGCCTCAATGCCCGCCTCAAGGTAGGCGGCTCGGACGCTTTTTTCATCGGTGCGTCCGGTCTGGTGGATCACGGTGAAGTCGCATTGTCGTCTGCATCCGCTAAGTGCTTCTGGCAATAAAGTGTTCAAACGATGTGCCCCTTGACTCCCACCCAGGACAAGGACGACGGGTTTGTTACCTTCGGGCCGCTCGTTCTGGGCCAGGGCTAGAATCTCATGGCGCAGAGGGTTGCCGGTCAAGCGGCATTTCTCTGCCTTGAAATAGCGTTCGCTACCGGGGATTGAGATAAAGATCCGGTCGACGATGGCACCCAGTTTGCGATTGGCAAGGCCCGGCACTGAGTTCTGTTCGTGGATGCAGGTCGGGATGCCTGACAGCTTGGCTGCCAGCACCACTGGGCCGGTGACATAGCCACCAACCCCCAGGACCGCATCCGGCTTGATCTGGCCCAACACGCGCCAGGCGAGATAGAGGCTCCAAGGCAAACGGGCCAGGGTCTTCAGCTTGGCCGACAGCGTGCCACCCTTCAAGGCGCCGCATGGCACAGCCCGACTCGCAAAGCCATACTGGGCCATGGCATTCTGGTCAACGGCCCGATCTGTGCCGATAAAGATCACTCTTGCGGCTGGCATCTTGGCGATCAGCGCCTGGGCTACGGCAACTCCGGGGAAAATATGCCCACCTGTGCCCCCGCCAGTGATGACAAGAGTAATGCCCTTTTTTTGCACGACGGCCATGGTCTAGCCTTGCAGGCCGAGGGCAAGTTCGGTGAAAATTTGGCCTCGCTCCACGTAGCCGGAGAACATGTCGAAACTAGCACAGGCAGGAGAAAGCAAAACCACGTCACCCGGGACGGCTAGCTCGTGGGCACGTTGTACGGCCTCTGCCATCGACGTCAACTCTTCGACCCGGGTCATGGGTGAAAAGACGGAGGCCATCAGTTTCTTTGCCTCGCCAATCAGCAGCATGGCCTTGACCTTGGTACGGACTTCTTCTGCCATGAGTCGGTAGTCCCCGCCTTTGTCGCGCCCCCCGGCAATAAGCACTACCGGTGCGCTTATCCCTTGAAGCGCTGCTTGCACGGCACCAATGTTGGTCGCCTTCGAATCGTTGATATAGCGCACCCCATTGATTTCGGCGGCCAGTGTCATCCGGTGGTTCAGCGGTTGAAAGGTAGACAGGCCCTGTTTGATGTCGGCCGGTTTACAGCCAGCAGCTCGTGCCGCAACAATGGCGGCAGCGGCATTTTCCAGGTTGGGCGATTGACTGAGGGCGGTCTCTTTCAGTTCGTAGGAATCATCTGCATCGCTTAGCCAGTCGCCTTTCAAGCGTACCGTGTTGCCGGTAATCTCAGCCCCGTTTCGGCCGTTGATCTGTTTGCCGAAGAAGAGGCAGCGTCTTGCCGTCCATCCCGGGCGGAGACTTTTCATGCCAGCGGTCAAGCGCACACTGTCTGGGTCGTCCTGGTTGATGATCGACACGTCACAGTGGTGTTGGCGTGCAAAGAGATTCAATTTGGCCAGGGCATACTCCTCAAGGTTGGCATAGCGGTCAAGGTGATCAGGCGATATGTTCAGGAGCAGGCCGATATCAGGTCGAAAGCCTCCTGCGGCATCCAATTGGAAGCTGCTTACTTCGAGCACCAGCCAATCCGCCTCTTGCCGGCCCATCAGGTATTCCGTCAACGGGGTGCCGATATTGCCGCCGACAAAGACCTGGAAACCGGCGGCCTTCATGAGCTCACCGATGAGGGTTGTCACCGTTGTCTTGCCGTTGGTGCCGGTAACCGCAATCACCGGAGTTTTCAAGTAGCGCGGAGCCAAGGCCAACTCACCAATGACCGGGATGCCCTTCTGCTGAGCCTCCTGGAAGAGTGGCAGGTCGTGGGGCACGCCCGGGCTGAGGAAAATGAGGTCGGCTCTAAGACAAAATTCGCGGCTGTGTCCGCCAAACTCGCTGTCGACTCCCATCGTTGTCAACCACTCGTTATCCGCAGATTTGGTGGCGGAGGAATCGGAGACCGAGACTGTCGCTCCTTGACGTCGGCAGAAGTCGATGGCCGAGCGGCCAGACTTGCCAAGCCCCACCACCAAAACATGCTGGCCGGTCAATTCTAAGGAGTTTGATGAGATCACGTCTTTTTTTGCCTTTGCTGTTTCATCGTATTGCGCAGCGACCCAAGTGTAACCGGAAGACACCGTAATTGTTCAGCGGCACGGGAGCTGCTGGGCAGTTAACGGAGCTTTAAGGTTGCTAGCGCCGATAGACCTAAAATGATCGAGACAATCCAGAAGCGGACCACAACCTTTGGCTCAGTCCAGCCCTTTTTTTCAAAATGGTGGTGAAACGGGGCCATTAAAAATATCCTCTTGCCACCGCTGGCTTTGAAATAGCCCACCTGCAGAATGACTGACAGCGCCTCCATCACAAAGATACCGCCGACGAGAACCAGCAAGATCTCCTGTTTGACCATGACTGCGACGCAGCCCAAGGCCGCTCCCAACGACAAAGCCCCGGTGTCGCCCATGAACACCTGGGCCGGGAAGGCGTTGAACCACAAAAAACCGAGCGAAGCCCCCGCCAGGGCACCGCAGAAGATAGCGATTTCACCGGCGCCGGTCACAAAGGGAATCTGCAGGTATGCCGACAAGGTAGCGTGCCCCGCCAGATAGGAGAAGACCAGGTATACCGCACTGGTGATCACGACAGGCCCGGAGACCAGGCCGTCTAAGCCATCGGTCAGGTTGACGGCATTGGAGGCTCCCACGATTACCAGGATGATGAACAGGATATAGCCCGCGCCGAGAGTGATGGTTATGTGTTTGAAAAAGGGCAAAAACAGGTTGCCACTGAAGCCTTGCGTGTAATAGACCGCTAAGCCGGCAAGTAGACCTCCTAAGATCTGCAGCAGTAACTTCCCGCGGGCACTTAAGCCTTTGCTGTTGTTTTTTTTGATTTTGCGGTAGTCGTCATAACTGCCAATCAGACCAAACCAGAGGGTGACCAAGAGGACGATCCAGACCTGACGATTGCTGAGGTTGACCCAAAGAAGGGTGGTTAAGGTCAAGGCCAGTAGAATCAAGGCCCCCCCCATGGTAGGCACCCCTTTTTTGCTGAAATGACTCTCCGGGCCATCGGCTCGAATCACCTGGCCAATATTGGCCCGTTTCAGGTATTCGATGAACTTCGGGCCAAGCAGCAGCACGATCAAAAAAGCTGTCACTATCGCACCCACACAGCGAAAGGTGATGTATCGGAAGACATTGAAGCCTCCGAACAGGGTGTGCAGCGGATAGAGAAAATGATAGAGCATGGGTCTCGTTACGGTAAAGGGTTAAGGGCGGCGATCACCTGCTCCATTCGCATGCCGCGGGAGCCTTTCACCAAGATAATGTCGTTCTTCTGCAAGTTGCCTTCGCTCAGGAGTTTTTGAATATGAGCTGCCGCCTCTGCCTTGTCGGCACAGTGTTTGGTTCTGTTAGCTGTCATGCCGGCCTTTTGGGCTGCAGCGACCATGACGGCGGCATAGTCGCCTACGGCATAGAGATAGTTAAAACCATGCTGTGCGACCAGCGAGCCAAGCGTTGCGTGCGCCTCAGCACTGAAATCTCCAAGCTCAAGCATGTCCCCCAACACCGCGACAGTCCGCGCACTCCCCTTGATCATGGCAACGGTTGCCAGGGCAGCATTCATAGATGCTGGGTTGGCGTTGTACGAGTCGTTGATCACCTGGAGACCACAGGGGAGTTGACAAATTCCAAGTCGGTTCGTTCCCGGGGCAAAGGCCTCAAGGCCGGCGACAATTTTGTCGATGTCCGCTCCGGCAGCATAGGCACCTGCTGCTGCCGCCAAGGCGTTTAAGACATTGTGTTTGCCAATGGTACGCAGGGCGACTCTTGTGGTCAGTCCCCCCAGATTGAGCGTGAAAGCTAGGCCCCCCTGACGCAGTGCCGCAAGGCGGGTGGCACGGACAGTCGCCTCCCGCCGGAAACCGAAAGAGATCATCTTTTTTCGACTTTTACGGACCATCTTGCGAATCAGGGGGTCTTCCAGATTCACCACCAAGGTGGCTGAACCCCGGCAACCGGCGAAAAGTTCGCCCTTGGCACGGGCAACACCTTCGATACTGCCCAAGCCCGCCAGATGGGCGGGATGGACATTGGTGATACAGGCGATATCAGGGTCTGCGATTTCAGTCAGCCGGGCAATCTCACCCGGGGCATTCATTCCCATCTCCATGACGGCAAAATCATGGCGGTAGTTGACTGGCAAGAGCGAAAGCGGCAGGCCAATCAAATTGTTGAAATTGCCTTGCGTCTTGATGGTTTTGCCACACTGGCTGAGGATGCTGGCGGTCATCTCTTTGACGGTGGTCTTGCCGGAGCTGCCGGTGATGGCAAGTACCTTCATGTCTTTGATAAGCCCGCGCCGATAAGCGGCCAAGTCGCCCAAGGCCCGCAGGCAGTCGGCGACAATGACGACAGGTAGTGGCGGCGCAGGGTCGAGAGGCCTATCGACGATGAGCCCGGAGGCTCCCAGCTTGATGGCCTGAGAGGTAAAGGTGAAGCCGTCAAAATTTTCTCCACTTAAGGCAAGAAAGATATCTCCAGGCGTGATGGTCCGACTATCGGTCGAAATGCTACGGAAAAAAGGCGCCTCTGCCTTGACCTGAGAGGCACTGCGGCCCGCTTTTCCAGACGCCAAACGGCCACCGGTAGCGAGTAAAACCTGATCCAGAGTCCAGGAGGGATCCTGCAGGGTGGCAAAGCCGTAGCCAAAGCCCATGGCCCCCGAGGGGGGCTGCTTGCCAATTGTCTGGCGCTCCATCTCTCTTATCATGTTTCTCTCTCCAACTCTTTTCCTTGTTTACTCCAGTGGCTCAGGCATTTGGCGGCCTCTTGGCGATCATCAAAAAAGATTTTTCCGGTAGCCGAGATTTGATAGGTTTCGTGTCCTTTACCACTGATGAGGACAATGTCCGATTTTTGGGCCAGTGCGACTGCTAAGGCGATGGCCTCGCTCCTGCTGCAGATAATGGCGTATCCGGCTGGCGATCGGTCAAGGCGATTGATCATCGGTTTGCCGCTGGCCAAGACCCCTTGTTCTATTTGCGCCACGATGGCCTCGGTTGATTCTGAACGAGAGTTGTCTGCCGTGATAATGATTGTGTCGGCCAGGCGCCCGGCAATGTCGCCCATCATCTGCCGCTTGCCCGGGTCACGATCACCGCCACAGCCGAAGACGACGATCAGTTTCGCTGGTTGCAACTGGCGAAGGGTCACGAGGACGTTGTGGAGCGCGTCCGGGGTGTGGGCGTAATCGACAAAGACCGCAGGATGCGGCTGATTGCCAACGATTGTGATTGCCTCGAGGCGGCCAGGCACATATAACGGTGTTGCTAGAGCGCGGGCAATGAGAGCCGGCTCAAGCCCCAAGCCGATAGCCACGCCGATGGCACCCAGGATATTTTTTAAATTAAAGGCGCCAACCAGATTGCTGCAGAGTGCAAGTGGTTGGCCCATTGCCATGATGATGGCGTTTGTTTTCTGCACACTGAAGGAGCAATCTCTGGCCGTGATGTCTGAGTCCGTCTCGATTCCGCAGGTGAGCAGGTGATGACCTAAGCCAAGGATGTTGATCTCATGGTAGAGTCTTCTTCCCCACGCTGTTTCTGTCTCGTTATTCCAGGCGGCATTTAAACCGATCCCTTTGGCCGATTCGCTCCGTTGCTCCTCGGAGGACTGCTGTCTAGGTCTCGATTCAAATGTGCGCTGGAAGGATTTTCTTGGATGCGATGTAGAATTATCATCATCCACCAAAATGACACCGTTGCCATTTGAGCGTAGATATTTGCTGAACAGGAGTTTTTTCGCCTGGTAGTACGTCTCCATGTCGACGTGGAAATCCAGGTGGTCGCGGGTTAAATTGGTAAAAAGCACGCTGTCGAAGGAGATGCCGCGAATCCGATGCATGGACAAGGCATGGGATGAGACCTCCATAATGACATGCGTCACCCCATGATCCGCCATTTCGCGCAGGAGACACTGCAGTTCCAAGGGTTCAGGGGTGGTGAAGTGGGCCGGGAATTCCTGGCCGCCATACCGATAATTGATCGTGCCTATGACCCCTGGAACGCTGCCTGCCTCGCGGATAATTGCCTCCAAGATAAAGGAGGTGGTCGTTTTGCCATTCGTGCCGGTCAGACCAATCATGGTCAGGCTGCGGCTGGGGTGCTCATAGAAGGCAGCGGCGAGGTCACCAACGGCTTTGCGAGTATCATCAACCCAGACAATGGGCAGTGCCTGCTGCGGCAGTGTTGCTTGCCGTGCGCGATTGGCGACGATGGCCACGGCCCCCTGGGCCGCTGTTGTGGCAATGAAAGCATGCCCGTCGGCCACCGTGCCCTCGATGCAGACAAAGAGACTGCCTGCCGTAACACGCCGTGAGTCGGTGCAGACCGAGTCAATGGCGATCCCCTCCAGGGGTTGGCTGGCGGTATAGTCGACCCCTGGCAGTATGTCAGTGAGCAGTTTAGGCACGACGATCCTGTCAATTGTCCATTTGCAATTCGAGAGTTGTCTCGCTAACGCCTTTGAGCGGGCTGCCTGCTGCAGGCGACTGCCGGACAACTCGTCCTGTCCCTCGGACATTTATTTTTACGGTATAACCTTGCATGGCTTGCATGGCCTTTCGCAGACTCAAGCCGATAAGTTCCGGCATCTCCTGCTCGACGAGAGTTTCAAGGACTGGTCGCGGTGTGTCCAGTGATTGAGAGAGACTCCATTTCTGATGGAGCAGTGCATCCGAGTCAAGCTTAGGTGGTTTGATCTCATTGGCCCAGCGCTTAGCCATCAACCCATCGGCTTGGACGATGATTTCCGCTGCCGCTTTCCGGAACGGAGATGGCAGGGAAAGAGAGATCTTTGCACCATCGACCACCAGGAGAAGGGCCAGATGGTGCTCGTTCTGCTGACTGCCACTGGCCAGAGTCGTCGACGAAAAGCGAAAGGTGTCTTCGGTCAGGTTGGAAGTCTCCCCGGCGAGTGGGAGCACCTGTTCGACAGATGTTTCCTTCGCTGCCGATCGTATCGATTCGATGATTAAATCATCACCTGGTCCGGGCGGTAGAAGGGTTTTGACAAAACTAACAAAGTTGGCGCTGGCTTCAGCGCCAACGCCCTCGGTTGCCTTGAAAGCAGTCGGCTGGAAAGAGTTGCTGTCTATCCGCCACAGGCCTTGCAACAAGTGAGGAGAGATGGCCTTGCCGCCATTTGTCAGCTGTGAAAAGGCGGCGAGCATCGATAAGGGGGTCACCCGCCAGGTGTCATCCTT
>JAQUKQ010000002.1 GCA_028718985.1 Desulfobulbaceae bacterium | reverse complement strand
ATTCAAAATAGGTAATCTGATCAGGACCCAAGACCTCGATAATCCGGCTGCCGTGTCGCGCAAAATCTTCCCGGCTGATAAAATTTTGATCAATCCGAAACCGCTCACGAACCGATGTCAAATGAGGTGAGGTATAGACACCAACCTTGTATCCAGCCCTTGAAAGAATCGCAAGCAAGGTGGCTGCAACCGACCCCTTACCATTGGTCCCGGCGATATGGAGGCACGGCAATCCCACCTGAGGCTGACCCAGCCGCTCCATAAAGAGTGCCATGCTTTCAAGGCCAAGTTTGATCTTAAAAAACTGCAGCTTATCTAAAAATTCCCAAACCGAAACGTAATTCACCCTCCCACTATCTCCATCTTAACGTAATCAAGATTGATCGTCTTCTGTCCATGCCTCGCAAAAAACACCTGCACGGTCCTCGGGCCTGCCATTTTCAGCACCCTGCCCTCACCAAAAAAAGGGTGCCTCACTTGGCTGCCGGTCAAATCTTCTCTCGAAAAAATTACCTGTCTTTGCTCAACGACTCGCTGACTAAAACTACTTGCCGGTATCGACTCGACCCTTTTGTTGGCTGTCATTGTCAGGCCGGGCGGAATCTCCTCTAAAAATCGCGAGATCATGGCGGGTTCGCCCATACGTCCTGCCTGTGCGATTTCACGGGGATAGACCAAATAGAGATTCCTTTTGGCCCGGGTTGACGCTACATACAGAAGGCGGCGCTCCTCTTCGATCTCCTCGCTGGTCAGGGCCATGGCCGACGGGAATTTTCCTTCAGCCAGATTGATAACGAAGACATGCTCCCACTCCAGTCCCTTTGAGGAGTGTACGGTGGACAGGATCAAGCGCCCGACCTGCCCTGCTCCACCATCTGCCTGACTGCCAATTCCTGCCTCTGGAGGATCGAGCGCCGTGTCGTGAATAAAATCGTCCAAACTACTATATTCGGCGACAATCTCCTGCAACTGCTCAAGATCACGAGTCCTGCTCGGATAATCATCATGGTAGAGGCGCTCAAGAATATCCTGATAATAATCAATGGCTACCTTGTACTGCGCCAGCGGGGAGCTTTGCGCCCGGATGTCCTGCAATGTGTTGGCAAGAGCGAGTAAACCCTCCTGCCAACTTTTATTAGCCGGGTAGACGGTTAGCAGGCCAATAGGGTCATCACTGGTCTTGATTTTGGCGAGGATTGTCTGGGCCGTCTTTGGTCCAACCTTGTCAATAAAAAGGAGGATACGGTTCCAGGCCAAGTTGTCTTGCGGATTATAAATCACTCGAAGCAGTGAGAGAATATCTTTAATATGTGCCGATTCGGTAAGTTTCATGCCACCGCGTTTCTCAAAAGGCAGCTGCCGATTAGCAAGTTCCAACTCCAACTTATAGGAATGAAATCCGGAACGAAACAAAACGGCAATTTGTTCACAGGCCGTCCCCCCGCGAATCAACGAGTTTATGGTTGAAGCTACATAGGCGGCTTGATCAGAATCGTTGCGGGCCGAATAGACCAATGGCTTCTGTCCCCCTTCGACGGAGGTAAAGAGCTTCTTGGTGTATTTTTCGGCCGCCTGTTCGATGATGGCGTTGGTCATGGTCAAGATGGGCTGGGTGCTGCGGTAGTTCTCCTCCAGACGAATCAATCTGACCCCAGAGTAGAGACTCGGAAACTCCATGATATTGCGGAAATCAGCGCCCCTAAACGAGTAAATAGATTGCGAATCATCTCCAACAACCATAACGTTGCTGTGAGGGGCAGAAATCAAACGGATGATCTCGGCCTGCACTGGGTTTGTGTCCTGGTACTCATCGACCATGACATAGGAGTATCGAGACGAAATCTCCTGCCCCACCTCAGGAATTGACAGCACCCTCTGCAGATTCACCAGCAAGTCATCATAGTCCATCAGGTTATGCTCAAGCTTGAACTTGGCGTAATGCTGACCGATCTGCTCAATGTCGGCAATAAAATCAACGAAGTGGGCATAACGCTGGTCGATAACATCGTGCAGCGTCTGGCGCTTGTTGACCATTTGACTCAAGATATTGACGATCACTTTGCGGCTAGGAAATTTGCGATCGGAGTCCTTGACCTCGAGGGAGGACTTCAGGAGATTGACGATACCTTCCGAATCAGAACGATCCAGTATGGAAAACTGCGGGCTGTACCCCAAATGAAAACCGTAGCGCCTGAGAAGCAGGGAAGCCACAGCATGGAACGTGCCGCCCATCACCCGATTGCAGGAATCATCAAGCAGTTGACTTGCTCGGTGCAGCATCTCCTGCGAGGCCTTGCGAGTAAAGGTAAGCAGCAGGATTCTCTCTGGTTGAACCCCTTGCTCGATCAGGTAAGCGACTCGATAGACCAGGGTACGGGTCTTGCCACTGCCCGCCCCGGCAATGACCAGCACCGGGCCGTCGGTGGTCTTAACGGCCTCCATTTGTGGGGAATTTAGGCCGCTGAAATCAATCTTCCGAGGCATGACCCCAGGTGTGTTGCGTATGCTTTCGCCAAAGAGTGATTGTTGCATGAATGGTCTATACCATAGGCCCAAAACACCCGCAACTGGCAGCCTCAGTTTTATGCCAAACAGTCATAAGGTAGCACTCATGCGTGATCGTCAGTCATCTCTTGTACGGGACAAGTTCAAGCTAGCACACAGCAACATTTGTTTGACAAGGAGTATAGCCGCTTGTATACATTTTTTGTAAGCAAGTAAGCCTATGAACTGCCTCCACCTTTTCCTGTAAAAACGCCGTGACTCACATAACCTCCATTATTGCCTGTCATGACTGCGATTTACTGCAGAAAAATCCACCACCTTCCGCCCTCTGCCTCCCATCGCTTGGCTCTCACACAGTCACCTCGGCACGATGGACGACAGCGGTTGTCATTGAATGCCCACGTTGCGGGGCAATCCTGCGCCGTACCCAAAAAAACAGCCTGGATCGAACCATCGCTTGGCTGATTGCCGGTCTGATTCTCTACTTTGTCGCTGTCTCTTTCCCTTTTCTCGCCTTGCAATCACATGGGATTGCCAATGAAACCGCATTGATCAGTGGCATCATTATCCTCTACAAACATAAAATGGCGAGCATGGCCGCTGTCGTCCTTGCGACCTGCCTGATTCTGCCGCTCTACACCATGATCAGCCTCCTCTACATCCTGTTGTCCATCAAGCTCAACCGATACCTGCCAGGGGTGTCCAGACTCTTCGCCTGGACACTGAGACTCCGCCCCTGGGGCATGATGGAAGTCTATTTGCTCGCCATCCTGATCTCCATGGTCAAACTAACCAAACTGGCAAGAATCATCCCCGGCCCAGCCCTCTACTCGTTTATCGCCCTCACCTTTGTGCTGGCCGCTGCCTCAATCAGCCTCGACAACCATGTGGCATGGGATTTTTTCAAACCGCGCCAAGTTCTGACCTCTGCCAAGGGCAAACCATGACAACACCTCCCTTGACAGCCCGCACAGCCGGACTCATCAGCTGCCCGAGATGCCATCTTCTCAATCCGGTCGCTGCTGAGTCAACGCCTTGTCCGCGATGCGGAACAGAGCTCCTAAGCCGCAAGGCCAATAGCCTGACCCGTTGCTGGGCCTTGGTTATCGCCTCCTTTATTCTTTACTTGCCAGCCAATCTTCTGCCCATCACCATCACCACAACCATTGCTCATCCACCCCATTGCGACACGATCATGAGTGGTGTCATATACTTCTTCCAAACCGGCTCCTGGCATATCGCCTTGATCATTTTTGTGGCTAGTATCTTTGTGCCTCTCATGAAAATGGTGTTTCTCACCTTTCTTCTCCTCTCCTTGCAACTCGGATGGCGATGGAGGCCACTGGAACGCACACGTCTCTACCGAATCACCGAAATGGTTGGCCGCTGGTCGATGGTCGATGTCTATGTCGTAACTATTTTGGTTTCCCTGGTAAAACTCGGCTCCTGGGCCAACATCGATGCCGGTCCCGGCGCTATCTACTTCTCCGCCCTGGTCATTATGACCATGATGGCGGCGGAAAGCTTTGACCCCCGCTTGATCTGGGATCAAATGGAGGAGTGTCAATGACTACTGACACTGACTATAAGAACACCATGCAACAAATACCGACCTCCTCCATCCGCAAGAGCAAAGGCCTCTCCATCGTCTGGCTTGTCCCTCTTGTAGCGCTTGCCATCGCCAGTTGGCTGATGTACACATCCCTGACTGGGCAAGGGCCAGAGATAATGATCACCTTCAAAAATGCCGAGGGTATCGAGGCGGGTAGTTCAAAAATCAAGTACAAGGATGTCGAAATCGGTGCCGTCACTGCGATCACCTTCAGCCCTGACATGCGCGATGTCGTTGTCAAAGCACGAATGGAAAAAATCGCTAGCCGATACCTGACCGACTCAACTCGCTTCTGGATAGTCCGTCCCAAAGTCTCAGCCGGTCAGATCTCAGGTCTCGGCACCTTGCTCTCTGGCTCCTATATCGGCATCGACCCCGGACGAACAGGTAATCCTCGCGCCAATTTCACCGGCCTTGAGGAGACCCCGATCGTCACCGCCGAAGTTCCTGGCAACACCTACATCTTAAAAGCGGACGGACTGGGATCGCTCGATATCGGCACCCCTGTCTACTACCGGCAAATAAAAGTGGGTCAGGTGATCGGCTACGGCTTTGCCGACAACGGTAAAGATGTGAACATCACAATCTTTGTTAACTCACCCCATGACAAACAGATTACCACCGACACTCGCTTTTGGAATGCCAGCGGCATCAACCTAGACATGAACGCCACCGGCATCAAACTTGCGACCGAGTCCCTAGCCACCATCATCACCGGCGGCATCGCCTTTGAATCTCTGCCCGGCAGTCGTCCTAGTGAAACCGTTGCCAGCAACACTGTCTTTGAACTTTACTCATCGAAAGACGGTATCAGCGAGGAAAAATTCCAGCAAAAAGACACCTGGCTCCTCTATTTCAGCCAATCGGTTCGAGGCCTAACCGTAGGGGCGCCTGTCGAATTTCGCGGCATCAAAATTGGCAAGGTCAGCAGTATCGCGCTCGAATTCAACCGCAAAGAGTTGAGTTTCCGAACACCAGTCTCCCTTACGATCGAACCGGAACGGATCTTTGGCCGAGATGTCGATTTCACCACTGATGATGGCCATGCACTCCTCAAAGAATTCATTGCCCATGGCTTACGCGGTATCCTAAAAAATGGCAATTTACTGACCGGCCAACTGCTGATCGATTTTGATTTTTACCCAGACGAAACAAAAAAGAAGATGACCTATGAAAGTGGTATCCCCGTGCTGCCGACCAAACAGACCGAACTTGAAGAGATCACCGAAAACTTGAGCTCGACACTTAAGAAGATGGCAGGTATCCCCTTTACGCAAATCAGCCAGGACCTGCAAACGACGCTCCAGACAATCAGTACGGCCATTGGCCAAATCCCCGTACAAGAGCTCAGCCAGGATCTGCGCACCACCATCCAGTCAACCAACAGCACCATGCAGCAAATCGACCAGCTGAGCAAAACCTTGGACAGTCAAACTTTGCCGATCATCAGCAAAACCCTGGAACAACTCGGCATCACCCTGGCAGGACTGGACGCCTCACTCGGCAGTGACTCTCCCGCCAATTACCAACTGCGCCAAACCATGCGTGAGGTGTCAACAGCCGTCCGCTCACTGCGCGGGCTGACTGATTACCTGGAGCGCCATCCTGAATCGCTGATCTACGGCAAGGAGAACGAACGCCCATGACCCGCACCCCCTCTCAGACATTCCACTTTTGCTTGGGCCTGTTGCTGGCCGTTCTCAACGCTGGTTGTAGTGCCACCAGTCAACCTGTCAACTACTATAATCTGGCCCCGGTGGAGGCCGTCCAGCACAGGGCAAACAACAAGCCGGTCAGGCAGCCTCTGGCAATCGGTATCGGACCGATACAATTTCCTGATGCGCTCAGCCGTGCCCAAATCGCCGCCAGAATCGACCAAGAGCACCTCACCTTCAGCGATTCACACCGCTGGAGCGGCTCACTGGCTGATGACTTCGCCAATGTTCTGTTGGAAGATATCGCAATCCTGCTGCCGGAACAGACAGCATTTGCCCTCTTCCCGTGGGGCAGCTACTTTCAACCGACCCATCGCCTGGTGCTGACTGTCAGTCGCTTTGATGGCAGCCTCGCCAACGAGGTCCTGCTGACAGCACGCTGGACGATAACCAACAGCTCGGGGAAAGAGGCGATCCTCTCCCGTAAGTCGACAATCAAGGTCAAGGTGACGGGCCATACATACCCTGAACTGGTAAGCTCTCAAAGCCAAGCGGTAGCTGACCTGGCAACCGAGATCGCCAACGCCCTTACCGATACTAGCAAAGATTGACACCACTCAGGCTTCATGAAACCCATCTCGGCTGACGATGCCCATATCCTTGTAGTTGATGACGAAATTATCATTCGCAGTTACCTGACGAAGGTGCTGAAAATGATGGGCTTTTGCCCCTCAGCTGCCGCCAACGCCGAAGAGGCGATCAACTTGCTCAGCGCTGCCCGTTTCTCTTTGGTATTGACCGACATAAGTATGCCCGGCATGGATGGGCTATCACTTCTCAACCATGTCCGGGCCCTTTACCCTGACAGCGAAGTCGTGGTCATGACCGGCTTCGCAGATCAATACGCCTATGAGAAAGTAATCAGGGCCGGGGCGACGGATTACATCACAAAACCTCTCAATGAGTTTGAGTTGAAGGCCAAGCTGCTCCGGATTGTCAGGGACATGGGTGTCCGTCGCAAACTCCGTCAGGAGATTGCCACCCGAGAGCAAGCCGAACTCGCCCTCACCCAAGCCAACGAGGAACTGGAGAAGCGGGTAACAGCGCGAACAGCAGAACTCACAGAGACCAACACAGCCCTTCGTGTCATGCTGAAACGCCGTGACGAAGAGCAACAAGAACTCCGCGAAGAGATCAGTCAATCGCTCCTGGATCTGCTGAACCCCTTCCTGGCTTCCCTCGCCAAGGTTGTGCCTTCGACCTTACTCAGCTCGCTGCAGAGTACCCACCTGACCTTGAACCGCATGCTCAGTGGATCAAGCCCCGCTATGCCCCTAGCCTTGACACCGCGCGAACGGCAAGTCTTCGACCTGATTGAACAAGGCCTCTCCTCGCGCCAAATCGCAAGCGCACTCTCCCTTTCCCCCCGCACCATAGACTCCCACCGCGACCAAATACGAAAGAAAATAGGAATCAATAACAAAAAAACAAATCTTAAGAAAACCATTAAGTTATACAAATAACACTGATATTCACCTCAGTACTTTTCCCATTATACCGAATTGACTTCTTTCACTACCTCCTCTATCCTCAAAACTGTTGATAATTAGCCGTCTGACGTTGACCTACGCCCGCCCTACCGCTTTCTTCGTGCTAGCTTAAATTGGCTCTCTCTCTCTTTTGACTGAGAACAAGCAGACAAGAAACCGTTCTTCTGCAAACGATGTGCACCATTGGAAAAGGCAGCCTTAGATGAAGCACACAGCAACCGACCCGCTTTTCTCCTTTGATCATGCCGTCATCTTCAACACCATGACCGAGGGAATCTATGTCCATGATCTGGACATGACCATCACCTATATCAATCCGGCAGCCGCCAAGATCTCAGGATGGCAAGCCGCTGAGGCCATTGGCAAAAAATGCTGGGAGGTCTTTGGCGATCTCTCATTAAGCTGCCGCCAGGGTTGCCCTCTGCAACTGGCGCTCGCCTCGGGCCAGGCCATCGCCAGTCAAGATCGCATTATCCGGCAGCGAAATGGGGCAACAAAAGAGATCAGGGTTATCCTTACCCCGTACCGAAAAGATGGCGCTATCGTAGGCTCGATTGTCATTGTCTGTGACATCTCGGAAAGCAACAAGACGCTTGCTGCCTACCAGCAGGAGATCGGCGAGCGCAAACAGGCGGAGGAGAGCCTGGCGCGGCGCAATGAGATCCTTTCGATCATCAACTACCTGCAAGGAGAGTTTTTTCTCGAAGAAGATCCTCGTGCCTTTTTCGGCAAGCTGATCGATGTCTTCCTGGGCCTGACCAAGAGCCGTTTTGGCTTCATCGCCGAAGTCGGCTATTCTGCAGAAGAGGATCTCTTCCTCACCTGCCTGTCCATGAGAGGACTTCCCACCGAAATGGACCTCCATGAGGACACAGAGGATGCCGCACGGCCCGGCCTGCGACTAACCTCCTTCGACAACCTGCTGGGATCAATCCTACGTTCCGGGAAAGTGGTGATTGCCAATGACCCGCCACGCGACCCCAGAAGGGGGAGTCTGCCGGCCGGTCACCCTCCACTTTCGGCCTTTCTCGGCCTGCCCCTCTACGCCGGCAAAACCTTGGTCGGCATCGTCGGTATGGCAAATCGCCCAGACGGCTATGACCAAGAGTTAGTCGATCATATCCAACCGGCCATCAACGCCGCCGCCAACCTGGTCAAGACACACTGTAGCGAACGGGATCGCCATAAACAGGAGTTTCTGCTCAGCACCATGGCCGACACCATCGAGGACATCTTCTGGGTCAACGACTTACAAACGCGTACCACAATTTTTGCCAGCAAGGCCTATGAGTCAATCTGGGGTGGAACGCGCCGGGAATTGTATCGAGGAGAGTATGTCTGGGCGAAAGCCATTCATCCAGACGATCAAGAACGGGTGAATAACGCCTTCTCTCGCCTGGGGGAAGGTGTCCGTTTCGATGAAATATACCGCATTATTCGACCAGATGGTGAGATACGCTGGATCCGCGATCATGGTTCACCGATCAGAGAGGGGAACAGCATCGGCAAGGCCGCAGGCATTGCCCAAGACATCACCTCTTGGCGACGCATGGAGACGGACAATGCCAGGCTTAAGCGGCAGATCGAGTTCATCCTAGGCGCAGCCAAGACTCGGCTCTCTGTGGTCGACAAAAATTTCCTGCTGCGCTATGCCGACCCCGTCTCAATTGCCAAATATGGCCCATATGAAGGGAAAAGCTGCTACAACTACTTTAAAGGACAAGCAACCACCTGTGCTAATTGTCGCATTACACCGAGCTTGGTGAGCGGCAAACCAGACATCTGGGAAACCGTCATCCCACAGGAAGGAAACCGACCGGTGCAACGCACCACCTTCCCCTTCATCGATGAGAGCGGCGAGCAACTCTTTGCCGAGGTCACGGTCGATATCTCGGCCGTGAAAGAGGCGGAGGCGGCGCGAGATCGCACCCTCGAGACCTTGGCCTTGCACAACAAACTCCTTGAGCTCTCCTTTGCCAACCTCGTTTTGCCAGAGTTGTTAAATCAATGTCTCGGTATCATCACCAGTATCCCCTGGCTCAATGTTAAACCGCAGGGGGCAATCTTCCTGAAAGATCCGGATCACGACCTGCTTATCCTCAAGGCACATATCGGCCTCAACAGCAATATCATCTCTACCTGTGGAAAGCTCCTCTTTGGTACCTGCCTCTGCGGCATGGCGGCGCAAGAGGAGGGGGTCGTCTGGGCAAATCATATTGATCAACGGCATTCCTTGACCTACTCAGAAATGACCCCGCACGGCCATTTCTGCATCCCCTTCTTCTCCTCCGATCGACAGCTCCTTGGCGTGTTCACCGTCTATACCGCTGCCAATGTCAGTCGCGACAAAGAGTTGGAAAGAACCTTGGTCCTACTCGCCAAAATTCTGGCATTGATCATCGAGCGCAGGCTGTTTGAGGAGGCCGTCATCCAGGCGCGAGACGAGTGGGAGCAGACCTTTGATGCGGTAGGCGACATGGTCATGGTCATCGATTGCGACTATCAGATTCTCAAAATCAATAAGGCCATGGCCAAGCGTCTGGGTGGCCCACCGGAACACTTCGTGGGCGGACGTTGCTATCACTTGCTGCATGAGAGCGAGGGCCCGGCGGCAGGTTGCCCCCACTCATTGACGCTCTCAACCGGAGAGCCGCAGAGCTGTGAACTGAGCGAGGGCTGTCTTGGTGGCGATTTCATGATCAGTGCGGCACCAATTATGAAAGAAGATGGCAAGGTAATTAAATCGGTACATGTCATTCATGACCAGACTGAACACAAGAGACATGAGCGGCAGTTGCAGCAATTCGCCGACACCCAGGCCGTCCTCTTGCGTGAGGTCAACCACCGGGTCAAAAACAACCTCACCGCTATCATCAGCATGCTCCACAAAGAAGAAGACCGCGCCCTACGGGACAATCAGCATGAGATCAAGTCACGTCTGAGTGACATCGAAAGCCGCATCGAGGGTCTGATGACCGTGCACAGCTTGCTCTCCGCCTCCGAATGGCAACCGCTCTCCTTGCATACTCTCTGCCAGGAGGTTGCTCAACGCGCCGCCGTCTGTACCGACGAGACACAGGACGTGGCACTGAAAGTCGCCAACTCAGACGTGCTGATCACAAGCGATCAAGCCCACTACCTGGCCCTCGTCATCAACGAACTGACCACCAATACCGTCAAGTACGCCACGGAAAAACGTAATATTTGTCAAATCACTATCGACATAAGCCGAGATGACGACATCATCACACTCACCTACCGTGATGATGGCCCTGGCTTCCCGGAGGCGGTTATCGAAGAAAAACCACTCAGCAAAGGCATTGGCTTTGATCTGATTAGCGGCATTATCAGAAAAAGCCTGCGCGGCACCCTATCCTTAAGCAATGAAGCGGGTGGTGTCGCCCGTATCACCTTTACGACAAAGACAAACAGCAAGTAAGACGCTCACTCTTCCTTTCCCTACCGGAGACTAAATAATGCTGCCAAGCAAAGCAATAACCGTGTTAATCGCCGAAGATGACTACCTGATCAGCGAAGAGATCAAACGCGTTTTCATGCAATCAGACCGCTACGAAGTCATTGGCGAGGCCTATGACGGCCATCAGGCACTGGCCATGACCGTGGCGATGAAGCCCGATGTCGTTCTGATGGATATCGAGATGCCGGAGATGGACGGACTGGAGGCCGCCCGTCAGATCCAACTCTACTGCCCTACCCCGATCGTCGTCCTCACCGCCCACGAATCTCGTCAGTTAGTCAACAAAGCCTGCCTGCAAACCGGCATCGGCGCCTATCTCACCAAGCCACCAAATTTCGCCGAGATAGACCGTGCCATCGCCATCGCCCGTGCCCGCCATCGAGACCTGATCTCACTGCGCTCAACCAAGGAAGAACTTGAGATGAGGGTAAACGAGATCCACGCCCTGCATGGCGTCCTGCCCATCTGCAGTTTCTGCAAGTGTATCCGTAACGCCGAAGGGGAGTGGGAGCAGATCGAGACCTACATCCATAATCATTCCGCTGCCAAATTCAGCCACAGTTTCTGCCCCCGCTGCGCCGAAAAACATTACCCGGATGAATACAAAGCGATTTTCCCGGATAAGGAGCCTTGACTTTGAACTTTTTGCTGTGATACTTTGTGATGATGCAGGGGCGTGAATTATCCTGCCGTTAAGGGTGGGATCATGCGACGCGAAAAATCCCCACGTTAATTCTCGAAGCTGGCAGCACAAGATATGAACAGTAATCACATAACGACCTTGGCTCCCGTCATCGCCCTGTTTCTTGCCAGTCAGGCCATGGCAGCTCCAGCCGACGAGGCAAACCTCTACACCATGTCGCTTGACGAGTTGATGGAAGTCGAGGTCGGTATCGCATCCAAACAACCGGAGACAGTGCGCGATGCCCCGTCGGCGGTAACCGTTTTCACCCGCAACGAAATCCAGGCCATGGGCATCGACAATGTCTATGACCTTTTGAATTATGTCCCCGGCTTTCAAAGCACTCGACTCATTGACATCGTCCAACAATCCCTCATTCACAGCCGAGGTCTTGCAAACTTAAATGGCGCCGTACTGTTCATGATGAACGGCCATCGCTTAAACGAAAACTCTCTTGGGACTGCAACTCGCTTCACCCGTGTATTATCGACCGCCAACGTCAGGCAAGTCGAAATCATTCGCGGACCAGGATCTGCGCTCTACGGCAGCAATGCCTTCCTCGGCGTCGTCAACATCATCACCCTGAGCGGCGAAAACAATGCCGATCTCCATGCCGGGGCTAACGATGCCGTGGGCGGCTACGCCAATATCAGCAAAACCTTGGGGGCCATCTCGCTAGATGCGTCCTTGAGCTATGACGACGATCGCGGCGAAGAATACGACAAAGGCCAGGATTTTCCGCAAGGTCCCTCAAGCACCCGCGATCCCAGTCAAGACCTCAACTTTACTTCCACCCTTGCCCTCAACAATACAAAACTCGAAATCGCCTACATGAAGCATGAAGACCAGGATTTCCTCTCCTTTAATGGGGTGGCGCCCGCGGGGACAGCCTGGTCTGAAAGCACCTACATCATGACTTCGCTCTCTCACAACTGGAAGCTCTCCGATGCCATCTCCGTAAAAGGCGCTGTCTCGTTTTCCCGACACGAACTCTCCTCAGTCGGTTGGTTCGGTGCGGCTAACCCCGCCGCCACTCCACCATACCTTGAAGATCGCCTGCTTGGGCCCTACAGCCAGAACTCCTCCTATGAAAGCAGCCTCGATATGACCTGGCGCATCAACAGTACAAACGACCTTCTGAGCGGCATCAGCTACCGGCACGAGGGTGCCGACACCTTAGGCCATTACACGAATTACTGGAACCCACAGCCAGGCAAAGAGGTCCAACCCAACCAAGCCTTCTACCTTGGTGGCGCCGAGCGTATCGAAGACGTCGCCTCTCTCGACAGTCGCGAACGTTTTTTAGACAACTACGGCGTTTACACCCAGTACCGCCGTGATCTGACAGACACTTTGCATGCCACGGCAGGCCTGCGTTTCGACCAATACGATACCACCGGCACCACCACCAACCCCCGGCTGGGTCTGATCTGGGAAGCAAGTAACGACCTTACCCTGAAAGCTTTTTGGGGAACGGCCTTCAGGTCACCCTCTCTCGCCGAACTTTACACCGATTCGCAACGCAGCATGGGCAATATCGATCTTCAACCCGAGCGCATCGAGACAACAGAACTGATCGGCCAAAAACGTTTTCGGAGCACCGAATTGGAAATGGTCTATTTCCATAATCACTTAACCGATGTCATTGAGCGGAGTATTGTCGCTGCTGCCCCTTTCAATGGTCGGCAGACCTGGGATAACGGCGACGACCAGAGCTATGACGGTCTCGAGACCAGAGTCATCTGGGATTTGTTCACGGCGTTGCGCCTCACCCTTAGCCACACCCATATCTTTTCAGGTCTCGAGGCAAACACCTATGATGATTTCAGCTCATTTATCGTTGACTATCACCCCGGTCGCTGGCAACTCAACATAAACGGTATCTACCGCGATCAACAAGACAACGGACTCGAGAGTCAAAACGACTATGTTGTGACCAACGCCAAGCTCAGCTATGCCCTCAACAAGACCGTAACCCTGTACAGCAGGGCCGACAACCTCTTCGACTACCGATACCAAACCGCCGAGTCCGACATCTCGAGCACCTACTTCAATGCCGTCCCGAATCAGAGAATGCGCTGGATACTAGGCATGGAGGCTGAGTGGTAAGGGATCACTTCCGATTTCAGCGGCTCATCACCTCTCTCACTGCGGGTTGTATGCTGTGGGGCTCGCTCGCCTATTCTAGCCTCTACACCGCACAAGCCAATGCCGAGCCAATGCCCTCCAAACGTCAGTTGGAGTCCGCTTTTCTCTACAATTTCCTGCTCTTTGTCCACTGGCCAGAAGAGGAGAAAGTTGCCGAGCAATCGACCATGACCATCTGCATCCTAGGGGATCAAGCGCTGGGAGATTCCTTTACGCCAGTTGAAGGCAAGGCCATCAAGAGCAGCAAGTATATCCTCAAGGTCAAAAATATCCGATTACCCCTGTACATAGCCGATCTCAAAGACTGCGCCCTGCTCTACATCGATTCTCGAGCCTCAGATGCACTACCCAGCATCCTCTCCCAAATTAAAGAGCTGCCAATCCTCACCGTCTCCGACCAGGCTGATTTTGCAGAAAAGGGAGGGATGCTCGCCCTGGTGGAAAAGGGGAACAAACTGCGCTGGAGAATCAATCAAGAACAGGCAGGACGTGCAGGTCTGCGCTTTGATGCCCAACTCCTGCGCAACGCAGAGAGCGTTATCCCTGCCAAACAGGAGGTCAGGTAAGATGAAATACCTCCTGGGGAAATGCTCCATCCGCAGAAAATTTATCCTTCTGCTCTCGGCCATCGCCTCACTTGCGGTACTCACTGCTTCCTTTGTCTTTTACCTGCAGATCATCAAAACCTATAATGCCTCCTATCAGAGAAACTCAACAGAACGAGCCGCCATCCTCGGAGGCAATTGCACAGCTGCGCTAACCTTTTTTCTGCCTGATGACGCCACAAACGTCCTGAACTCGCTTAAGGCTGACGCTTCAGTCATTGCGGCTCGAATCCTTGACCAAAATGGCAAGGTCTTTGCCAGCTACGGGGGCTATCGCCAAGATGGCTTTAAAGCCGAAAAAACAGCCATCACCGTCAGCGAAAAAATTACCCATGACGGTAAGGTGATTGGCACAATAGAGCTGGTCGATGACATGAGCCACCTGCACGAATTTAAAGAGAAGGTCCTGCTCAGTCTCGCCATGATCCTTGCCGTTGTCCTGATCTGCAGTATCTTTCTCGCCAAACGTCTCTGCACCTTGATCACCACTCCTCTGCATGACCTATCGACCCTGGCCAGCACCATTGCCTACGAACAAAACTACCAGCTCCGCGCCACGGTCACCAGTGACGACGAGGTCGGGACCATGGCGACCGCCTTCAACACCATGCTTGAGCGTATCGACCATAAGACCCGCGACCTTATCAGCAGCGAACACCGCTTTCGCACGTTGATCGAACAGGGGGTCGACGCCTTTTTCCTGCATGACGAAAATGGCCATTTGGTCGATGTCAATCAAACGGCTTGCGACAGCTTGGACTATAGCCGAGAAGAGTTACTGTCGATGACGGTTGCCGATATCGACGGGGAGAGTGTCTCTCGGCAAGACAGGGAGAATTTTTGGCAACAACTGGTGCCCGGGGCGACAGCAACCCTGACCAGCCACCACAAGCGTCGAGATGGCGCACTTATTCCAGTTGAAATACGCCTCGGCATCCTGGTGATGGACGGTAAACGATTCGTCATGGGCTTGGCTCGTGATATCAGTAGACGCCTGGCCGAACAGGAGGAACTCCACAACATCGAGATGCAGTTACAGCAAGCCCAGAAGATGGAGTCGATCGGTACCTTAGCAGGCGGCATAGCCCATGACTTCAACAATATCCTCTCAGCAGTCATTGGCTTCACCGATCTGACGATGATGCTGACCAAAGACAACCCCACGGTGCAGGAGAACCTCACCCACGTCCGCAAAGCCGCCGACCGAGCAGCCAGTCTGGTCAAGCAGATACTTACCTTCAGCCGCAAACAGCAACAAGAAAAGACGCCCATGCAGATCTCTCTGGTCGTCAAAGAGGCACTTAAACTGCTGCGTGCCTCGATCCCAAGCACCATCAAAATTAAGCAGGATATCGACACGGACGGTACGGTCCTGGCCGATCCCACCCAAATTCACCAACTGATCATGAACCTCTGCACCAACGCTTATCACGCCATGCTGGACAGCGGCGGAGTATTGAGCATCTCCCTGCATGAAATCGTCATCAATCAGGCACTCGTCGACTGCGGTGTCGAACTGCCGTCAGGCCATTACTTGAAACTTTCGGTCAGCGATAGCGGTTGCGGCATCTCCCCTGAAATCATGGCTAAGATTTTCGAACCCTATTTCACCACCAAGGAGAAAGAGCGGGGGACAGGCTTGGGGCTTGCGGTGGTACACGGTATCGTCAAAGGACATCATGGCCGCATTGCCGTCTACAGCGAACCGGGGCACGGCACTACCTTCAACATCTATCTGCCGATGATAGCCCAGTCGGGATCGGCAGATGCCATGCCCACTCTGACTCTGCCTCGGGCAAAGTCCAACGAGCGCATCATGCTGGTCGACGACGAGCCATTGCTCCGTGACACGAGCAGCCAATTCCTCCGCTGGGCGGGTTACCGAGTTGATCTGTTTGCCAATGGCGCCGAGGCCTGGACTGCATTGAGCCAAACTCCCGATGCCTGGGACCTTCTAATCACCGACCAGACCATGCCGGAAATGACCGGGGCCCAACTGACGGTTAAAGCCAGGCAACTTCGACCAACACTGCCAATCATCATCTGCTCTGGTTTCAGCGAAACTCTTGACCCTGGTGGCGCCATGGTCGCTGGCGCGAATGCCTTCCTGCAAAAACCCGTGAGCCTGGAAACTCTGCTTACCCGCATCAATACGCTCCTGGAAGGCGCTACGAACCCAAGTGCAGCCTCATTCCCTTGCGATAATTCATCGTAAAAAATGCCCTCTCTCTTGCAAATTCAACAGACAACGGGTAGAAAATTACTATCGCGCATGCCTATTAACTTATGCCAGGTGTCGATTGTGAGTGGCGCAAGATCATTGAACTACCTGGTTGCTATGCCATTCATGGACGTCAGTGTAGGTTTTTACCATTCAAACAGTCTCATGACAGTTCCATAGCCGGCCAACTTCCCTAACTCCCCCGGATTCTGCCAAAGAAGGTAATTTTTTCATGAAAGCACTCTCTTGCCTTTTTTTTTCAAGCAAGCAGCCCAGGATCCTGACCAGCGTCCTTTTCATTTTTCTTGTCTCACACCTCTGCCCTCGACTCTCGCTTGCCGAACAGAAGACCCTTCCAGTCTATCGGGTAGGGATTGATCGGGAGTTTAATCCCTACGAGTATGTCAATGAAAACGGTGAGGTCACCGGCTTTACCCCTGCCCTGCTACATACCATTGGCGACGAGGCAGGAGTCCGCTTCGAGTTTATCCCGATGGCGTGGCCTGAAATCGTCCAAGCACTGAATGCCGGGCAGATTGATCTCACCAGTATGATCTACTCCCCGAAACGGGCGGATCACTATCTCTTCTCAAAACCACACAGTCAGATATTCCAAGCCATCTTTCGTAATCATAAGGTAATAGACATTATCGATCTCCCTTCACTGACCGGACACACCGTCGGCCTGCAGGATCAAGACATCGCCCTTACCCTCCTCGCAAACCGCACTGATTTTCACAAACAGGTATTCTCCTCCAAGCTCGAGGCTCTTCTCCGCGTCAATCTTGGCCAAACTGACGCCTTTATCTGTTCGCAACAGGCTGGTATCCATCTGATTTCCGAATATCATCTGTCCAACGTTTCTCTTGCCACCGGCAACCTGTTGCCCCAGCAATTCGCCTTTGCCACCCACAAAGGCCAAGAGAGACTAATCGATTTGCTCAACGAGCACCTAGGCACACTCAAAAGCTCAGGAACCCTGCAAACCCTGACCGACATCTGGTTGACCGGACATCTCCCTCGGACAAGCTGGATCGAGGAAAACAAGATGATGCTTGGCACCATCGCAACCATTATCCTTGGTATCCTGCTACTGATGATCCTCTGGGCCTATATCCTCAAAATACGAATCCGCTCGAAAACGGAAGAACTTCAGGCCTCGGAAGAGAAATTCAGACAAATGGCCGAGAAGATCCCCGAAGTCTTCTGGATGACTGATATCGAAAAGACCACCACCCTCTACGTCAGCCCGGCCTATGCCACAGTCTGGGGAAGAAGCGTTGAATCGCTCTATGCCGCGCCACAGGAATGGATGGAAGCCGTTCATCCAGACGATCGCCCACGCGTTTTGCAGAAGGCGACCACCGAACAGAGCTCCGGCACCTATACGGAAGAGTACCGCATCATCAGACCCGACGGCACCGTGCGCTGGATATCCGAACAGGCCTTCCCCATTCGCGACAACACCGGCACCATCTACCGTATTGCCGGTATCTCGCAGGACATCACGTCCCAGAAAGAGAGCAACGAGGCATTGCAGTCAAGCCGCCAACAGCTCTCAACAATAATCGAAGCCATACCCGATGTGGTTTTCTTGAAAGACGGCAATGGCCGTTGGCAGGTTGTCAACAAAGCCGCCCAGCAGCTCTTCCACGTTGAGGACCTGCCTTGGCAGAATAAGACGGAGTTGGAGCTCATCTCCCTGCTGCCCGAGATGGACAGCACTTTACGTTTTTGCATGGAAAGTGACGAAAGGGCCTGGCTCGCAGGAAAGCCTTCTCGGAGCGAAGAGAGGATCTTACGTCCAGATGGTGCCACCGCCTGCTACGACGTGGTCAAGATACCGATCTTTGAGGAGGAGAAGAAACGCAAGAGTCTGGTGGTGGTTGGCCGAGACATCACAGAACGTCAACAGTTGGAACGAGACCTTGCCGATCAGGAGATCGAGCTGACCACCATTTTCGAAAACATCCCCCTGATCATGCTGCTCGTCGACCGAGATCAAACGATACGCCGAGTGAACAAAGGTGCAACCGACTTCACCGGATTATCGACAAAGGATATGCTTGGCACGCGCCCAGGCGTCGCATTATCCTGCAGCCACGCCCATGATGTCCCCGAAGGCTGCGGCATTGGCCCAGTTTGTCAACAGTGCCAGGTTCGACGTTTACTGATGGAGTCCATCTCCACCCGGGCTAGCCACGTACAGCAAGAGATCAAACATCAGTTCACCATCGGTGGTAATGTGCGTGACATGACACTGTTTCTGTCGACCATCCCGCTCACTGTCCAGCACGAGCCCATGGTACTTATTACCCTGCAGGATGTAAGCGACTACAAATCTCTGGAAGACCAACTCCAACAGGCGCAGCGGATGGAGTCCATTGGCACCTTGGCTGGCGGTATTGCCCACGACTTCAACAATATCCTCTCCGCAATCATCGGCTTTACCGATCTGGCACTGATGGAAACTGGGGATAATTCTGACCTCGAGGGTGATTTACGGCAGGTGAGGCAGGCGGCTGACCGAGCAACTGCCCTGGTTCGTCAGATCCTGACCTTTAGCCGTCGGGAACGGCATGAAAAGTTACCGCTGCAGATCTCCTTAGTGGCAAAAGAGGCTTTAAAGCTTTTACGAGCCTCAATCCCCACCACCATCGCTATCAAACAGGAGATCGTCACTGAAGCCACGGTATTTGCTGACTCCACCCAAATTCATCAACTGGTCATGAACCTCTGCACCAACGCCTACCAAGCAATGCTGGCAAGCGGTGGCGAGCTTCGGGTTAGTCTGCAAGAGATGACACTTGTCGAGCCAAGTGTCGAGAACAACGTCACCATCCCGCCTGGACACTACGTGACACTTACAGTGAGTGATACCGGCTGCGGTATGGACAAACAAACCCTGAAACGTATCTACGAACCCTATTTCAGCACCAAGGAGCAGGGGAAGGGAACAGGCCTCGGTCTGGCCGTAGTGCACGGCATCGTTAAGAGCCATCAGGGTCACATCACTGTTTCCACCGAACAAAATCGTGGCACAAGCTTTACCGTCTATCTGCCAGTGGTCGAACACGATACAAACATGCTGGAGATTGCAGATCCGGCACCGCCCGTCTCGACCAACCACGAACGAATCATGGTGATCGATGACGAAGAGTCGATACGCAACATCAACAGCCAATTTTTGACTCAGGCGGGCTACCAAGTCGATCAATTCTCTACCGGTGACGAGGCCTGGCAGGCGCTGTCTGACACGCCAGATGCGTGGGATCTCATCCTGACCGACCAGACCATGCCAGGAATAACTGGCTTGCAGTTGGCCGCCAAAGCCAAGGAGATCAGGCCAGACCTGCCCATTATCCTCACCTCTGGCTACATGGAAGTATTAAATGACCATCAACTCCATGAAACAGAAGCCTTCGCCATCCTGATCAAGCCAGTAGAAAGACAGAAACTTATTCCCAAAGTGAGTGAAATACTGGGTAGCGCAAAGAGATGATCGTCTGCTTACCCGGCCCATACAGAAGCACATACCTGAGAAGTTCGTTACGAACTGAGTAATCTTACTCACCATTTCTTGCGCTCCTTCATCCCGTGGTAAGCTTGCAGAGCGTCCGGTAGCCTGGCAGGGCTATTGAAAAATTATCCCGTGATCACTCCAACCAAAGCTCTCGCCGTTCATCTTGATCCTATCCTTGGCCAACCATAAGGCCAGGTCGCCGGTCTCTT
This sequence comes from Desulfobulbaceae bacterium, assembly GCA_028718985.1. GTDB lineage: Bacteria > Desulfobacterota > Desulfobulbia > Desulfobulbales > VMSU01 > VMSU01. The sequence continues at coordinate 55,242 of JAQUKQ010000002.1, read as the reverse complement.
CCTCTTTTTTCGTGGATTGATCTTTTTGGGAGGGCGCCTGGTCTCCTGATTCATCGGCGTCGAAAAGTTTTAATTTTCCGAGGCCGGTGACGCTGGCAGAGAGGGCTTCGGCAAAGTGCCTTTCGTTCGCCATTTTCTGTGCGGAAGGGACTATGGTCGTGACAAAAACCATCTCGATAGCATAAGACTTGTGATCTGTTTTATCCTCTACGAGCTTTTCCCGGACAAGGTTGATCGTGATATTGGCCGATCTCTTTTTTTTGATGAATGCCTTCATCGATAAAACGTTGGTGAAAGTCAGTACGGTTATCTCTGGAAAATTCGGCAACGGCCCCACTTCAGACGGACGAAACTCGCGAGTCTCTTTCTCACTGTCAAGACGGAGGCTAATCATCAGGTTGTCCGCCATCCACCGGGTAGGCAAAAATAAGGTGAGGTTATCGCCTCTAAAGAGATTGAGTGGGTTCAATAAGGATTTGTTCGCGGTAACCAGGAGAATCCTGTCGAATTCGGGTTTGATCCGATTTAAGATGTCGCGGTTTCGAATTTGCCCATAAAGCCACAACACATCATAATTTTTGATATTGTCGTTTTTGATCACCGTGTCCATTATTCGATTAAACACGTCAGCTCGGGCGTTGAGCAACAAGGCCGGCCCCACCGTACGGATCATTTCCGGATTTTCAATGAAAGCCAGGTGGCCGTTATCTAAATTTCTCATAATCAATTGACTGGCCTTATCCGTATCGTCGATGCGGGCGTACTGAAGGGCTGCAAAGAGGATGTTTCCCCAATCCGCATCATCCGAGTTATCCACAATTATTTTCAACTCGCTACGGAGCTGATCTTGCGTTGCCTGTCCCTCCATCAACATTGATTTGTGCATGGCGGTCGATGCCGCGTAGGGGTCCTTTCTGAAGATTCCCTGATGAATCTGCTGAAATTGATTAAAACAGCGCAATGCCTCCTGCTTGTTGCCGATATCCTGGGCCTCTTGGCCACGGTAGTACCAGTAGGGAGGAAATTTTTGGAAACTCTTCTCAATCCGCTCCAATTTGCGATAGCGCAACTCAGGGTTAGTCTCTTTTAAAATGGCGGTATAATCAGAGAGTTGATTTTCATTCAAGCGCCATTCATCCGGAATTTTGTAGCGGCGCATTAACTCCCAAGAGGACTTGAGTAATTTTTTGTAAAAATTGTTCAGCCCCAGCAAGGTCTTAGCGTCGATTTCCCAGGCCTTTGCTTCGCGCTCTATCTTGTAGTCCTCAATTTTAAACCGGTAATTGAAATAAAAAGAGCCGGCGTTGAGCACCGCCGCCAGAACGCTGCTATACGGATTCGTGACAATGCCAACGGGGTCGAAGATGCGGGACTCTGCTTTTCTTTTGAGCTCATTCTCGACATTCTTATCGAAGCTCCGCGCAAGATAGTCCCGATCATGGTCCTGAATTTTGGAATTGGCGAGCAGGTCCATGAGTTCCTGGAGTAACGCGATGATTTCGGCGTCGGGAATCTTACTCAAATTCAAGTTGTTGATGATGGTGTTATATTCCTGATCAAGGACCACCTTATCGTTATACGAGATGATATGGGTCAAAGAGACAGCAATTTGATTTAAGGATTGCAGCACCTGCAACCGAGTTTGCTCCAGGTCTGCGGAGGAATCAACTTGGGCAGGGATTTCATTGGTAACAGGTTCACTCTGGGCTAAAATTTTATCCGGACACCCCACACCGAGCAATGCGACAATGAGCGACGAAAGCAGTAAAAAAGGGCCATTTCTATGTTTCATACTTCTCGGGCCTCCCCGGCCCATATAATTTAATCTTAGATCTCGTTTCCGAAATCTCGTTTGAAGTCTCTGCTTGCAGGCAACTTGCCTTTGCCGTGCAGTATAGAAACTTACTTGTGTAAAGGGACATTCCTGCTCGCTGAAACGGGACTCTATCATCGCCTCAATCGGATGTCAAAAAAGAAATTTGAACCACATTCGAGGGACACCTATTGCCGACCCGACGCTGTATCGATTTAACTTCTATCAAACCCTCAGTTCATCTCATAACCGACTAACAGCAACGCATCAGGGTTGCTACCAGAAAGGCAATGAGGTGAGATGCTCTATGGTAGAAAGCAGTTGCCAATATTTATACGCATTCTGGCCGAGGTTATCCGAAAAAAATTGATTTCGAGGAGGAGTTAGGCTATAGCTTTAAAATTATTTAGCCCTAGATCAGATGCATCGGAGAATCGGGTCCGGAGTCCATGGAAGGACGGCGCCTCATTCAAAGTCACCCCTCCTCCGGTTGGCAAATATCAATTCATCAAAGAGCCTTGCGGACTTTTCCCATTTCCCTCTACAACAAAAAAAATCAATGCGAATTCATAAAATCCAAAAGATCCGAGCCGATGTCGCAAACCGTTATTCTTCACACCGCACAGCGATTTTTTGGACACTAACCACCCTGCTGCTTGGTGCTATTCTCTTATCTTCAACCCCAAACGCCTTAGCTGCAGACGAGGCGAAAAGCAGTAAGTCGACCGTTTTGCCAATCAAAATCAATGCTGGTGACGACGCGGCGGCGCTAACGCTGGAGGCAGATCAAGCCTTGTATAACGCTGCGTCAGGCCTTGGTTTTACCGTGCTCCCCCGCTCGGAAGTACAGCAAGTTGTCACCTATGAGGGCACCTGGCCACCAGCAATCAGTACCCTTAACCCCATACTCTCGAAAGATACCGACTATGTGCTGATTGGCAGTTTGACCAAGACCGGCGATACCGTCTCGGTCGACATGGCGGTGATTGATGCCCTGGCTCCTTCCCAGATCAAATATTACTTTGACGAGGGCAAGGCCAGTGACCTGCCAATCATTTTTAGTCGCCTCACCAAGAATATCCAGTCATTCACCAATCGGCACACCAGGGTAGACAGTATCGCCATCAGCGGCAATAAAAAGATCGAATCAGGAGCCATCATCCACAAGATCACCTTGAAAAGTGGTGATCAATATGATGCTGCCGCTCTCCGTCAAGCGATCAAAGAGATCTACACGATGGGCTATTTCGATAATGTTGTCGTCCAAATGACAGAGAGTGAGGCGGGCAAAGCCTTGGTTTTCGAGGTCACAGAGAAACCGGTGGTCGGCCAGATCCTCATTGACGGAGAAGATGAGTTGAAGGAGGATAAAATCCGAGAAGTGGTGACCGTCACCGTTAACAACATTATCAGCACGCAAGACGTACAAAAGTCGGCTGAAGCCATCAAACAACTCTATAAGGACGAAGGCTATTACAGTACAACGGTTGCTCCTGCCACCAAGACCACCAAGACGGGTAAGGTGGATGTCAGCTTCACCATCAAAGAGGGCAAGAAGGTCTACATCAAGGAGATCACTGTAACCGGCAACACCACGTTTGCCAGTAAAACCTTGCTGAAGATCCTGCAAACGTCCAAAAAAGGGTGGTTCTCGTGGATAACCGACAGTGGCATCTTAAAACGCGACCTTTTGGCTCAGGATGCCGACAGAATTGTCTCCTACTACAACAATAACGGTTTCATTGACGCCAAAGTAGGTGCCCCCGAGGTCACTCAAAAGGATGAGTGGCTGTACATCAATTTCAATATCGCAGAAGGCGACCGTTATCGGGTCGGCACACTCGATGTCACAGGTGACTTACTCGAAGACAAGGGCTCCCTGCTTAGCGTTGCCAAAATAATTCACGAGCCGTTCTTCAGCCGCAAAACCTTGCGTGACGACGTATTAGCCATCACTGATCGCTATGCTGAAAAGGGCTATGCCTTCGCCGAAGTCAACCCCGCCACGGTCAAGGATGATGTTAACAAACGGGTTAATATCACGCTCGACATCAAGAAGAAAGAGCTGGTACACATCAACCGTATCGATATCAAGGGCAATTCCCGAACCAGAGACAAGGTCATCCGCCGTGAGATCAAGGTCAAAGAGAGCGGTCTTTTCAACTCTGTTGCCTTGAAAAAGAGCCAGGAGAAACTGAATCGCCTTGAATACTTCGAGTCGGTCGAGATCAATCCCGTGCCAACCATGGACGAAAGCCTGATGGATCTGCAGGTCAATGTCAAAGAGAAGGCAACAGGTAACTTCAGTATTGGTGCTGGCTATAGCTCGGTGGACAGTCTCATGTTCATGTCTGAGATCAGCCAAAACAACTTCCTGGGTAAAGGTCAGCGGGTTGCCCTGAAGGCCAATATCAGTGGCAGTAGCAATCAGTACAATTTTAATTTCACTGAACCCCATCTGGCGGACAGCGAACTGCTCTTTGGTTTTGATGTCTTCCAGTGGATGCGTGAATATGACGACTTCACCAAGGACTCACAGGGGTTCGGCCTTCGTTTCGGCTACCCAATCTGGCGGGATTGGAAGATGTCAACCGGCTACTCCTATGAAGACAGTACTCTGAGCGATATCAAAGAAAATGCTTCGCAGATCATTCTCGCCTCCAAGGATATTAATATCACCAGCGCCGTGGGCTTAGGCTTCTCGCTCGACACCAGAGATAAGCTTACCGATCCCAGCACCGGTTACCTTTACACGATCAATACAAAATATGCCGGCGGTCCCTTAGGTGGGGATGCGGAATACACCAAATATGAAGGTTCCGCCAGTTGGTTTTTCAAGGTACCACTAGACTCCACTTTTCACTATAAACTAGCTGCAGGCTATGCCGTTGCCAACACCGAAGGCAAACTCCCGATCTATGAAAAATTCTACCTAGGCGGCATGAACACGATCCGCGGCTTCGACTCCTCTGGTATCACCCCCAGGGATCCAGACACATCGGAGAGGATAGGTGGTGATAAAATGTGGTACTCCAATGTGGAGTGGATATTCCCCTTGGTCAAGGATGCCGGGCTCAAAGGACTTTTGTTCTTTGACTGCGGTAATGTCTATGCTGAAAATGCCGACTGGGATTTTGGTGAGATCAAGAAAAGCGTCGGCACCGGCTTCCGCTGGCTCTCCCCCATGGGCCCTCTCCGTCTGGAATGGGGATACAACCTTAATCCAACCGAGGCTGAGAAACAAAGCAAGTGGGATTTCAGTCTCGGCGGCTCCTTTTAGCACGAAGTCCTAGCACATATAAAGACAACGACTCCTCAACAAACGCTCGATATGAAATACATCAGTACACGCGGTAAAATTTCTCCCATAGGCTTCAAAGAAGCAGTGATGATGGGTTTGGCAACCGACGGCGGACTCTTATTGCCTGAAACCCTGCCTGCCATCGATGCCAAGACCTTGTCATCCTGGAAGAAATTATCCTATCAGGATCTCGCTTTTGAGGTGATGTCACGCTTTATCGATGACATCACCGCCTCTGATCTGCGCTCCTTGATTACACGCTCATACCAAACCTTCAGCCACCCGCAAATAACGCCGTTGGTCAAGAAAGACGGGGTCTACATCCTTGAACTTTTCCATGGACCCACTCTAGCCTTCAAAGATGTGGCGCTGCAATTCCTCGGCAATCTCTTCGAGTATCTGCTTGCTGAGAGTGGTGATAGAATGAATATCGTCGGTGCAACATCTGGCGATACCGGCAGTGCCGCCATCCAGGGTGTCCGGGGCAAGAAGCGTATCAATATCTTCATCATGCATCCCCACAAACGGGTCAGTCCTATCCAAGAGCTGCAGATGACCTCGGTGCTGGACAGCAATGTCTTTAATATAGCTATCCAAGGCACCTTTGACGACGGCCAGGCTATTGTTAAAAATATCTTCAACGACATCCCGTTTAAAGAAAAGCATTGCCTTGGTGCCGTGAATTCAATCAATTGGGCCAGGATCATGGCCCAAATTGTCTACTATGTATACGCCTATTTCAGGGTCTCTGAACTCGAAAATTGTCAAACTGTCGATTTCTCTGTGCCAACTGGCAACTTTGGCGATGTCTTCGCCGGTTTCGTCGCTCGCAAAATGCTTGGCCGCTCATGTATCGAAAAATTAGTCCTTGCCACCAATGACAACGACATTCTTTCCCGTTTCGTGACCAGAGGTGACTACTCGACTAATCAAGTAACACCTACCTGCAGTCCATCAATGGACATTCAGCTGGCCTCAAACTTCGAGCGCTATCTCTATTATTTGAATGGAGAGGACACCAAGCGTACAGCTGACGACATGGCAACACTCTCAATCAAGCATTGCCTGCATTTTGACCAAGATGCCATGACTGCAATCAGCAATGACTTCATGGCCCTCCGAGTCAGCGAAACAGAAGTGATCTCTACCATTAGAGATTTTTATGCCGCAACCGGATATGTCTTAGATCCCCATACAGCCGTTGGAGTCAAGGCAGGACGACAATTTGCCGCAAATCGTCCCATGATCTGCCTTGCCACCGCTCACCCAGGGAAATTCTGTGATGCCGTGGCCAAGGCTATCGGCGAGCAACCTTTGCCACCTAGTTTAGCCATGTTGCAAGGCCTACCGACCAGATGCGAAATTTTGGCAGCCGATACCACGATTGTCAAGGAGTTCATCAATGGACACGCTGTATAGGTTTTTGAGGATGGGGATAAGCAGTAGGTCACGGCGCAGAAGTATGCCCTGGCAATGGCTGCTGTTCCTGAGCATACTGTTCTCCATCGTTTCTTGCGGGTCAGGCCCTAATCGGGTTGAAACCTTGAAGCACAAAAAAGAAATTCTCACCGCCAGGAAAGATAAAGACCGCTTTTTTAAAACCTCCCCCAATTCTCCTCTCCTGACAGAGCAGCAGATGAATTTCAAAGAGTTGAGCTATTTCCCAGTCGACATCACCTTCAGGGTAACCGCCCACTATCAAAGGTTAAGCAAACCGATAGAGTTTACGATACACACCTCAACGGGACATGAACGGATTTACACCACAATAGGAAAACTTGACTTCTCTTTGGCAGGGAAACCATTCACCCTTTTTGCCTACCAAGAGAAAGACAGTGGAGAGGTAGCAGGCGAAAAATCCCTCTTTGTACCTTTTACGGATCAGACAACCGGTCATGAATCTTATGGAGCCGGCCGCTATCTCGACATGAAAGAGCCAGCTGGTGACTCTATTGAGCTGGATTTCAACATGGCCTACAATCCCTATTGCGCCTACAACTATAATTTTTCCTGCCCGATCCCTCCCTCGGAAAACAGATTGGACATAGCAATCAAGGCTGGAGAAAAGATCTTCCCCTTAGGCCAACCGATCAATCCTTGATTGCTTTTGTTCTATCAAGACTGTTCACATAGGCAAACTTTATCTTGTACAACTGCTCAGATTCCTCAATTTTTTCTCAGGGCTTACAGCAACCATCGTATCTGCTGTCTATAAAATAGAAAATGAAGCCATCCCTTCCCTGAATGACTAAGAGCAAGCCTTGACCAAGTTTGCCGTCTTTGAACCATACTACGGTGGCTCGCACCGGATATTTATCGATGGTTTAAACAACCTCCCTCATGTGTTCACCCGGTACACCTTGCCCGCCAACCGCTGGAAATGGAGAATGCGCTTAGCGGCCCCTTTTTTTGCGGGCCAGATAAGGCGCAAGAAGATTTCCCTGAACGGCGCCGGTGCGATTGTCTGTTCTTCATTTCTTGACGTGGCAACCTTCAAGGGGATGTTACCCATTGCCTGCCAGCACCTTCCCATTTATGCTTATTTTCATGAAAATCAGTTCGCCTATCCTGTCCAGCAAGATGACGCCAGAGATGTCCATTTTGCCTTAACCAATCTCAGCACAGCGCTTTCTGCCGACCGTCTGGCCTTTAACAGCAGCTATAATCTCGAATCATTTTTGAGTGGCTGCAAGGTACTCCTCACCAAAAATAACGACATGGACCTGGCAGACTACCAAGACGAGATTCGAGCCAAGAGCCACATCCTGCCTCCTGCATTCGACTATAATGTCATCGACCAAATCGCCTCTGAGAGAAAAGACTCGCAAGTGCCGGTACTTCTCTGGAATCATCGTTGGGAGCATGACAAGAATCCAGAACTTTTTTTCCACACCCTCTATGACTTGCAAAATCAAGGGGAAGACTTTCAACTAATTGTCTTAGGTGAGTCTTTCCGACAGGTTCCGAAGATCTTCCACGAGGCTCAGCATAAACTTGCCGACCGTATTCTGCATTTCGGCTATGCCCCTTCCCGAGTTGAATATCTCAGCTGGCTCAGCAGAGCCGATGTTGTCATCTCCACCGCCAAACACGAATTTTTTGGCATATCAATACTTGAAGCGGTTAGAGCTGGTTGTCGCCCTCTTCTTCCCAAACGTCTCGCCTATCCTGAAATTTTTCCCGGTGACTTTCTTTACGAGGATGACGAGTTTGCAAGTCGCCTACTTTTTTCCATGAAAGATAAACGGCTGAGTCGACAGCAATGCAAAGACTTGACAGATCCATTCAGTTGGGGGAGATTGAACGCTCGCTATGAGGAGTGGTTGGCAGTATAACCTCCTAATCAATCACACGGGATATTCTATGAAAACACGATACACCAAAAACACCCACAACATCACGGTGGGCTACATACTCTGGCTATTTGGCTTTACCGGCTCGCATCGATTTTATTACGGAAAACCAATTTCAGGGACTATTTACCTCTGCACCTTCGGGCTACTCGGCATTGGCTGGATCATCGATCTTTTCCTGATCCCCTCGATGGATAGGCAGGCAGAAATAAAGTATACCGAAGGGGCAATCGACTACAATGTCGCCTGGGTGCTCCTGACCTTTCTTGGCCTTTTCGGCATTCATCGCATGTATATGGGAAAATGGCTGACAGGGATACTCTATTTCATAACGGGCGCCTTGCTCGGTTGCGGTTATTGCTATGACTATTGGAATCTCAACAGACAGATAGATGAAATTAACCGGGCAAGTCCCAAGTGGGATTCCCAATGAAAGCCTACCGCAAAGAACTATGGTTCAACACCCCAACTCGTCGAGCCTTCATCAACATCACCCCGCAAGTTGAACAATGTCTGCAAGAAAGCGGTATCAAAGAAGGCCTGTGCCTTTGCAACGCAATGCATATCACCGCCTCGGTATTCATCAACGATGACGAATCAGGTCTCCATCACGACTATGAGGTCTGGCTGGAAAGACTTGCCCCTCACGAGCCAATCTCCCAATATCACCATAACGGCTACGAAGATAACGCCGATGCCCATCTCAAACGCCAAGTAATGGGGCGTGAAGTGGTTGTCGCAATCACTGAGGGGAAATTGGATTTCGGCCCGTGGGAACAGATCTTTTACGGTGAGTTTGATGGCGGACGCAAAAAGCGAATCTTGGTTAAGATCATCGGGGCATGAGCTGATAAAGCCCCTGGCGGAAACGCAAAAGACCAAGATTTCCTTATCTCAGCCTCAGCGTTTCCGCCCATTTTCAAAATCAGGTCAGCACGAAGATAATCAACAACCCTCTACCGCTTTTTTAACCTTCTGGATATGACAATCAACGCAGCTGCTTGGTCCAGTCTTTCCTTCATACCCACTCTTGTGACACTCCTTGCAGCGGGCATGAAAGACATCCTTTTGCTTCTGCAGTTCCTGCTTGGCAAAGGTGCTGTTGTGGCAGCTTACACAGGCAAGGCCCTTAGCATCGGGTAAAACAGCGATAGCCTCGGCGGTGAGAGGCTTATGCTCCGCATCGTGATGACAAGTGCCGCAAGTCATCCCCATCTTTAAGTGGGTCTGATGATTAAAATGCGCCGGCTTCTTGCCTTCGATGGTCACTTCTGTCTCTGGTGCCTTCAGTGTCCCTGCGGCCAAAACGGATAAGCTCCCTAGCCCTAAAAATACTGTTGCAACAAAAATCGACCCGGTCATCATCAATTGCTTTTTCATTGTTCTTCCTCCGTGCTATGTTTTGTATTGTACAGGCAGTTGAACCTGTCTTTGAATCCAACCATAGGATTCGTCCTCTTGTCCATATCATAGGCCTTACCCATCGGAAGATATAGCCGACATCGGTCGACACTGGGCCCGACATGGCCTGATGTCTCCACGACATCTACCAGCATGAGGCCTTGCTGAGGTAATCGACACTTTTTGTGCGGAGTTGCAGAAAAAGAAATTCTTCAATCTGTGATTCGATAGTAAAAACCCATGACTGACAACACACCTGCCAACACTTCTATCAACGTGCCGGTAGCCAAAATCAATGGTGACGAAATACGGCGTTTGCGTGAGTGCAAAGGACTGACGCAACTTTACATGGCAACCGTTATCGGTGTAACAACAGACACCATCTCCCGTTGGGAGAATCGCCGATACCCCACCATAAAACTTGAAAACGCGGAAAAACTTGCGCATACACTTGAGGTAGATCTCGAAGCAATCCTTGAACAGGAAGAAAACGACACCCCCTCGCCCCTTGCTCCACCGGAAGATCCCTCTGACGGGCAAGTACCCCAAGCACCGCCCGAACCAGCAACTCCTGCTAATACCCTAAAACGGCACTGGCGACACTTTGCGCTTCTTTTGTTCACAATCTTTGTTGTCCTTGGCTCATTTTTCTGGTGGCAAACAAAACCTGCCCCTATGAAGATTACTGTCATTAGCACACGAATTTTGCCCAAACACGTCCCCCCCGGCCAGACGTTCCCGGTGCTGATCACAGTTAACACAAATCAGCCCCCCCCAGTAACGCTCATCCTGAAGGAAAATCTACCGTCAGGGTGCCGGATTATTAGTGCAGACCCCCCCCTCACCACGGAAGCCGAGAAAAGTGGCGCCGTGAAGTGGATCAGCCGTATGGATAAACAGACATCAACCTTTGCCTATCTGGTGCGGGCACCCAACACTGAGACTGCAGGTGCTCAGTTGCAATTTAGTGGCGAACTTACCGTAAACCAGGGAGTTCAAGGCCAAAAAGAAATTTCCGGGGCCACGTCTTTAGAACTTGCCCCCTTCCATTGGGCAGACGTTGACCGAAACAACAAGATTGACGACGAGGAGATACTGGCTGTCTACGATCGATACAGCAGCATGAAGGAAATCGATTTTGGTCGTGACCTGATCGATGACATGTGGGCCGGCAGTGGATATGTTTGGGAGAGGAAGTCTGGAAAGTACGTTGTACAATAGGAGAAAGACAGAATACATTTTTGTCAATCGATCCGTCTCTGAATAGGCCTTACTCACTCTCGAAAACGACAAAACATAGAGAGGAAACACCCTCATGAAGACACGACATGACCACAAGGGGCATCCCACCCCGATCATGACCGCATTTCTTTTTTCACTGCTCTTTGCTGCGCTGCCGATGCAAGTATGGTCGTCACCTCTTGTGACAGCGCGTTACAAAGAGATGAAAGGGCGGGAGATCATCATCGCAATTTCAATTACTGATCCACCACCATCAACCATTATCGTGCTCCAGAACGTGACGCCGCAAGTTGCCGTCATTCAATCGCAGCCGGCAACCAAAAGCGTCAACAGCAGTAAAGGGGAGATCAAGTGGCTGCTCAGTGACGTAACGCCCGGCGAGTTTACCCTTCATCTCACGCTTGAAAGACCAATCTCCCTCACTGAAATGTCTGGGGAGATCCGCTACCGCGAGCCAAACGGCAGGATGGTCAGTAAACCAATCTCAAAGCAATAGAGATCCGCCAGGAGTTGTCAGAGGAGTGTGTATCCACTTCTCTCTAATAGCGGTTAAAACTGCACATCTCATCTCTCGTTTTTCGTATTTTTTGTCGGAGAGGATACCCCTCTGCGGCATATCCGGCGCTTATCATCAGACCAATTCGTATCGATTGCGGGATCCGTAGCAGAGTTTTAATTGCCTCCTCATCAAACCAGCCAAGCATGCAGGTTCCCAAGCCTAATTCCGCCGCCTGCAGGCAAAAATTCTCGGCAGCGATGCCAATATCGATCAGCGGAAACTCGCGTTCTTTCAAACGACCACCGATCTGGGTGATTAGCTTTGGCTTCTGTAGGGCAATGACAGCCAGTAACGGCGCCTGCGGAACAAACTTATTGAAGGAGACAAGGGGACTGAAGGTCTTATTCGCCACCTCAGCCCGCAAGTCAGGATCGGTAACCATGATCAGCTTCCAGGGTTGGGAGTTACTGGCTGATGGCGACAAGCGAACCGCTTCAATCAACTGAACAATGAGCTCATCCTCTACTAGTTTGTCTTGATATTGCCTGACGCTCTGCCTGATCGTTAGCAACTCCGCAAATTTCATCGCATTCCCTTGTGCCGATTATAAATTGATAGAGCCCCTTTGATCAGTTGTGGCAAGGGTGCCAACACCAAAGTAAATTCCGCCTTTGTGTCACTCTGACGTGGATAGTGGTAAGTAATCAGTTGCTCATGCCATTCGGCATTGATCAGCAATGGATATAAGGCGATCTCACGACATGATCTGTCGGAACATTTGATTCAAACGGTAGAAAAACTTGCTGTCGGCATACACCGGGTCTTAATGGACATCATCATACTCCCCCTGGGGATTGTCCAGCCAAAATTCAAGGCGACTATTAGCCAATGGTTGACAACCGCTTGCCGAAAGGACCTGCCCCAGCAAGATATACGCATTGACAACCTTCCCTCTCACCTATGCTCCTGACCGCTAGAACGGTCCTATCTCATCAAGCGGCGTTGGCTCACAGTTTTACAGCCGAGAAGGTGGTCGTCACCACAGGAGCGGAGCATGGCGACGAATAGAACTGAGAAAAAAGGACACCAATATCCATCTCGGCTGACGCCTGATTTCAGCTACATCACACGCAAGCCCCCTCTTCCCTTCTGTTAACACCTCTGTCCATTAAGCGAAAGCTGTCTCTTGACTACGTAACAACAGCAAACTACAACTCACTCAATCTGACGTAACATTCCATCAATAACCTGAAGCCCTCCGGCCCAAAATTCTGGGTCATTCAGATCGACAGCAAATGGTTGCAACAGAATCTCCGGGCAGTCACTCCCTCCAGCCTTCAGCAATGTCAGGTATTTGGGCACAAAAGAATCTTTATCCTGCAGATAGAGGTTGTAAAGCGCCAAAACCAAAAGTTCACCAAAGGCATACGAATAGACATAGCCCGGGGTGCTCAGAAAATGGGGGATGTAAGACCACCAAACTGCATAATCCTCGGTCAAGGAGACAGAGTCGCCGAACATGGCTTGCTGAGTCTGACGCCACAGGTCATTTAAGCGCTCTGTCGAAAGTTCGCCCTCTTCGCGTCTGGCATTATGGCTCAGCTCTTCAAAACGATTCATGGCTATTTGGCGAAAGACGGTGGCAAAGATGGATTCGAGTTTTTGAGCGGTAAAGGCGGTTCGTTCGGCAGGAGTTGACAAAAGCTCAAGCTGGTGAGTGAAGAGAATCAATTCGGCAAAGACCGAGGCTGTCTCGGCCAAAACCAGCGGGGTGCCACTATTAAAATAGCCCTTTTCAGCTGCCAAATACTGATGAACCCCATGACCAAGCTCGTGAGCGACGGTAGACACATCCCGGATGTTTCCGGTAAAATTGACCATGACGTAAGGATGAACATCCGGTGTACATGGATGGGCGAAGGCTCCTCCCCGCTTACCGTCCATGATTGGGGCATGAATCCAGTTGTTCGTAAAGAAGAGTTCAGCAATTTCGGCCATTTCACCAGAAAAATCGGCAAAGGCGGCAAGCACCATCCCTCGGCATTCGTCCCAACTCACTTGCTGGGCCGGGAGGTTGGCAAGAGGCGCATACCGATCGTAATCAAAAAGTTCATCAAGTCCTAATAGCTGTTTTTTGAGTCTATAATAACGCGCCGGGATGTCGTAACGGCTGGTCACCGTCTGCACTAAAACTGCGACAATATCATCTGAGATCTCGTTATAGAGATTCATGGAACATAGCCACCCTGAATAGTGCCTGAGCCGATCGTCAATCATCTTGTCAGCCAGCAAGGTGTTGGTAATATGAGATAGGATATGGAGTTGGCCTCTTAATCCCGCTGTCAACTCGCCTGCCGCTGCCTGGCGGATAGCACGATCCTCATGATAAAGATCAGCCAGCACCTCTTCTTCTGTACGCTCTCGATCGCCAAACTTGATATTGCCAACGACCTTTTCAAAGAGCAGTGTCCAAGCACCGCGCCCCACCGGGGCAGTTTCGATCAGCAAGGCTTCTTCTTGATGGCTGAGAAGATGCCTTGCATAACGTCTGAGGCTCGCCAGGTAGTGGTGATAGTGTTTAACACTAGGATCTGCCAGTAATTGCAGGGCGAAGTTGTCAGGCAAGGTGTTCCATTCAAGTTCAAAAAAAACGGTCAACTTAGCGATAGCACTGCTTTTCTCACGAATCTTTTGCAAAAAGGCTCCCGCCTTAGCCTCCTGGATTTGGGTGACAAAATTCAAAAAGGCAAAAGTGGCCAGACGCCCTTGCATGACACCTATCTTCTCCAATCGACCAACCAGATTGAGCAAAGATTTCGGGCTCAGTGCAGAGAGTTTGCCTGCAAACTCTGCCTGAAGAGCCTCGGCTTCTGTCTGACACAGATCGAGGTCGGCGTTAATGTGCGGGTCATCGAGCGTCTGATAGAGATCAGTTAATTGCCATACGATGTCTGTAGTGCCTAATGCAAGGTTTACTTCATTTGACATGGATTTTCTCCGTAACACGTTCATACGATATAAAAAAAGCCCCGAACCTTTTGGCGCGGGGCTTTTTCTATTCTAATAGCGAATGTTACACCTAGTTCGCATTCGAGTTGGAACCTTTATCAGCAGCAATTCATCGCACCGCTACTTCTCGGGGCTAACAAACTGCCTAGTCGATGCCTGATTTTGTGTCCGCAACTCAAAACTCGGCTAGGACAACGACTCATTGAGGTTCGTCATGGCACAAGTCACAACTCTGAGAGATGGTTTTCCCCTCAGCATTGGCATGTTCTTCATCGTGACAGCGCCAACATCCCCAGCCCTCCTCGGCACGTTGATGTCCCAGATGCGAGCCGTATGTCCCCCATTTGATTCCCATTTCTGGCCAAACATTGCCAAGATAGGTCTCAAGCAGATAGGCACCGGCCTTTCTTAAATCAGCATCAAAGCGTTTAACATAATCGATCCCCTGACGGTTGGTTTGCAACTCGATCAGACGATTGGTCATCTGGGCCTCAGCCTCTTCCCGGGTATTGTATTCAGCGGTTAAGACAGCGAGGCTATCTTCACGAATGCCAATGATCTCAGGATTCAGTTTTTTGCTGATCAAACCAAAATCAACTCTTTCTTCTGGGAGGTCATAGGTATGAGTCGGACGATTATGGCAATCGATACAATCCATAGTCCTCCAACCTGATTTTTCGCCATCCTCTGACTGATCGACCGTAGCAGGAATTTCGACACCAGCCTTAACAAATTCATCCTTGCTGCCATCAGGACGACTGACCTTGACCTTAGCAATTTCCAATCGCTTCTCATCGGTAGCCAAATATTGAACCTTAACGTCTTTACTAACGTGCCAATGGATGCCTTCAAAGGTCCCCGTTACCCTATTGTGTCCACCGATATGAAGCGCAATATCGACAATTTCAGGCTCAGTCTGGTTGTCATTGGTGAAATGAACGAAAGATTTGACTTTCTTGCCAGAGAATTTTTCCGGCCAGTGACAGTGTTCACAGGTGTCACGGGCAGGACGAAGATGCTCGACAGGGGCGGGAATTGGACGGCTATAGCTGTTCGTCGCCACAGCCAATACCTGCCGTAAACCAGAAATTTTGGCACGCACAAACCATTGCGCCCCAGGTCCGATGTGGCATTCTATACAAACGATCTTGGCGTGTGGAGAACGTTGGTATACGGTATACTCCGGATCCATGACATTATGGCAGACCTTGCCACAGAAGTAGGCTGAGTCTGAGAATTCATAGCCGAAATAGCCGATGACCGTCAGCAACGAGAAGAAAATAACGGTCAAGACAATAAACCAGATCAACGATTTGCGGTGACGGTGATCACTCAAGTTAATCTGCAGATGATCTTTTGCGATACCAAAACGCTGCCACTGACGGCGACGCAAGTAAGCGGCTACAGGAATCAACACCAATCCTGTGATGAAACCACCAGGGAGAACCAAGAAGGCAAGAAGCGGCACGTACGGATTATGGGTCAGGCCAAAGACCTCGACGATAATCCCAATAACCATCAAGGTTGCACTTACCGTGGTTAAGGTAACACCTAAAAGACCAAGTGGCGATCTCCACATCCCTCTGATGATGTGCCCCCAAGGGCCGCGGTGATGATGTTGATGCTCATTTCCATGCTGATGGTCCATGTCCGACATTTTTCCCTCCTAATTTTCACTTGCTTGTTCAATTATTGACTGCTCGTTCCGTAAGCGATGGTCAACAACAGGCCATCCTTTTCAGCCCGAACATGACTTTATGATTCGTAAAAGGCAAGATTTATAATACACTTTACAGGAAATCACAACGGGCAAATGAGTAAATAAGGGGCAAATGATTTTTTTATGGCGTAAATTCAATTATTACGATAGGTTAATACACATAACCCCCGGCATTCAACAGGTAGGTATTTACCCTAGTGTCCAAGGTCAGAATGCCTCAGCAAAAGTAAAGTCGCGATAACTCCACAACTCTCTCCTCTGCAACAACACCTCGCATTATGCCCGAAAGTCCAATCGACAAAGAAGCAATTTTGACTGCCGATTTTTTGCACTCCATTGGTCACGGCCCCGGGGTCTACCTGATGAAAAACAACCGCTCAGAGGTTCACTATGTTGGTAAGGCTCG
The DNA here is from genome assembly GCA_028718985.1 of Desulfobulbaceae bacterium. GTDB lineage: Bacteria > Desulfobacterota > Desulfobulbia > Desulfobulbales > VMSU01 > VMSU01. The sequence continues at coordinate 38,498 of JAQUKQ010000002.1, read as the reverse complement.
AGACCTCAGACGTCGTCTGGCCTCATACCAACGCCACCTCGGCGGCGGGCAGAACAAGACCTCGGTGATGCTCAGCAAAACCGTACTCATCGAAACAATCCTCACCGCCACCGAAAAAGAGGCCCTTATCCTCGAGGCCTCGCTTATCAAGCAGTATAAGCCAAAATATAATATCATCCTTCGTGACGATAAAAATTACCCTTATATCATGGTGACCATCAAGGAGGAGTGGCCTCGCCTAGTCGTCACCCGACGACGCGTCAAAGATCAGGCCATCTTCGGCCCATTCTCTTCACCCTCGGCAATGTGGGAGACCATCAAACATTTGAACACCCTTTTTCCTCTCAGGCGTTGCAAAGGGACGACCCTTCCTCCACGCGCCAGACCCTGTCTCAATCATCAGATGAACCGTTGTCTTGCTCCCTGCCACGGAAAAGTCTCGGCAGTGGAATACCGGCAGATGGTGGAAGACCTGCTCCTAGCCTTAGCTGGTAAGAACAAGGAGTTGCTCAAGAGGCTTAATCTAGAGATGCTTCAGGCCGCTGATGACCTTAATTTTGAACAGGCCGCCCAGTTGCGTGACAAAATCAAGGCACTTAACCAGACCATGGAAAAGCAGGTGATTGCCGCAGGGCACCACCGAGATCAAGATGTCTTTGGCTTCGCCCGTCATGACACCGGTTGTGCCGTGGCTGTCCTTGTCATCCGTAACGGCCTGCTCAGCGGCCATCATCAGTACCTTTTCAGCGAACCTTTTGAAGATGACTCGCTTGTGATGACTGAAGTATTGGAACGATTCTACGATGCCGATCGTTATGTGCCAAATGAGGTCGTCGTCGGCCTGGAGATAGAAAGTCCGGAAGTTCTTGGCGAATGGCTCTCCGATTTGGGGCAGAAGCGGGTGCTGGTCCGTCGACCACAACGAGGCGACATGGTCAATTTGCTGACGATGGCTAATCGCAATGCCGAGCAAGTTATTGTCGAGCATCTCGCCAAAAACGAGTCTTGGACAACCCTGGCCGCCACTTTAAAATCCACTCTTCACCTGCATCACGAACCCAGGCGTATGATCTGTCTGGACATCTCTCATCTGAGCGGCGAACAAACTGTAGGGGCCGTTGTCAGTTTCTGGCAGGGGAAGAAGGAGTCTCCCCGCTATCGCCACTATAAAATTTCTTCAGTGACTGGTCCTGATGACTATGCCTCGATGACCGAACTTCTCAAAAGACATTTGGCTCGTGCGCAGGCCGAAGACTTTATGCCAAATCTTCTCATTGTTGATGGCGGCAAAGGACAGTTACAGATTGCCGTGCACGTTATAGAGGACCTTGGCCTTACTGGACAGCTCGATTTACTGGGGATCGCCAAGGAGAAAGAGGAGGAGGGAGAAAAAGTTTTCATCCCAGGCCGCAAGAACCCTCTCTCCTTAAATCGGCACTCACAATCGCTGTTATTGCTTATGGAAATTCGAGATGAGGCGCATCGCTTTGGCATCACCTTTCATCGGAACTGGCGCGGGAAAGAAGCGCTACGCTCAAAACTTGACGCCATCCCCGGAGTTGGTCCCGTACGCAAGCAGGCACTGCTCACAGCCTTTGGCAGTCTAAAAAGGCTCTCTAGCGCTACCCCAGAAGAGTTGTCAGCCATTCCGGGAATCAGTCCTGATTTGGCGCTCTGCATCCATAACGTTCTCTGTGGATCGTGACGATTGAGCCTATCCAGAGATTTTTTGAACGACTATTATTCAAGGAACCACCCACAAATGACCTCTTGCCCCACAGACACGCTTGACACCCTCTTCAACGTCGCCATTCGGCAAGGCGTGTTCCCTGGCGGGGTGTTCGGCATCTCGTATGGCCCACCTGCGACTCGCCGAACTGTTATCAAGGCCTATGGCCATCTCTGGGCTCTGGGATTTGGCCCACCGAACAATCCAGTCATGACCGACCAGGTTGTATTTGACCTTGCCTCACTCACCAAACCGTTGGCCACTGCACTCAGTCTTCTCTGTCTCAAAAAACAAGAAATCCTTCGCTTAAACGACCAGTTGTCCGATCTCCTCGAGCAGGCAGTCCCTGACGATAAAAAAGACATCACCCTGGAGCAACTTCTACGGCACAACTCCGGCCTGCCGGCCCATCGTCCCTATTTCAAACGACTCCGCTCGCTTCCCGTCGAGGTGCGCAAGAAGGCGCTCCTCACCATGCTGCTCGCCGAGCCCTTGGAGGCATGCCCCGGCCATGCCGTTGTCTATAGCGATTTGGGTTTTATGTTGCTTGGCTTCATCATCGAAGAGAAGACAAAGCAGCCCCTTAATGATTTCGTAGCTCAACGGCTCTACACCCCTATCGGCCTGGCCGATGAGATCTCCTTCAATCCAATAAGCACACCTGTCTTTTCGACAAACACCTTTTTTGCCCCCACCGAACTGTGCCCATGGCGGCAAAAGGTCCTGTATGGCGAGGTGCACGACGACAACGCCTACGCACTGGGAGGGGTAGCTGGTCACGCCGGGCTTTTTGGCAGAGTGCAGGCAGTGTTGGCCCTCAGCCGATTTCTTCTTGACCTGTACAACGGGCAGGCTGAGCACCCACTACTAGATCGAAGTGATCTGCGTGAAGCTGCCCGCCGCTCAGGTCGAGCAGACAGCACCTGGGGTCTTGGCTTCGACACCCCCTCTGCGATAGGATCAAGCGCCGGTAATCTTCTGTCTCGGTTGAGTTTTGGCCATCTCGGTTTCACCGGCACCTCCTTCTGGTGCGACCCAGAGCGCGACCTTGCCATCGTCCTCCTCACCAATCGCGTCCATCCTTCACGAGACAACACTCTGCTCCGAGAGTTTCGTCCCTGTTTTCATGATACTGTTGTCCGCGCCCTTTAAAAATACCGGCTGACGAGACCTTCAGTCACGACAAGGGGAAGAAAGATTAGTTTGCTCCAAAAAATTTGAATCAGCCTCCCGTATTGCAAGTGCTTTGATGCTGTTTTCTTACAAACTATTGTAAAAAGTTTGGTACAATCAAAATTATCAGTTTCAACAATCCCTGGTCTTTAACAGTCAACTAACGATCATAACAGCCAGCAACACCCCTCACTAAAACCTATGTCAACAGCAACAACACTCGTTTCTGCAAAGACCGCCGATTCTCCGACGACAAAGGTCAACCACACCGGGATCAATCAATACCTGCGTGAAATCAGTCGCTATCGCTTGCTGACTGTCGAGGAGACTGAGCGCTTTGCCCATATGGTGCGCGACAAAGAGGACTCTTGGGCGGGCCGTCAATTGATCACCGGCAACCTCCGCTTAGTGGTTCGAGTGGTGATGGATTTTCAAAAATACTGGATGGATAATTTTCTAGATCTCATTCAGGAGGGCAATGTCGGCCTGACCCGGGCAGTTCTTAAATTCGACCCAAGCCTGGGGGTAAAATTCTCCTCTTACGCATCCTATTGGATCCGCGCCTATGTCTTGAAATTCATCATGGACAATTGCCGATTAGTCAAGATCGGCACCAGTCAATCCCAACGCAAACTGTTCTACCAGTTGAATAAGGCAAAGAAATCGTTGGAATCTCAAGGCATCGAGCCTACCACTCACGTCTTGTCTCAGCGCCTGCAGATCAAAGAGTCTGAAATTGAGAATATGGGGCAACGGCTCGACAATTTTGAGGTGTCGCTTGATTTCCCCATGGGCTCTGACGGCATCGCGCAGCAAAAAATGTTTTTAGCCGCACCAGGGCCGGGGGTTGAAGAGGAGGTGGCAGATCAGGAGTTTATCGATTGGTTCCACGCCAAACTTGCGGCATTCACCAAGAGCATCGACCCGCGCGAGAAAGTGATTCTCTATGAGCGGCTGATGTCGGATGACCCACGAACCCTTACCCACATCGCCCAGCAATTTGGTGTGTCAAGGGAGAGAATTCGTCAGCTTGAGGGGGAGTTATTGAAAAAATTACGGGGACTGCTCAGTCGCGAGTCGGAGTTGCATTACTGACACAGTGCATTGGCACCCTAGTCAGCTTCCTTCGCCTCCAACAAAGCGGTACAGGACATAGTGATACGAAACAACAATCACGAAAAGGGTCAACAAGATCGACGACCATAACACAGCTTTTTTTTGGAAACGGCGCACAACCTCAGCAAGCCCATACCTGGCAGGAATCACCCCGACCAGGGCAGCGGCGAGGCCAAAAAACCCGGCGGGCAGCATGGTGCCATAAATAGCAAAACCGATATAGTGATATTCTGGTTTCAGAATGCAAAACGGGCAATGATGATAGGGCATTGCATAGACATACGAAGAAAACACCGTGGTGATTGCCACAAACGACACCCCGATAAAAGCGAGCCAGACCAAGCCATTGAGCCACAACAGCAAACGATTCAGGCGCCTGTACAAAAAATGACCGAGGATGGCAAGCAGTAAGGCAGTGCCATAAAAAACCTCCAGCAGCAACCCCTGCGGCATACTCCCCAGCAAGTTTCCATCGTTACCCCCTCCCTCACCGAAGACAACCGCACAACACGATGTAATGATATCCGGCTTGAGATTGGCGATATAGAGCGTCTGACAGACAATGTCAACCAGCAGCAACGGCAGCAGACACATCAAGGCAACATACTTTGTCTTGAGCAGCGGATAGCGTTCCGAACTGATATCTAAAAAATGCAGGACAATCCAAAAGCCACAGCAAAAGGCCCCCAGCATCTTGACAAAAAGCACAAACATGCCGTATTGGTTTGCCGTCAGAGAGCCAGTAGCACACATTGCCCCGCTAATGACCTTGCTGAAGTTGTCTGCCGCTAAAACGAAAAGGATCAGAGAGAGAACCTGAAAGCCCATGGCATACTGCACCAGGGTCGATGATAGCCAGGTCTCATTTTCCAGCCGGATCTGACGATTGCTATCGCTAGCCGGATCCCAATAACGCAATACACTGATAGCGGTTCGAGCCGCGATGGCAGAGAGAATCAACACCACAAGGCTCAAGAGAGAGAGCGCTACACTCCAGGAGTTAAGGAACATGGATCTCGCCATCCTGGATGGCAATGATTCGCTCAACCGCCGGATGCTGAGTGATCAACGCATCATGAGAGGTCAGGATGATGGTCTTGCCCGCCCGTTGCAGCTCCTGCATGATCTCCATAAAGGCCAGACTCAAGGTGTGATCCAGATGGGCAGTTGGCTCGTCGGCTAAAATGATGGGAGGGTCATTGATCAAGGCACGGGCAATAGCGACTCGCTGCAACTCACCGCCAGATATCTGACGGGCCGGGAAGTTGGCGCGGTGGCTGATAGACAGCATGCCCATCAAACGCTCCGCCCGCTCTTTTCTGGCACGCGGGGCGATACCGAGCGGCATGAGAGGCAGGGTGATATTCTCCAGCACGGTAAGTCCGGGTAAAATATTAAAGTGCTGAAAGATAAAGCCAATAGTGTTGCGGCGATGAATTGTCAAAAAACGATCAGGCATTCTGGCAAGCTGCTTGCCGGCAATGGCGGCTCGACCACTGGTAGGAGGGAATACGCAACCAATAATCGACAGCAGCGTGCTCTTACCTGAGCCGCTGGCCCCCTGCAGACAAACCATGACGCCGGGTTCAATGGCAAGGCTGACGTCATGCAAGGCCTTCACCTCGTTCAATTGACCTTGATTATAGGTTTTACAGACCTTTTCGAGTTCAATAAGCGGCGCAGTCATAGTAGCCACTGGTCAATTCAAGGCTGAATCGGCCGGAATGATTGCCGAACGCCAAGCAGGGATAACGGTTGCCGCCAGGTACGGCACCACCGTCAGACAGAGGACAAGCAGGGTCTCTCCAAGATCGATCGTCGGCAGCAATCGTAAAGCGGGGTGCAGTACCGACCAACCGATCAGGATCGGGCGAAAGAGCCCTGCTTCGAAGAAAGCGACATGAACATAGGCCAACGTATACCCCACCAGAAAGGACACCGTCGAGACAATGAGCCCTTCCCAAAATCGTAAAGCCAAAACATCCGATGTCTGCCAACCGATAATTTTTAAGATGCTGATCTCCTTTTTCTCTTCAGGCGTCAAGCCAGATGCCTTATCCCAGGCAAAAATAATAAAGGAAGCCAAGGCTGTAAGCAGACAAATCGAAGCAAAGCCACTCCTCCAGCCGAAGACAGCCTGATAGGTCTTTTGGATCTGCTGCCTGGTTACCACCCTGGTGTCAGGCAACAGTGCGGCGATTTTTTTTGAGATTGTTGGAACCTCAGTAGGATTAGCAACCGTGACACAAAGATCGGTCACCATCCCCTCAGGCATCAAAAACAGATCCTGAGCATCAGCCAAACTCATGAATAAGGTATCGTAAGTGAGGAGATCAGTCGATGCTTTAAAGGTGCCAGAGACCGTCAGTGCCTTCAAGGTGAGATCGGGTCTGAACAAGGAGAACATCGCACTGCCGGGACTGCTGAGATAGGCATACGCCCCCTGCCCCAGTACGGCCTCATGCTCGTTTGGAAGGCGACCGCTGTCGATCGCTTGACCAAGATCCTGCCCGAAAGGCATGGATTGAGGGTCAAGACCTAAGATTGTCAGGTTTGCGCCCTTGGTCTCATGGAAATAATAGCCCCAAATCCGTGGCGTAATAGTCTTGATTCCTCGAATGGAAACAAGTTCAGTTTGGTAGGCAACAGGTATCGACTCTTGACGTCCGGCTCTCATCTTCTGCACAGTGATCTCTGGAGCGCTGACGAGGGTATCACGAGCAACGTTAGTCAGGGCCTTGGTTGTCATCTGGAAAGAGGCTAGAAGAAAAATGACTGCGGCAAAAACAACCATCACCCCCATCGATTTAACCCGCCGCCGCCAAATGGAAGAGAGTGAATAGTCTATGATGTTAAGTTGTTTTTCAAATGACATCAGCGCCAGACCGATGGTGGAGCCCAAAAAGAGCCGGTAGGGAAGTGCTCGATAGCACCAGGGTGATCCATAAATGGCACAACGAGATCAGAAACTGCTGGGTGACGAGTGTACCTCGCCTCTGTCGACAGACTCAGATCAGAAAGCCCCAAGCCGGCAACAGTAATCCTGCAGACATCGGCCTCGGCAGCAAATTGAGCCGCATGTGCCCGATGGTGCAGATAAAGTCCGCCATCGACCAGGGCTAGAAGACTGAGAAAAAGGGAAAAAAACACGCATGGCCGCATCACTATTTCATCCGTTGTCCGGACCGCATAGATTCAACCAGGTCGGGGGTGATCCCCTCGAAGGTTAGGATATTCTTCCCTTGATGATCCTTGCTGAAAGACTCTGCATCGGCCTTGGTTTTAAACGGAATGAACTCATGACCCATTGGGCCATTGATGTCGCTACCAACCACATAGAAGGCCTTCCTGGCCTCCATCGGATTGAGAGAGTAATAGTCCACAACCGTAATCTCACCAATGGTATCACCTGTCTTCGCTCCATATTTTTGTGGTGCGAAATAAAATACCATCATGTCTTTCACCCCATCGAAGTACTTAGTTTCGCCATCGCTTGTTTTCAATGAAACCAGCCAGTTCGGATATTTTGCCACAAACATGCCGCAGACCGAACAGCGGGTACTTGTATCAACCGCCTTCTCAACGGCCAAGACGTTGGCAGGAAGTGCGAGCAGACAAGAAAACAAAACAAATTTGCAGAGATTCTTCTTCATGGGTCACCTCGAAATTGCAGATTTAGGTTAGAAAATGCCTTCGGCCTAAAACAAAAAAAAGGGCCATTATCACTCAAGAAAAGGTAATAACAGGTTGTCTAACTGCTCCTTGCTCACTCCTCCCAAAATTGCGCCAATGAGCTTATGCCCCGGATCCAAAATGATGGTCTGTGGCACAACCTGAACACGATATTGATTTGCAATTTTCCGATCAGGATCGAGAACAACAGGAAAGGTAATCCCTAGATCACTGGCAAATTTCTGCACCTCGCCAGGTTTTGGCTCGGTGTTAATATAGACAACCCCCAACCCCTTCTCTTTGTACTTCCGGTAGTAATCGTTAAAGATCACGGTATCTGCTCGACAATACTTACAATCCGGCACAAAAAAACGTAGGATTACGGGTTTCCCTGCGTGACTGTCAAGCGAGACCAATTGCCCTTGCAGATCCTCCGCCGTAAAAGAAGGTGCTTGCCCTCCCATCCTGAGCGCCTGAGACTCGTCATCAGCACAACCTATCAACCCAAAGCAGACAAAGAAAAAGAGAAGAAGAACGCTCCAACTTTTCGTTCGTGTTGCACTCATAACCTCACCATGTCCCGTAATCGTGGCTTTCAGAAATTGAGACTCTCCGCCTAACCCGCCTCTGAAAAGGCAAGTCAGTCAGGCGATAACCGACTGGAATCCAGAGAACTGATCAATACACCAAAGGGAGATTTGCCTGTTTCCAGGCAGCAATGCCACCCTGTAGGTTATAAATCTCCTTATAGCCCTTATGGGCGAGAATCTGCATGGCAGCGTAACTGCGTCCACCAACGGCGCAGATCAACAGTAGGGGACGATCCTGCGGGATCGTATAGTTGCCTCTCATGATGTCCATGAAAGGGATTAGTGTGGAGTTCTCAATTTTACCTTCCCGCAACTCTTCAGGAGAGCGGACATCAATAATCAGCAGATCTTTTTTCTGCTGGATCAACTCCATACACTGCGCTGGCGAGTACGAATTGTAAGTCGTGGCCTCGGTAGTAACCGGTGTATTGGGGCTGCCTGCTGCGTTTGGTTTAACCCCGGATTGATCCGCGTTGTTGGAACAGGCAAATAAAAACAAAGAGAAAATAACAACAAGCTTCTTTTTCATACTAAAACTCCATTGGATAGATAGGGTGAGTGGTACAACAACCGGGTTGAAAAACGTGTATTTTATTCACAACATTTCGGGGGAATTGACATTTCTCCAAGCTCCGCATAGTTCAGGTGGAGGCGAAACAACCCGTACACCATCAAGACCAATGATGCTTGACAGCCGGTGAATCCGCCGGCTTGCCATCGACTCAAAGACTTGCCTCATCCGAAAATCATACAGAGCAAAAAGCGGTTGATGATAGGTGCCGATCTTTGGAATCACCGCCCTGACCCCGGGGGTCCGTTGCGCTAAAAGCCAAGCGAGTGCCTCAATCGACATGTCCGGCAGGTCACAGGCGCAAACCATCAAGGTAGCCCAAGGCTGCCAGCGCATGGCAGCAAGGATTCCGGCCAAAGGCCCCTGGCAGTCAGGGACATCAAGAATACGTGGCAGGAGACACCCGCCCATCTCACCTGCTCCGGCCACCACCACCTGCTGGCTCACATTTGCCAAGCATGAAGCCGTACGTGTCAACCATGTCTGGCCATCCTTCCACAACAACTGTTTTGCCTGGCCCATTCGCGAGCTTTTGCCACCAATCAGCACACAACTAAGCACCGGCACTCGTAGCCACCGTTGCGCCAAAAAATCAGCCAGGATTGTTTCCATGGCCTGTGGCCGATCCGTATCCCATGCCAGACAGGCCAGTAGATGGTCATTCTCTGGTGGAGTAACTTCCCCAGCTGCGAGAAGCCAAACCATAGGACAGATTGTCTGACGATAGCCCTCCACTAAAACCACATCGTATTGGGCGGCAAGGGCAATTAATTCGAGGTAGAAATCATCCTCAACAACTTTGTGCCTTCGAGCAAAAGTCTCTTCGCTACCCTGCATCCAGACATCAGCCCCTGCGGTAAAAAAACGCTCACTGTCCTTGCCCGGGCGATCAACTGCCAACTTTTTTGGGCTCTGCTTTGCCACCAACACCTTCAAGCCCTTCTGCCGCAAAAGTTGGACCATCTGCAGGATGAGCGTCGTCTTTCCCGAGCCGCTGGCCCCGCAAACACCTAAGATGGGCAGTTCATGCAGGGCGGGTGTCATAGTGGAAATGGCTTATCCGATCGAGAGGGAGCAAATGGCAGACAGATCCCTCATTGCGGCGGCACAATATAGCCCTTCTGTATGGCATATTTAATGAGATCGGCGGTACTCTTGATGTCGATTTTTTTCATGATGTTGGCACGATGGTGTTCAACTGTCCGGATACTAATCGACAGCAGCTTGGCGACATCTTTACTTTTATGCCCCTCGGCTACCATGGTCAACACCTGTTTTTCTCGAACGGTAAGTTCCTCATGCGTGATTCGCAAAGGGGAGCTCATAATCTCCAAATCCTGCGGGCTGATGCTGGCGGCAAGAGACGGGGCAATATAGCGCAGTCCATTCATACACTTTTGAATTGCAGATAAGAGCTCGGTATCAGAATCTTCTTTCAGGGCGTAGCCATCCGCCCCGGCACGAATAGCGCTCACCAAAAAATCCTTACTACTGTGCATGGTTAGCATCAAAATTTTCGCTTGCGGGCACAATTTCCTCACTTGCGGAATAGCCTCAAGCCCTCTGAGATTAGGCATGGAAATATCGAGAAGGATAAGGTCAGGACATTTCTCTTCGAGGAGCTTAAGCAGTTCCAAGCCATCGCCAACATCGCCAACAACCTGAAGCGAGGGCTGCCCATCAATGATTTTTTTCAGTCCTCGACGGATCAGGGCATGATCATCGGCTAACACAATCTGACATGGCTTCATTTTCGTTTTCTCTCTATGTGGTAATACTGAAGTGACAGTTGAGATGTCTCAACTCATTTATGAACGAATCTGAGCAGTTACCCTGTGTATTGCAGTAACGCACTCACCCCCTCGTTTTCGTTCAAGACGTGCCAAAATAATTCACTTCACCCCAAGAAACAACCTGAAATTTTATTGGCCATCACGCCTCCGCCTCACCATTATTTCGGCTAAATAGGGTGAATAGAAACAACCAATCATGCCAAGTACTGTGGCTACAGTGCAAACCCAAAAAAGGGCGAGGTGAAGAGTCTGCTGCTTATAAAAAAACAGATCAAGAATAAACAGAATCAATCCGAGATGCATACAGGAAGAGCCAACACGCAACCAATAACCTTTTTTCTCGAAATTCAACCGCTGATTCCCAGCAAGCGCAAGAACCAAGACAAGACATTGTAAGACCAAGGTCACGCAGAGAGCGACCTTCAGAGCCATCACCACTCCCCAGAACCAGACAACCACGCCAATCAGCAGGAGCAGTACCAAGGCAAATCGATTGAGCCAACCAGTCGGCAGCAGACGCTTAGGGACACAAATCGCAAGGATAACGATCAGGGCGATAATAAAGGGGCTGACAATCTGGTTCATTCTTTCCATATACGCCCCCTTAATGGCTGGAGCCATATTCTGCAGCTGAGCGAACTTAAAATAGAACATCCCGTAAACGCAGATTCCCGAAATAATCGCAAGCACTACGACGGTGGCTAAGATCAGGAAAAAATCGTATGAGGTTTTTTTGTGAGTCATCACGTGTTGAGCCCCTATCACTGAAACGTATGCTCCCCAGGAAAATAGAAGGATGAGACAAAGGTAAAGACCATGGCAACAAAACAAAGAATGCCAAGAATGGAAGTGAAATACCACATCGATCTCTTATTGGCATAGAGTCTGGTGTGCAAAAAAGTGCTATAAATCGCCCACATCATGATCGACGAACAGATCTTTGGATCCCACCACCAGTTCGGTCCCCAGGCCTGCAAAGCCCAGGGATAACCGAGCAACATGCCCAAGGTCAGCATGAAATAACCAAATTTTGCGTAATCGTAGCCCAACGTCTCAATCTCAAAATCACGCTGCAACAACATGAACCCTGAGGTGATAAAGGTGATCGTGATGGCACTGTAGGACAAAAAAAGCATGGGCGGGTGCAACCACATGTAAGGCGTATTGTAATAAAAAATCATCTTCGGATAGATGCGCATGAATTCGCCAAATTGCTGCATTGGATTAAGGCCGCCAGAAAACCAGGCCCTGATTTCACTGAAAAACTTGGGCAAAGGGTCATTGAATGGGTTTGCCGCCGTAAAGAGGATTAGCGCCTGCGCGGCGGCAAAGATGAGCAGTGTTCCCTGCAACCGATGACTGCTGCTTCGGCGGAAGGCAAGAAAGGCCATGATCGCATAGCACATGAACCAAAAATAATATTTCTCGTTCTCTACCCAAAGAGGAATAATATAGCGGGGCGGATGGCTGGGATCAAAGAGCGGGAAGGCGTAGGCAGACGTTGCATTCATGGTGCCGATCTCTTGGTTGAGCCAGGGCACCATCTCTTTAGGGAGTTGCAGGGGCAAAGTCAGGTAAATTCGGTAATGGAGCCAACATATCAAGGCAAAGCCAACCAAAAAAAGAAGATTGATCAACAGCAACATCAACTGCGCGTGTTGGATAGCAACCGGTTGCTTGCTCGCCGCATTAAGCATGCCAAGAGCACCGGCGAGAACCGAGATGACGAGGATGAGCGAGATAAGGATTTGACCGATTTGGGAGAATTGGGTAGTCAGGAGAGCAAGATTCATGGGATAAAGAAAGCCTTATTAGCAGAACAATAGCCCCATCTTGAAGCAGACGGGGTATTCTGTGATCGCTTGCCTAATCACTTGCGCATTGAGACAACATGGAGCATAATCAGGCGTTGACAAACAAGATGGAGATCGAGCGTCATTTAACATGCTTTTGCTTGCAATCGCCCGTCCGTTTGCAACCTAACACAAATTTTCCGAGCAATCCATAGACATACAACGCGCCATGACAAAAGACTCTGATCGCAGAAAGAATCCCCGGGTTTCATGCCAAGACATCTGGCTTACCGTTACCGTCGGAGAGCCATCCAACAACACCGCAAACCAGCAACTCCCTGACCGTCATGTCAGGGTCGACAATCTCAGCGACAGCGGCATTTGCCTGATCTCCACCGACCCCTTCGAACTTGCCCAAATTGTCTACTTCTCCGACCCAACCCTGCCGACTCAAGGTGAAGTCGTCTGGACCTGTAAGTCAAAGATTGAGTGTAAAGCAGGGATTCATTTCAAACGATGATCGCACGGTCACCCCTTTACGAAAAGGTGGTACTCCCCACGACCAGAGCAAGCCGTTATAAATATTCAGTGCCCGATCACGACCGCACCTTTCTTCCTGCCCAATGAAAAAAAGGCCAATCCTGGCATCCACTTCACTTCTGCTGCTCAGCCTTCTTCTCGCCTCAGTCATCCTCTTCGAACGTCGCCCCTTGCAAGACCGCCTGTTAGATTATGCCAAACAGAGCGTAGGCGTCGAGGCTACAATGGGCAGCGTTGGCTGGCAATGGTTGCCACTGCCGGCAATCACCATCAGGCAAGTTAAAGCGGAAGGGGAAAGCTTTACCCTTGTTCTTCCTGAAGCAAAACTGGTGCTCAATCCAACCGCTCTCCTCTCAGGCGAGATGTCTTTGCACCGCGTCAAACTAATCAGGCCAGAGCTTGTCATCAAGAGCAGTTTCTCAAAACAAGCACAGCCCTCCCCCCCTTCCAGCTATTTTGTCGAAAAAAAGGGGACAATCACCTCTACCTTACAGAGGCTTATTCCTGCCGACCACCTTACTATCGTCAACGGTAGCGTAACCCTGCCAGAACAACACCTTTCACCGTCATTAGCGCTAAAGGCCATGCGCTTGACAGAGATCAATGGCTCGATCTCTTCCCACAGGAGCACAGTGCTCTTGGACGTAAGCGCAAACAGTCCCTTCGCAACATCCCTGCAAATCAAGGGAAGTATCGCCCCCCTGCAAGACAGCTATCAGGTAGACTTTGCAGGGACTGCGATTAATAGCAAAGAACTTTTCCGTCCGCTCTCCACGCAACAGGGTGATGAAGAATCGCCCGCGACCAAGGAGAAGTCCTCCCTAATCAGTGTCGAGGGGCTTACCGTGTCGGCCCATCTTACCGGCTTGGGGAAAAATCGTTTCGAGCTCAAAATCAACAGCAAGAACAAGCCATTTTCAGTCAAATGGTTGGAGCAAACGTTTCACATTTCAAATATCGACAACCTCTCCCTGAGCCGTCACGAAGACAATTTCTCCTTAGACCTTACGGGGCTCTCGCTCCAGGAGCCAAGACTTCGACTGCAAGGTCATCTTGTTCGGCACCTACAAAAAAAGAACACCACCTCCACCCCTGAATGGATCATCGATCTCAATGGGACAGATCTTGATCTTGCCGCTATCCGCCAATCAATACTCGCAAACTTCAGTGACAATCACGCCGCCCAACAAGTCTGCGCCATTGTCCTGGGTGGCAGTGCTACTTCGGCCCGTTTTACCTTCCAAGGGTCAGGTACTGATCTTCAACATCTGGGCAAGATGCAGATCTGGGCCGACGCCAAGGATGTTCCCATCACCATCCCCACGCTCAATCTTTCCATCGATCGGGCAAGCGGCCCGATCAGTATTGTTGACGATGTACTTCGCGGCGAGAATCTGCACGCCACCATTGATAAAACACAAGGAACCAACGGCAGTCTCCTGGTTAATCTTGCAAAAGACAAACACGACTTTCATTTGGAACTTGATCTCGACGCTGATCTCGAAAATTTGCACACTGTTCTCTCGCAGATCATCCCCTCCACAAAATTTCACAATGAGTTGGCCAGGTTCAAGCAAATCAAAGGGCAAGCGCAAGGGCATTTACGCTTGGGAGATGACCTGCATCACATCAAAACCGAGGTCGAAGTCAAAAAAATGCTCGCCAGTGGCACCTATGACCGCATGCCCTGGCCCTTCACCATCAGCGAGGGTGAGTTGCAAATCTCTCATGGTCCGCAAGGTCTAGGCGACACGGCAGAACAGGTTGTCTGGAATAAGGTGCGGGGTCGCATCGGCAAGCAGCGCATCGACAATTCAACCGGCAGGGTCTCTTGGCAAAAAGGCTTTAACATCACAATCAGTTCTCTCGATGCCGACCTGGACCTGAAAAGTTTTTTCGGTGAGGGAAGCCTGCGAACCAACAAGGGCACCATCGTTTTTAACGATTTCGCTCGTGGTCGCTTTGACGACCTAGCGGGTCAGGCAAAACTCAGAAAGAGCAGCTTCTCCGGTCTCCTGCAAAAACCCGATCAATGGAAATTCCAAAGCACTCTTACCTGTAGCGACTTGCAACTGACTCGACCTGGAATGCTTACCCTGTCGAGCAAAAACATAGAGGCCGAAGTTGACCAGGAACGCATCAACTTTAACGGTATTTTCTCTCTGTTTGACCAAGAACTTTTTCTCTCTGGACACCATACCCATAGACTTTTCAAGCAATTCCATGGTGAGTTGGAGATAAATGGCGAGATCGGAGACCGTCTGTTAGAATGGCTCACAGAGCAAAAACGCTTTCCCTTGCTTAGCAGCCTAAAGCACCCCTTTCGGGTAGAAAATTGCATCCTCAAGAATCAGGGTGCTACCAATGAGCCCTTCCTGAGCAGCGGCACGATCATTGCCTTACCTCAAGAGAACGGTATCAAGGCGCAATTCCTGCGAGACAGGCAAAGCAATCACTCTATCGACACCGTTACCCTCGTTAACGGCAAGACACAGGGGATACTGAGCCACCAAACATGGCCAACCCTGGAAAAACGGGACCTGCTGACCTGGCAGGGAGAGGTCAGCAGCGCAACGATCGACGCCCTTTTTAATCAGTCTTTCCTGCAAAGCGGGCGTCTCACTGGGGCCTTCAGCCGCCTTAGCGAGCAAAACAACACGACGTACAACGGTTCACTCATTGCCCAAGATCTCCGCTTCCTGCCAGAGAGTCCTACACCTGACCTGACAATTGACACCCTGCACCTCCAGGCAAATCAAGACACGATCGACATTAAACAAGCCGATGTTGCCGTTTCGGGGATCCCAGTAGCAATGACAGGCCGCATCTTGGCAAAACAGGATACCCACACCCTTGATCTGCAGGTCAAGGCCCCTCAGCTCTCCTGGAGATCGATCAAAAAACCCTTCGATCTCTTCAATATGAGAAAATCGACCTCCACCGGAGTGAAGTCTGCCCACAACTCCTTACAAGGGACAATTAAATTCGACATCGCCAGCTTTGATTATATCCAACAGAAAAAAGTGGTAAAAGACGCGCCGCCTGCGGGGGACGGGGAGAAGAGCATTCGACCTGACGAGCTAGAGAGCCACACCTTCACCTCAACGCCGTTTCGTGGTCGGATGGACTTCACCCCAGCGGGCATTGCCTTGCAAATTGACAAGAGCACCGTTTGTGGCATTGATAACCAAGGAACATGGCATTTCGGCAATGAGAACAAGGAGAACTCAATTTCCTTCACCAGCGGCAAGACGCCACTATCATTTGAGAAGACGCTCTCCTGCCTGGGGATCAAGCAGAGCCTTATTATCGGCCCGTTTTCTGTTGAAGGTCAACTTGTGGGTCAAGCCAAGAAGTGGCGGCAAGGCAATGTCACACTGGTATCTTCAGAGGGCCTGATCAGACGTATGATGCTGCTCTCAAAGATATTTACCGCCGTCAATTTTACCGATTACTTAACGACCTGGCATGACTTGCCCAATATGGAAAACGAGGGGCTTTTCTATAACGACCTGAGCATCAAGGCCCACGTCAACGACAACGTCCTCACCCTTGACCGAACCGTCATCAAAGGCAAGGGAGTTAACCTAAGCGGCCGAGGCACAATCGACTTAACCGATATGGACTCCGATCTCACCTTCTTCATCGCCCCCTTCAAAAGCCTGGACTGGTTCGTCAAAAACCTGCCGCTGATTGGCACAGCCTTGGCTGGCCCCAAAGAGTCAATCCTCACCTTCCCGGTCTCGGTGACCGGCAATATCAAATCGCCAGAAGTCACCGCCCTTGCGCCACGCGCTATCGGCAGCGCAATTCTTGACCTGTTTACCGACACCCTGACCTTACCGTTCCGTATCTTCCAGCCAGCGGAAGAGAGTCCTTAATTGACCGAATTTACTCAGGCATCTGCTGAACACGCGCCCCGATAGCCCGTAATTTGCCGGCAAGATTATCATAGCCCCGCTCCAAATGATAGATACGCGAAATTTCCGTAACACCCTTTGCCGCCAGGGCTGCAATCACCAACGAGGCGCTGGCCCGCAGGTCAGTAGCCATAACCTTTGCGCCGGTAAACCCGCCCGTACCCTTAACGATTGCGCTCCGACCATCAACTCGAATATTGGCACCCAAACGCAGTAATTCCGCCACATGCATGAAACGATTTTCAAAAATGGTTTCGTGAATGACCGACAACCCACCATCTGTCATCGCCATCAGGGCCATAATCTGAGCCTGCAGGTCAGTAGGAAAGCCCGGATAGGGCCGGGTCTGCACATCGACGCTTTTCAAGGGGCCATTCCGAACAACCCTGATGCTCGTATCACCTTCCTCGATGGTCAACCCCGCGCTTCGCAACTTATGCAGCAGCGAGGGCAGATGATTTGGTCGACAATTATTCACAGTTACATCGCCACCGGCAGCACCGACAGCGATCAGATAGGTGCCGGTCTCAATGCGGTCGGGAATGACACTACTATCAACCGCTTTCAGTCTGGACACGCCACGCACGGTCAAAAGATCGCTGTCTTTACCTTCGATATCGGCACCCATTGCTTGCAGCATTTCAACCAAATTACCGACTTCCGGCTCGCGGGCAGCATTTTTAATAATCGTAGTTCCTTTGGCTAAAACCGCGGCCATCAGGATGTTTTCGGTACCTGTCACTGATGGAATATCGAAAAAAATTGGCGCTCCCTGCAAGGTGCCATCAACAACGGCATCAACATAGCCCGCAGCCAGTTCGAGGCGCACCCCCATTTTCTGAAGCGCCTGCAGATGAAAATCAATGGGCCGCGCCCCAATGGCACACCCCCCAGGCAGCGATACCCGCGCCCGACCAAAACGAGCCAAGAGCGGTCCAAGTACCAAAACAGAAGCCCGCATAGTCTTGACCAGTTCATAGGAGGCCTCAAGGTTGGTGATGTTATCGGCATTAACAGTCATAACGCCGTCAGCGGCAGAGGTTACGCAGGCCCCGAAAGATTCAAGAAGTCGGCTAATCGTCCTTGTATCACGCAGGTTGGGGACATTGCGTAAGGTATGTAAACCAGGGGCAAGAAGCGTCGCCGCGATTAACGGCAAGGCCGCATTTTTTGCTCCACTGATCGAGATCTCTCCAAAAAGCGGCCTTCCGCCTTCAATTACTAATTTATCCATAATATGTATCCATGCTTGACAAACCGATTCATGTTCATCGTGGTGATTATCGGGATTGAGACTCTGCGCACAATGCGCATATGGCATCTCTTCTAGTACAGATTCAACAAAACCGGAAGGGTAAAATAAGAAGATCTGCTTGATAGAGTCGAAGTGTCCGCCGTGGAACTTTACGATTGCAAAGTCCTAAATTTCACACTAGGGTTATTACCTATGAGCGATCCGCCTTTTTTACCAGTGCCGATTGATTGTGCTGCGCGGCTTAACGACGTGGAGCACTCCGCCAGAAGGGCCATCTTTTGTCGGCGCAAGACACATCCCTCCAACCACTGTGATGCCCATGGCTGAAAACGAACAAAACTTCATTCCTGTCGAAAACGTTGTCAGTTTTCTCTCCAACACTCTGCCTTTTAACCGCCTCTCTCCCGATGAACTCCATCGCTTAGCAAAAAAATGTGTGATTGATTTTTTCCCGAAAGGGACCATGATCTTCAACCAAGGTCTCACCACGGTCAACTTTCTGTACCTTATCCAAAAAGGTGGGGTAAAAAGCTATCTCAAAAACGAGCAAGGAGAACTAACACTCAATGATTACCGTGGCGAGGGCGAATATTTCGGTGCCTTACCAATCATCCAGGAGACCAAGGCTAATCTGAATGTCGAAACGGTTGAGGACTCCTTCTGCTTTTTGATCGGCAAAAAAGATTTCCAGGCGCTTTTAGCACAAAACGCCGAGGTCTCGCAATATTTTCTGCGAACCATGTCGGCTAAGCTGGTCAAAGGGGTTTACGCCGAGTTGCGACAGCATAAAATAGCCCCCCGCACCGATGGTGCGCTCTACCTGTTCAGCGCGCCAGTTGAGGAAATCGCCAAAGGCAAGCTCTATACCGCACCGACCAACGCCACAGTCAAAGATGTGGCGCAAATCATGAGTGAAAACTTCATCGGCTCCCTGTTGCTCAAAGATGAAACCGATACCATTGTCGGCATCATCACCGACAAAGATTTACGCACCAAGGTGGTTGCCAAGGGCCTTGACTTTGCAACTCTCGCCTCCGAAATCATGGCCTCACCGGTGCAGACCATCTCAAGCCAAGCGATGGCCTTTGACGCCCTGCTGAAGATGATGAAGGAGAAGGTTCACCACTTGGCCATCGAGAAAAATGGCCAGATACTCAAGATGATCACCACCCACGACATCATGGTTGAACAAGGCACCTCCCCGCTCTACCTCTTCCGTGAGATCGTAGCCCAGCGTCGGATTGAAGATCTCTACCCCCTGGCGCAGAAGGTGCCATTCGTCATCCGCACCCTGATCGAGGAAGGTGCCAAGGCCAACAATATCACCCGCATGATCACCGTGCTAAACGATCACATTCTCGACCGCCTGCTGTCGCTTATGGTCAAAGAGATGGGCGAACCGCCCTTGCCGTTCTGCTGGTTGTCGATGGGCAGCGAAGGACGCCGTGAGCAGACCTTCAAAACCGATCAGGATAACGCTATCCTCTATCAGGACAGTGAAAATCCCAAGGTGATGGCCCTGGCCGAGGACTATTTCAAGGCCTTTGCCCGAACCGCCATCGACCACCTGGTGCAGTGCGGCTATCCCTTATGCCCTGGTGAGATCATGGCCACCAACCCGAAATGGCGACAGCCATTATCAACGTGGGAACACTATTTCAAGAGGTGGTGCGGCGTCCCAGAACCACAGGAGATCCTCCATTCCACCATTTTTTTCGACTTCAGACCCGGCTTTGGCAACTCCTCCCTAGCGGAAAGGTTGCGTCAGCTGCTTACCGGCATCGCCCAGCAGGAAGACATCTTCCTGCTCCATCTGGCTCGTAATTGCCTGTCATCAAAGCCCCCGTTGTCTTTTTTCAAAAATTTTATTGTCGAAAAAAACGGCGAGCACAAAAACACCTTCGACTTGAAGCGCAAAGCCATGGTATTCTTTGTCGATTTTGCCCGTCTGATGGCGCTGAAGCACGGGGTCAACGAGACCAACACCCTCGATCGTTTGCGGATACTCAGCGAAGGACAGTACCTTCCCCAAGGCATGTACGCTGAAATCATTGAGGCCTATGAGTTTCTGATGCAGCTACGCCTGGTCCATCAACTGCAGATGCTGGAAGATGGCAAACAGCCAGACAACTATATTAACCCTGGAGATCTCTCCGATCTGGAACGGCAAACTTTAAAAGAGGCCTTTGCTGTCATCAACAGACTGCAGGATTCTATCAGGATGACCTTTCAAATACGGGAGTAACTCTTTCGTCTTTCTATCATGCAGATCACCCATCTCTTCCAAAAAATCACCAGGCCACTCAGGCCACCAGCACACCCGCTGATTATCCACAACAACAATCTGTTCCCACCTGGTGCCAAGTATCCACAACTGCTCAGCGAACAGGAGTTTGTGGTTCTTGACACCGAACTGACCGGCTTTAACCGCAAGCAGGACGAAATCGTCGCCATCGGCGCGGTGCGGATCAAAAATTTGCAAATCCTGTGCGGCGAAACTTTTTACGCCTTGATCCGTCCAGACGAACGATTCCACACGAAGAGTACGTTAGTGCACCGCTTAACCCCGCAGGAACTTCGTTGTGCATCACCCATGGCCGACGTCCTGCCAAGATTTCTTCACTTTTGCGGCGATGCCTTTCTGGTGGGACATTACGTCCGGCTGGACCTTGATTTCATCAATCGCGCCACAAAAAAATTGCTGGGTGGCGTCCTGCAAACACCCTATTTCGACACCATGTGTCTGGCAATGGCCCACAAAAACTATAAAAACGACCACGCATCCGACATCATCAACCGACATGACGCCTATACCTTGACGGCGCTGAGTGCCGAGTTCGGACTCCCCTCCTTCATGGAACATAATGCCCTGCAGGACTCGATGCAGACCGCCTATCTCTTCCTCTACCTGATCAAGAAAATGAGTCAGCAAGGACTACAAACCATGCAAGAATACCTGGTGGCTGGCCGCAATAGAAGTATGATCTGGTGGCCCTATTGACCATATAGGGTAAACTTACCAGTTCCTTTTCACCCTTTGTCATCACCAAATATACTTCAACGTCGTACAAATTGTGCAAATTGACAGTCGCTGGTACTCTCCACAACACGTAACAGCATTGATTTTCTGTCATAGTTAAATTGCGCCCTTTCTGGTATTAACATTTTTTTTGCCTAACCGGCAGATAAGGGCTTGACATGGGTAAAAATACTATGCTATATCATTCGCCTAACACTTGGCGCTCTGTGTTACGCTGTGGTACAGCCTCACAGGACATGCCACAAGGATGCTGTACAAAAATGAACAACTAGATTGAGAAACAGAGCCAGTTACTGTGTAATTGGCATAATTACTTCAAAAAAAGGAGGCTTGTCATGGCGGGGAATCGAAATCTTGAAGCGTACTGGAAGGAAAACCTCACGTATGTGTCCATCTTACTTGGTATCTGGTTTGCCGTTTCGTACCTGTTTGGGATACTCATGGCTGACAGCCTTGATAAAATCCACTTGATGGGCTTCCCCCTCGGTTTCTGGTTTGCCAATCAGGGCTCAGAAATCACCTTCGTTATCCTCATTGTCGTCTATGTTAAATTGATGAACAATCTGGATATCAAATACGATGTCCAAGAGTAGACTTTTGGCATCAGCAAAATAATACATCAATTTTAAAAAAAATAATCGACCATAGGGAGAATTGAATGAATATTTTAACATGGACCTGGATTATCGTTGGCCTCACGTTTGCCCTCTACATCGGCATCGCGATTTGGGCCAAGGCGAAAACGACTGGTGATTTCTACATCGCCGCCAAACAGATCAACCCCATTTTCAACGGCATGGCAACCGGTGCCGACTGGATGTCGGCCGCCTCCTTTATTTCTATGGCAGGCCTCATCTCATTTATGGGCCGTGATGGCGCCATGTACCTCATGGGATGGACCGGTGGCTATGTATTGCTCGCCATGCTCTTGGCCCCCTATCTCCGTAAATATGGGAAGTTTACCGTGCCGATGTTTGTCGGTGAGCGCTACTACTCACAGACTGCGCGCTTAGTGGCTCTGATCTGCGCGATCTTTGTCTCATTCACCTATGTCGCAGGCCAAATGCGCGGCGTTGGAGTCGTGTTCTCGCGATTTTTGGAAGTCGATATCAACACCGGCGTTCTCATTGGTATGGCTATCGTGTTCTTCTACGCCACTCTTGGCGGCATGAAGGGTATCACCTACACCCAGGTCGCCCAGTACTGTGTGTTGATCATGGCTTACCTGATCCCCGCCATCTTCATCTCCATCATGCTGACCGGTAACCCTATCCCACAGCTTGGCTTCGGTAGCCAACTGAGCGCCAACGGCATGCAGATCTTAGGCGTTACGGAACCGGGCTATCTGCTCGACAAGCTCAACGGCATCCAGCAGGAACTCGGCTTTAGCGCCTACACCGGTCGCGGCACCAAAACCATGATCGACGTCTTCGCCATTACCTTTGCCCTGATGGTCGGTACCGCCGGACTTCCACACATCATCATCCGTTTCTTCACCACCCCAACCATCAAAGGTGCCCGATCCTCCGCTGGCTGGGCACTTTTCTTTATCGCCATCCTCTACACCACCGCCCCTGCCGTCGCCTCCTTTGCACGCCTCAACCTGATCAAAACCCTGAGCAACAAAGAGTATTCGCAAGCCCCAAGTTGGTTCAAGAACTGGGAGAAGACTGGCCTCGTCGCTTGGAAAGACAAGAATGGCGATGGACTGATGCAGTTTGCTAAGGGAGCAGCCTTTGATGGCAAGATCAATTTTGAAAAAGATGCATCGGGTAATTTCGTCAAAGGCCCCCACGGTGAAAATGTCGTAACCACCCCACAGACACCTTTAGAGAAGAGCACGAATGAGCTCTATATTGATAACGATATTGTCGTTTTGGCCAACCCAGAAATCGCCAAACTGCCTAACTGGGTTGTCGCCTTAGTTGGTGCCGGTGGCTTGGCGGCTGCCCTATCAACTGCAGCAGGACTCCTTTTGGTGATCGCCTCCGCCATCTCTCATGACCTTGTCAAATCAATGATCAACCCTGACATTTCAGAAAAGGGTGAGCTGATTTTGGCACGTATTGCCGCCGGTGGTGCCGTCGTTATAGCTGGCTATTTTGGAATCAATCCCCCAGGCTTCGTGGCGCAGGTTGTCGCCTTCGCCTTCGGCTTAGCGGCATCCTCCTTCTTCCCGGTTATCATTATGGGTATTTTCTGGAAGAAGGCCACTAAAGAGGGCTGCATCGCCGGTATGTTCTCCGGGATCGCCTTTACCGCTGCGTACATTATTTACTTCAAGTTCATGAATCCAGCCTCCTACAACGTAGCCGCCAACTGGTTCATGGGCATCTCTCCTGAAGGAATCGGCACCGTCGGTATGGTCATCAACTTCGTGATCATGTATGTCGTCTCTAAAATGACCCCAGAGCCGCCGATGGCTGTCCAAAAAATGGTTGAAAGTCTGCGTTACCCACGCACGATCGAATAGTTTACCTCCCGCTCTGTTTCATTAAAAAAGGTCGATGCGCCCACCGGTGCATCGACCTTTTTTTATTCCCTCTCCTGCACTCCCGTAACGGAACCCATCGACTCACGATCCTGATTATGCTACACCAAGAACATCTCTTCTATTTTCCTTTCACTCTGTACTATTTCTTGACAGTGAAAGCCCTTGTCTCCATACTGAATCAAGACCGTATACTCAGGTAATTTCAGGAGCTCTTGTGAACGAAAAATCAATCAAAGCCAAGCACATCTTCAATGCCCTATGCGTTGCGGTCATTGCCCTTGTCTCCTTCAACTACTTTTACATATTCCCGCTCTTCGATAATTTCCTGCTCACCTCAATGGAGCGTGACGCCGCTCAGATCGTCACCCATTTCCAACATCTCTGCCCAAGCTGTTTTGCGGGCCCACCACCACCATCGTCCGCAATAAACGAGATTGTCGAAGATTTTGATCTCAAACGAGTAATCATCTTTTCGGCTAACGGCACTATCATCTATGCCAGTCAACCGGCAGATCGCAACACAATCAACAAAAGCAAGGAGGTTTTCGACACGGTCAAAAAGGGAATCAACTCATCGAAAATTGTCCGCCTAAACCAACAAGTCGGCAACGACTTCCTCACCACCTTTATTGCTGAAACCATAATCCCTGTCATGCAAAAGGGTGTTTTTAAAGGCGCCATCGAAATTGACCGTGACCTGACGTTGCAACAAAATCACTTAAACACCATAAAAATTCTTGCCGGTGGCTTGTTGGCCCTTGCCTCAGGCGGCATTCTCTCTTTTCTCTGGATCTTTGTTCAAAAAGCATCCCGAGCAGAAAAAGAACTCAGGCGCGCCCATGATCAACTGACTACCGCCATTGACGCCATCCCAGACACCTTTTTGGTCATCGATCGCAACTACAAAATCGTCATGGCCAACAAGGCAGTCCGCCAAGCGGCAGGAGGTGACCCGGTGAGCAAAAACTTGTGTTGTCACCATGTCTCACACCATCAGGATACCCCCTGCACCGGCAGTAATGACCCTTGTCCGCTACCCCTTGTCTTGCAACACAAAAAACCGGTCAATATCCTGCACACCCATTATACCGCCAGCGGTGAATCACGCTGGGTCGATATCACCGCCTCTCCAATTTTTGATGAAGACGGTAAAGTTATTCAGATGATCGAGTCGTGCAAAGACATTACCTTGCAAAAAATCGCCGAAAACGCCTTGCTGAAGTCAAAGGAGGAACTGCAAGAAAGCAACCGTCATCTTCAAGAATCCATCTCCTTGGCCAACAAACTGGCCATTGAAGCGGATCGTGCCAATGCTGCCAAAAGTGATTTTTTAGCAAACATGAGCCATGAGATCAGGACGCCTATGAATGGTGTTATCGGCATGACAGACCTCTTGCTGAACACTAACCCAAGTGCCGAACAGCGGGATTATTTGAGCACCATCCGTTCCAGCGCCGATGCGTTGCTTTTCATCATCAATGACATCCTTGACTTCTCTAAGATAGAAGCCGGTAAGCTGACTCTTGAAGCGATCGATTTTGACCTTGCCGCACTTGTTGAAGAGTGTAGCGACCTCTTGGCCATCTCAGCCCAGAAAAAAGGGGTCGAGTTCATCTGCCAAATTGATAGTCAACTTCCATGTCGCGTGCATGGAGACCCGGTACGCCTGCGCCAAGTCATCAGCAACCTCACATCGAACGCCATAAAATTTACAAGCCATGGAGAGGTATCGATCAAAATCAGGCAAACGGAACTTTTCGATAAAAAAATATCACTGCTCGTTGAGATCAGCGACACGGGTATCGGCATCGACTCCCAAGAAATATCCTCTCTGTTTAAGCCTTTTGTTCAGGCTGACACCTCCACTACCAGAAACTTTGGCGGTACCGGGCTTGGCCTTGCTATCTGCAAACAGCTTGTTGAGCTAATGAACGGGCAGATTGGCGTGAAGAGCCAAAAAGGTGAAGGTTCTCTCTTTTGGTTCACCGCCAAACTCGACCAAACCGTACAGCCATCCCCTTCTATATCTACCAGCACCCCTTTGCTTGACGCTGGCATGCGGGTGCTGGTGGTGGATAACAACAGCAGTTGCCGCCAGTGCCTGACACTCATGCTTGCCGAACTGGGTTGCTTCACCTCGGAGGCGGCCTCCAAAGCCGAGGCGCTTTCCCTGCTCCGTCAAGCCATGGCAGCAGGAACATCATTTCAGGCAGTTCTGCTTGGCGATGACCTCTCTGATGATCCCGAAAATTCGTTGTGGGCATTACTTAGCGCAGAGAACGACTATGGCACCCCAAGTCTGCTCTTGATGAGCCCCATGAGTCGTCAGACAAACTCTCAAGAACTTAAGAAAAAAGGCATCAGTGCCCTGCTTGACAAGCCCATTAAACGGCAGGCTCTGGCAACCGCCATGATAGCAGTGCAACATGGACAATCCAGTTTTCCCCTCAGTCGAGCAGTCATCTCAGAGACAACACCCTTTGAGAGCTTATCCTCTGCACTTCGACCAGGAGCTAAAGTACTACTGGCCGAAGACAACCTGACCAACCAAAAAGTTGCCTTCGGTCTGCTCAACAAATTTGGCATTGAACCCGTCGTCGTAACAAATGGTCAGGAGGCCTTACGAGCCTTTCAAGACGACACCTACGACCTGATCTTCATGGACTGCCAAATGCCGCTCATGGACGGTCTGGTCGCTACAGCAAACATCAGAGCCATCGAGAAGGAAGGAGAGAGAATCCCCATCGTCGCCATGACCGCACATGCCCTGACTGGTGATCGAGAAAAATGCCTGGCATCCGGCATGGACGACTACTTGAGCAAGCCCTTGTCAATCCGGGCCTTGGCCTTGGTTCTACTCAAATGGTTGGGAAGGGAGGTCGAAAGCAACATCCCCTGCGACATAATCCAGGGACTGCCTGAACAAATGGCGGTAGAGAAAAACACCCTTATTCTGGATCGTACCGACCTCCTCTGCCGTTTGATGGACGATAGGGAACTCGCAGAAGAGGTACTTGCCGTCTTTCTTGATGACATGCCGAGCAAAATCGCTGCGCTTCGCGCAGCTGTAGAAAGTGGTGATGCCCTGCAGATTAAGGATCAAGGACATACAGTGAAAGGTGCGGCAAGAAACATCAGCGCCCTGGCGTTTCAAGAGATCGCCTGGCAGCTTGAAGAGGCTGGCAGGGAGGGTGAAATCGATAAAGCCGTCGCCCTGCTTCCCCTCCTTGACAGCCAATATCTTTGCCTACAAAATGAGATCCGTCAGTTTATTGACTAAGGTCTCTTTCAACAATTCCTATCAAGCACCCCTTACCTTTCTCATTTCAGCGTGATCCGACTTTTTTAACGATATCGTTACAGTATCTTCCATCGACAAAACGACTTTCCTTGCTTTGCAGTGAGCGTCCGGTGTGGTACTCTGCAGCCTTGCTTTTGCGACAACATCGATGTTTCACCCTAGAGGGAAGTCGTGAAGCCTCAAAAAACGACCCGCTTGCCATTTCACCCACACCGACACGACAATGACAAACAACATAATAGAACTGACCCGTTTCCGAGCCGACCTCACCCGCGCCCTGGCCCGTCGAGGTGCTAGACTGCTTGAGTCCGAAAATCAGGCCGAAGAAGTCGCCTCCTTAGAACCACTTGAGGCCTATCTGATTGCACGGGAGTTGGGGCTTGAACAAGCCAAGCCGTTGCTTCTGCACCTGACACAAGAACAATTACAGGCCAACATTGATCTCACCTGCTGGCAGCGCCATGATTTTCAGGCAAGTGCTCTAGGGGAATGGCTGGCAGCCTTTATTGACGCCGATACAACTATCGTAGCCCAAACCTTTTTGGCCTTGGATCATGAGGTGCAGATCCTCTTCCTGGCCCAAACACTGAAGGTCTACTCTTTTGAAGATGACCAGATTCCAGACCCCGAAGACGACATTGAAGAGACCCTTCGAGCCAGCACGCCCGACGGTCTCTATCTCCTGGAGGTTAAAGGCGACGAACCGATGAAGATCAATCCGTTGGGGCTTGTCGGGGCACTCTACAATTACGATGAAGAGGAGGCCAGGCATCTCATCTCCTCGGTACGCTGGGAGATGCCAAGTCAGGTAGAGGAGGAGGCTCTGCGCTTCAGAAGCAATCGCATGCACGAGTTGGGTTTTGTTGCTGCAGACGAGGCGACAATCCTCTTCACACCGCCCCGTCAGCAACCACCGCCCCGTTCGTTGGAGCCAGATGAGTGTGCCGTCACTCGCCTGCCAGCCCTCTACGCTCAATTATTGGGGGAATCCAACTTGTTGGTGCGAGCCTTGGCTCTGATCTCAGAACCCTCAGCCCTGTGCCGCCTTGAGCAAGAACTCGTCTGGGCCATCAACACGGCCATCATCGCCTATGGCGAGACCCCACGGGACATTGAATACGTTGCAGACATCGCCATGCGGGTGAGGGATACAATCTCCCTTGGCCTGGAGTCCTTGCTCACCAAAATGTCTCCCGAAAAAAAACCTAAAAAAAGCACCAGCGATGCCCTCAGGGCTGTCGACCTGATGAAACAGTGGAGTATGCGCGATCTCTTCCGCCATGGTTATGCCGCCACAGAACCTCTCCAGCATGATCTGAAAAAAGCCATGCAGCTCGCCTCTTTTCACGCTTGGTACTCCTTGCCGGAGATGAAGCAGTCTGACGAACCCGAAGACCGCTTAAATCGCGCCTTCGTCAACGCGCTGAAAGGTCGCCACCCTCTCTTTGGTGGCTTTGATCCAGCAAATCCGGAAAAAACACAAGCCTTTGCCTGCCGTGCGGACATCATTGCAGCACAACTGCGCTTGCAGCAAATTATCATCCGTTTAGGTCAAACGAGATGAGCACCCTGGCCAACTGAGTCATCTCCGCACCATGGCGATCGCACTCCACCCCTCAAAAGTAACCCTGCCGAAAATTGAGCCGCCCTATCCTTCCGTATTCTCTTTTCTGGTCGCCAGATTTCCCCAAGTATCCCCCGAAATCTGGCAACAACGCTTTGAGCAAGGCAAGGTCTTAAACGACCGAAGACTGCCGATTGCTGCGCACACACCATATATCCCCCAGCAGAAAATCTATTATTTCCGTGAACAAAGCCAAGAGCCCGTTGTCCCTTTTGCAGAGAGTATCCTCTTCCAAAATGATGAGATACTCGTGGCCTGCAAACCGCATTTTCTGCCAGTAATCCCTAGTGGCCCCTACGTTAACGAGTGTTTATTGGGACGCCTGCAACGAAAAACTGGCATTCTTGACCTAGCGCCGATTCATCGAATCGACCGCGAAACCGCGGGAGTTGTGCTCTTTTCAACAAAGAAGCAGAACAGGGGGGTCTACCACGATCTGTTCATGCATGGCGCCGCAGAAAAAACGTACCAGGCACTTTGCCACTACCCAGAGGCGCAACAGCAACAGCAGTGGTTGATTGAGAATCGAATCGAGGTCGGCTCGCCCTGGTTCAGGGTCAAAACCGCCAATGGCCCGATCAACAGCCGCACACGGATCACCCTCAAGGAAGCCCGTGGAGAAAAAGGTCATTTTCTGCTGCAGCCGATCACCGGCAAAAAGCATCAATTACGGCTTCACCTGAGTGGCTTAGGTTTTGGGATTATCAACGACAGGTATTATCCCAATCTCCTCCCCAAACGTGATGACGACTTTGACAAACCGCTGCAACTGATCGCCCAAGCTTTGCAATTTGACGATCCAATCACCGGCAAGAGGATGGAGTTTCAGTCGGAGAGAAAACTTTTGTGGTAAAAAATCAGGACACCATCAGAATTTGTGCCCAGGCTGTGCAGGTTGCCCCAACAGGGACATCAGGGGAATATCGCCAACCTGATCAAAGGGAACCAGTCCAAGGCCATTGACATCAGCTCGCCCCTGCAGGCGGTAATCAATTGCCTCTCGTCCGCCCACAGCAAGCGATTGTATTTGACGCAGCACGCTGCCTGTGCCAGCATTAGCATTGACCTTCATCAACATATCGCCATAGGCAGGAACCGTCACCGGTTTCGAGCTACCTCCCTGCGCAAATCGCTGCCCATTGATATCCAACGTGCAAGATAACCCACGAATTTCCATGTCAGAGCCGTTGGGATTTTGCACCCGTAGAGAGAGGGCAAGTCGTTGCTCAAACAAGCCAATACTTTCGAGACCTACGTTCGCAAGACTTACTTGTGGGCGCTCCTTAACGCCCATGGCTCCACAGCCCGACAGAAAAAGGGCGGCTAACGCCAAGATGACTAATAAACAAAAATGTTTGCTGACCAATGATTGCTCGAACATCACTATTTCCTCCTCAATAATTTCACAAAGATTCTCCCCCTATTCCCCCTCACTTTACCTCAATCGATCCAAACAGCAAAGCCGGAAATCAATTGACTTACCAGGCCTCAGCATGTCACAATTAACTCGGTGCTAACGTATCGCTACAAAGGTGATTTCCCTGTGTCACATCAAGCGGAGAGGCCATGAACAAATTCCTTACCTATTGCCTGCTTGGAGCCGGTGGCCTTGCTGGCGTAGCGCTATTAGGCGCAGGCTATTTGGCTGCTACCTTCAACCCGAACGATTACAAAGAAAAAATCATTCAGACCGTACATGAGAGCAAAAATCGTACTCTGAAAATTGATGGTGACGTCAAGCTCTCGTTTTTCCCTAATGTTGGCGCAGAACTGGGCAAGGTGTCGCTCTCTGAGGTCAAGAGTGATAAGGAGTTGATTACCGTCGACAAAATGCGTGTCTCTTTGGCACTCTTGCCATTGTTCAGCAAGCAGGTAATGGTGCAAGATGTCTCCATCAGCGGCTTACAGACCACCATATTCAGGCAAAATAATGGCTCAACCAATATCGATGACCTGCTCGCTTCACAAAAAAAAGCTCCATCTCTAGGAGATAAAAAGACAGATAGCCAGCACATTACCTTCGATATCGCCGCAATATCTATCGAAAAGACAAGCTTCACCTATCGTGATGAGGCCACAGCCAAACAATACTCCATTAAAGAGCTCTGCCTCAAGAGCGGGCGCCTGGCAAATAACACCCCCACGACTATCACCCTCTCTGCTGTGGTGCAAGCCAGTGCACCAAACGTTGATCTTTCCTCACGGCTGCAGAGCACTCTGACCTTTGATCTGGACAAGAAGCAGTATCGTTTGGAAGACATGGACTTACAGATGAAGGGAACAGCTTTTGACACCAATGATCTCAATCTGCAAGCCAGCGGGACCATCAGTGCCAACCTGACTAGCCATGAGTTCAGCACTGCAAAATTATCGTTTAAAGCGATGGGCGTCAAAGCAAAAGAGAGGTTTGAGGCCAGCCTGCTTGCCCAAAATGTAACACTCGCCAAGGATACATTTTCCGGTGACGTGCTAACAGCAAACACTAAACTTGATGGGGAATCAGGCTCTGTCACAGCCGCCTTTTCTCTGCCTGGCCTTGAAGGAAGCGCCAAATCCTTCAAGAGCAGCGCTTTCAGCCTCGATCTTAATGTAAAACAAGCGGAACAGGCACTCACGTTAAAACTCAGCTCGCCACTGTCCGGAAATGTTAAAGAGCAACAACTCCACCTGGACAATCTGACGCTAACGCTCAATGCTACAGGAGAAAAACTCCCCAGTAAATCGCAACGCGCTGAACTGAAAGGAAAGAGTGCGTTGAGCCTCAGCAAAGAGAGTGTCGAGCTTGACCTTTCCGGTCGTTTGGCACAAAGTCAGATCAAGGCCAAGATAAACACCAAAGGCTTTGCCAGCCCATCGATTCAATTTGATCTTGATGTCGATCAGTTTGACGCAGATTTGTATCTTCCCCCCAAAAAAGCGGCTCCCCCTGCCCCGAAAGCAGCGAAGGAGGCGGAGCAGTCATTCGATCTCTCCGGCTTACGTAAACTCAATATGTCAGGCAAAGTCCATATTGGCGCCTTGAAAGTGGCAAACGTGAAATCTACAGCCGTCAGTCTCGACCTGAAAGCGCATGACGGACAGGTGGAGATCAATCCTCTCAGCGCCAATCTCTATGACGGCAGTGTTAAAGGTAGCCTTGCGATCGATGCCACCAACACTCCAAAAATCACGATCACGCAAAATCTAATCGGCATCAATGTTGCGCCGCTGACCAAAGATGCTGCCAATTTCGACACCTTGGAAGGAAGGGGTGATGTTGGGCTCGACCTCTCCATGCAGGGCAACACCGTCAGTAGATTAAAGAACATGATGAACGGTACAATGTCGCTCAACTTGGCCGATGGAGCTATCCAGGGCATCAACATCGCGAAGCAGATCCGTGATGCGCAAAACATCCTGGGGATGAGTGGTGCAAACAACCAGACACAGTCCGCCAACAGTGCGGAGAAGACTGACTTCACCGAACTAAAGGCGACATTTGCAATTAACAAAGGGGTAGCACACAACGATGACCTCTCCTTGAAATCCCCCCTGCTGCGTTTGTCCGGTGCTGGAGATATCGATATTGCACACGACAGCATGGACTATCTCGCCAAAGCTACCTTAGCGGCAACGCTTAAAGGACAAGGCGGCAGAGATGACCTTAACGGCATCCCCGTACCAGTTCGAGTCAAGGGCCCGTTTAGCGCCCTGAAGTACACCCTCGATTTTGCTGCCATTGGCGGTGAAACAGTAAAGCAAAAAGCCGATGCCGTAAAAGAACAAGTCAAGACGAAGGTTCAGGATCAAATAAACACTCGCTTGCAGGGATTTTTCAAGTAGCCGTTTGTGACACAAAAATTTCATCCCAGGAGGATAGATGACATGAATCATTGTCAAAGAGCTGGTCTACGCATGATTATGAGCAGAGTTTCTCTTGCTTGCCTCGTCCTTCTTTTTTTCAGTCTCGAGGCAAGTGGGGGTTGGCTGGAGCAAGGCTCCAAACTCTTGGGCTCGATGCCGCAAGGGGTAAGCAACAAAAAAGAGCCGTCGACAGGTGATATGAGCAAAGCCTTCAAGGAAGCCTTGCAGATTGGCAGCGAACGAGTTGTCGGTAAACTTGGAAAAGCCGACGGCTTCAATGCCGATCCTGCCATCCATATCCCCCTGCCAGCGCAACTCGATACTGTAAAAACGGTACTTGGCAAGGCCGGCATGTCGGGCTTACTTGATGACCTTGAGTTAAAAATGAATCGGGCCGCTGAGGCCGCTGCCCCTAGAGCCAAGAAACTTTTCTTGCAGGCAATTTCAGAGATGACCTTCCAAGATGTCAAAACCATCTACAGTGGGCCAGAAGATTCGGCAACTAGGTATTTCAGAGAAAAACTGACCACCTCACTCACCAAGGATATGACACCCATTGTTGATGCAAGTCTCTCTCAGGTTGGGGCGGTGCAAGCCTATGATGGCGCAATGGGGAGATACAAGGCCATCCCTTTCGTGCCAGATGCCAAAGCAAACCTTACTCAACATGTGACAGAAAAAGGCATCGCCGGAATTTTTTATTACCTGGCTAAAGAAGAGGCCGCTATTCGCCAAAATCCAGCCAGACAGACAACCGATCTCCTCAAGCGCGTTTTTGGCAAGTAACGCATATCGTCAGTACTATTTACCCTTGACACCCATCAAACTGCCTGATAGCCTTTTTTTTAGTAGTTGCATCACAAGCAACAATGATGGACCTCATCATGTTCATCATTCAGATAAACCCAATTTACGGAGGAAGCGTTCATGGGTACAAATGAAATCAAGAAGTTGTTGGCAGGAGTTGGCATTGCCAGCCTCTTGTCAGGGGCTGGAGTTGCCCTGACAGCAGGCACGGCAGTCGGAGGCAGCGGCTGAGGCGGAAACAGTACCGGTGCAGGTAGTACCGGATGTAGTGGAATGAAAGCCGATCAAAAAAGCGCAGAGATGAAGGCGATGGCAACCGATGATGCAAAAAACGCTGCCAAGACGGTCAAAGAGATGACCGAAGAGGAAAAAGCCGCGGCTGAGAAAAAAGCAGCTGAAGAGGCAGCGGCCGCTACGAAATAGCAAGAGACGCAACGCCATCTTGAACATAAAAAAAGGCAGACAGGGGGTTCTGCCTTTTTTTATGTTCTGTTTAATCAAGGAAGACAATGGATAGCAATTTTTCGGGGTGCAGAGCAGTGCTAAGCCCAAAGGCCAAGTCTCTTTTTGACTCCCTGCTGACCCACCCCGATCACAACAAACGCTTTGACCGACTGCAAGTTCATGCCGCAAAAGGACAACTTCCTGCCTTTTTCCCAGATCTCTTCCGCCTGGAAGAGGCCGTAGGCAAGGTGAGAAAAGAGGTCTATACATTCCCCGCAGTCGTCAAGATGATGACCATCAATCCTTCTCTCAACTTGATTGCAGTTGAGTGGTCAGGGCTTGACCGACTCTTGACCGATTCTCACGCCGCCTGTTCGCCAGAGGCCAATACCTTCATCATGATCTGGCGTCATCCCCAAAACTTGCACTTTCAGATTCAACAGGCAACAGAGGCCCATCTCCTGGCCCTGAAGATGATAGCTGAAGGGCTTAATCCCGAGATGATCGCCCAAAACGAAGAGGTCGATATCGGGCTGATGGATGCGGCCCTGCGGCAGGCTGTGTCAGACGGCATCATTCTCAGTCCTCCATCGGCCATTTGCCGCCCCCAGCCGATTACGCAGCACAGCGACATTGCCCAAGAGCATCTGCGCGCCGAGGTCTTTACCTTACAGTGGCATGTCACCCAAGCCTGCGATCTGCACTGTAAACATTGCTACGACCGTTCCCGTCGTGATACCATGCCGCTTGATCGTGCCATAACCCTTCTCGATGAGTTTCGCGATTTTTGCAGGCACCGCTTTGTGCAGGGACAAGTGACATTCACTGGCGGCAATCCCCTGCTCTATCCCCATTTTGCCGAACTCTATCGCGCCACTGTTGCACGCCATATCGGTGTCGCCATCCTTGGCAACCCAGCTCCGCGTTTACAGATAGAAGAACTGATCTCCATCGCCCCGCCCCTGTTTTACCAAGTGAGCCTAGAAGGTTTGGCAGCGCATAACGACTACATTCGAGGCACCGGCCATTTCGCGAGGGTGATAGATTTTCTGGCGCTCTTAAAAGAGCTTGGCGTTTATTCGATGGTCATGCTCACCCTGACTCGAGAAAATCAGTCGCAAGTCCTGCCTCTGGCTGAAATCCTTCGTGACAAGGTCGACCTCTTCACCTTCAATCGCCTGGCCATGGTTGGTGAAGGGGCAAAGTTGCAAGGACCAGAGATTGCAGATTACCAGCAATTTCTCGCCTCATACCGCTCAGCAGCAAAAAACAACCCCTGCATGGGGCTGAAGGATAACCTGTTTAACTTGCAAGCAAGCGGCACAACGGAACCACTCTTTGGCGGCTGCGCCGGGCACGGTTGCGGGGCAGCATTCAACTTCGTCTCGATACTGGCGGATGGTGAGGTCCATGCCTGCCGGAAATTCCCCTCACCCATTGGCAACGTCTTTACAACACCCTTCGCCACGATTTATGACTCACAACGTGCGACCGCCTACCGGCAAGGAAGTGCCGCCTGCAGCGACTGCCACCTCCGACCACTCTGCGGCGGTTGCCTGGCCGTAACGCATGGCATGGGCCTTGACCCTCTACTGGCGCGGGACCCCTACTGTTGGCAGAAGATCACCGAATCCAGCAAATAACCGGGCATCTGCTGCCCTAACCTTATCATGACTTATCCCCCGAGAAAACCCCTCATGGATACGCTAACACTTAAAAAAACTCTCCTTCTGCTTTTCTTCCTGCTTGTCCCAAACGTTGCCGCCACAGCTGGCCTTGGCGAGTTGCGTTTAAGTCTCATCGAAGGTGACGTGCAGATAAAAACAGCCGACACGCAAGATTGGAGTGCCGCTGTTATCAATTTTCCGCTTAAGGCTGGTGATCAGATCTGGGTGCCTGATAGAGGTCGTGCCGAGGTAAAGTCCAGACGTGGCAGCATCGTCAGACTTGCTGAGAAATCGGCCCTTGACATTCTAACGGTTGAAAATGATGCCCTGCAGTTTTATTTGAGCATGGGGTTGGCCTATGTCAATGCAAATGGCGAGAGAGACACGACACTGCAGCTTGACACCCCTCTCTCCTCGGTTCGGGTCTACGAACGCGCCAAGTTCAGCGCCGAAGTCCCCAATGAACGATTGACCACCCTCTCAGTTTACCTTGGCAGGATCATCGCTGAAAGCAGAAAAGGTGATTCAACCGTACCCGCCGGCAAGCAGCTATCGATTGACAAATACTCCGCTGATCTCTCGGAACTTGGCATGATTGACAGCTGGGAGCGATGGAATGGCGATCTTGATAAGGAGCTCGAAGAGGAGCAAAAGAGCATGAGTTATCTGCCGGAAGAGCTCGCAGGATACGCCAGTGATTTTGACCGCAATGGTGAATGGGTATCCATGCCGGAATACGGCTACGTTTGGAGACCTACCGTACAGGTGACAAGCGGCTGGGCACCCTATCGTCAAGGGCGCTGGCTATGGGTAGATGGTGATTACGTTTGGGTAGCGCAAGAACCATGGGGCTGGGCACCCTACCACTACGGCAGATGGTCCTTCATCTCCCGGCATGGTTGGTGCTGGGTGCCGCCTGCCCGGCATGAAGCCTATTGGGGTCCGGGATACGTTGGTTGGGTTCGCACCCCGACCTTTGTCTCGTGGGTACCACTTGCCCCCAGAGAAGTTTACTACGGGCACGGCAACTACGGGCCTCATAGCGTCAACATCAATCATGTCGATGTCCGACATATGGAAGTCAACAATATCTACAAGAATGTCTCCGTGGAGAATTCGGTAACCACTGTCCATCACGACACATTTGTTCGTGGCAAACATGTCGATTTCAAAGTGAAGGAGAATCCCTTCCTGAAGGAAAAAATCAGTATTGGTCGCCCACAAATCGAGCCGGAGAGACGAACGAAATCAGCCGACGTCCGAGAGATTCCAGCGACCATGCAACCGCCTGAGAGAATCAGAAATATCGATGTTGGAAAGCTGCAAAAACAGCATCTTCTACAAAAAAATCGGCGCCCTCCCGTAGGCTCGTCAGAAAAAGAACCCCTGCCTCTCACGAATAGTGATATGCGGCAAACGCCACGAAACAACAGGCAAGAGCCCAATGCCTCAAAAGGGGAGCCGCTGCCAGTAACAGAAGTGGCGGTGCCGACATCACAAAGCTCCTCCACACCACCTGAAAACAGCCAGGAGATGCGGCAACAGCCGCCATTAAAGCGGCGTGAACGGCAAACTCTTCCCAATGGAATTACCACTCGGCAGAGTCAGCCAAGAGCAGAAATCCCGACACAACAAGAAGAACCACAGCCGTCTGCGATTGAGCAAAAGGCGCTGACTCATCGCACAACTCCACCCCAACCAGAAATTAGGCAAGAGCGGAGACAGCAACCACTTGACAAGCATTCACCTCGTGATGAGATCGGCCCGCAGGCCGATCGTCAAAAAACGCCGCCTCCAGCACGACAGGAAGCCCCACCACCTGATATCGAACAAACGGCACCGTCTCTTCCCCTCGCAACCCCGCCGCCGGAAACCAGGCAGGAGGTGAGACGGCAGTCACCATTGGGGGGCCGTGCACGTCAAGTTTCTCCTGATGAAATGACCATTCGTCAGGGTCGTCAAGAATCGACCGCCCCACCACAGGATGAAAAGCCCCCTCTGCCAGCGGTTAAAGAAGAATCGCCAACGCCACGTACCTCAGCCCCGCCGTTGGAACGGAGTAGGCATGAGGAGAGACGACGGCAACCATTTGAAGTCAATGACAGACAGACGCCCCATCAGGAGATTGACAATCAAATCAATCGCCGCAAGATGCAGCTTCCACAGCAACAGGATGCCCCTCCGCCTGGAATCGAACAAGCCGTACACGCCCCACAGATCTCCGCACCACCAAGGACAACAAGGCAAGAAGCCCCTATGCCCGAGAACAGGGACAAGAGTAATCTCAAGAAAAGTCGGCGCAAGAAGACCGATGCCACAGACGGCAGTGAGTTACCTCCAGAGCCAGAGACACCTCTCCCTGAACAAACAGAAAGGCCATAAGCCGTTACAAGAAGCTAACAAGGCATTTTCTGACGGCTGCAAAGCTCAACCAGAGGGTTATCCATCATGAAGAAAGTAGGCAACCGCGCTGAAAGAATACTTAATTTTGGCACCGCAATCATGCTTATCGGCTGGCTCCTGGTGATCGGTCTCTCTCTTGCCTGGGGAGTGCATGTCGAGCATGAGCAAACTAAGAAAATAGTTATCAACGTCGCCGATGCCTACCTAAACAAAGACTTGGCCTTCCGCTTGTGGGGCACATCTCATGGCGGTGTCTATGTCCCCATCGATGAAACCTCAAAGCCAAATCCTTACCTCTCCCACGTCCCCGAAAGGGACATCGAAACACCATCAGGCAGAAAGCTCACCCTGATGAACCCTGCCTACATGATTCGTGAGATGATGACTCAGTTTTCAGCCCTGACCGGCACAAGCGGCCACCTCACCAGCCTGAACCTGCTGAATCCCATCAACAAGCCAGACGATTGGGAACGGTCGGTGCTCGAGAAATTTGATAAAGGATTGACCGAAGAGACCACTTTCACCAATTACAATGGGGAAGAACAGCTCCGGCTCATGCGGCCTTTCATCACCCAGGAACCATGCCTGAAATGCCATGCCGCTCAAGGCTACAAAGTTGGTGATGTTCGAGGTGCGACCTCAATATCTATCCCCTTGGCCCCCTATTACGAGATCGCTCACAAAACTGTCCGTGCCATCATTATCACCCACATGATCATTCTA
>JAQUKQ010000001.1:16005-91689 GCA_028718985.1 Desulfobulbaceae bacterium | reverse complement strand
AGACAATATCCATGTTGTTTGCAAAACAACATGACTCACTTTTCTTCAAAATTTGGGAATCACTCTCGCTCTCTCAAAACCAGAGCGTCATTAGCCCCTTCCCTTCAAGGCCTGAATCTTCAGGCGCAGGGCGTTCAGCCGAATAAACCCCCCGGCATCCGACTGAGTATAGACCGCATCCTCCTCAAAGGTGGCAAAACTCTCTTGGTACAAGGAATTCACCGACTTCCGCCCCACTGGTGTACAATTTCCCTTGTACAGTTTCAAGCGGACCATGCCACTCACCGTAGCCTGGGCGGCATCCATGGTGCCTTGCAGGAGGCGCATCTCGGGTGAAAACCAGAACCCGTTGTAAATCAACTCACTGTAGCGCTGCACCAGGCTGTCCCTGATCTTCATCACCTCGCGATCCAAGGTAATCGTCTCCAGATCGCGATGCGCGATGCGCATGATGGTACCTCCGGGCGTCTCGTAGACCCCACGTGACTTCATCCCGACAAAGCGGTTTTCCACCATATCCAGGCGGCCGATACCGTTGGCTCCACCTAAGGAGTTAAGCCGAGTCAAAAGCGCCGCCGGGCTCAATGTCTCACCATCGATCGCCACCGGGTTGCCATTCTGGTACTCAATTTCAATATACGTGGGCTTGTCGGGCGCATCTTCCGGTGACACCGACAGCTTAAACATCGAGGCCTCTGGCTCGTTCCAGGGGTCTTCAAGAATACCTCCTTCGAAGCTGATATGCAGCAGATTCTCGTCGGAACTGTAGGGCTTGGCCTTGGTCACCGGCACCGGAATAGCGTGCTGCTCGGCGTAAGCCATGAGCTTGGTACGCGAATTCAGGTCCCACATCCGCCAAGGCGCGATAATCTTAAGCTTCGGATTCAAGGCGATATAGGTCAATTCAAAACGAACCTGATCGTTCCCCTTGCCGGTGGCACCATGGCTGACCGCATCCCCCCCCTCCTGCTCCGCCACCCGCACCTGCTCTTTGGCGATGATTGGCCGGGCAAGCGACGTACCCAAAAGGTAAGACCCCTCATAGATGGCATTGGCCCGAAAGGCAGGGAAGACATAGTCACGGGCAAACTCTTCCCGCAGGTCGCTGATGATCACCTTCTCGGCACCGGTTGCCAGCCCCTTGGCGCGCACCGCATCCCAGTCCTCAGTCTGGCCAACATCGGCGGCGAAGGCGACAACTGGACATTGGTACTCTTCCGACAACCATTTAAGGATAACGGAGGTGTCTAACCCTCCGGAGTAGGCGAGAACGATTTTCGAAAATTTTTCAGTCATGGGCATGGGTATCAAGGAAAGGAATCAAAGTTAACAAAAAAAGAGACGGGCGATCAAGACAACAGGTGCTTCTCCAAGATCGCCTTGTGGATGTGCAGCTTATTTTCTGCCTGGTCCCAAGCGACGCTCTGGGGGCCTTCCAGAACCTCATCCGTAATCTCCTCATCTCGGTGAGCGGGCAGGCAATGCAGAACGATTGTCTCCGGCTTTGCCTGTTTGAGTAGGGCTGCGTTGACTTGATAGGGACGAAAGATAGCTATCCTCGCCGCCGCTTCATCCTCCTGGCCCATCGAAGCCCAAACATCGACATTGATGACATCGGCATCCTTGACTGCGGCAATAGGATCGCGCAGCACAACAATCGGCCGCTCCGCCTCAGCTTGGGCGGCAGCAAGAATAGCGGGATCCGGGTCGTAGCCCTCGGGGCAGGCCAAGGTCAGGGCAAAGCCAAGACGAGAGGCCGCCTGGATCCAGGAGTTTGCCATGTTATTGCCATCACCGATCCAGGCAATATGCTGCTCTTCGATCTTCCCCTTTTTCTCGATGACGGTCATTATGTCGCTTAAAATCTGACAGGGATGGTGCAGGTCGGTCAAGGCATTGATCACCGGTACCGTAGCGTAACGCGCCAATTCATCGACGACCTCTTGGCCGAACGTCCTGATCACCAAGCCGTTGACGTAACGCGACATGACTCTGGCCATATCCTTCAGGGGCTCGTTACGAGCGAGTTGAGTGTCCCGTCCGGAGAGATAAATGACCTGCCCGCCCATACCGTACATGGCCGCCTCAAAAGAGACCCTGGTGCGGGTGGACGGTTTTTCAAAGACAAGACCGACGATCTTGCCCGCCAACGTATCATGGCGGACTCCGGCCGTGGCCTCTCTCTTTAAAATTATGGCGCGCTCAATATAGGCCGCCAGATGCGCTTTATTAAAATTCCACAGACTTGTCAGATGCATTTCATACCCTAAAAAATAATTCAGGCCCAACCGTGAACATGGCAACCACTGCCGTCAGGATTGAGCCAAAGGTGAATCAATACAAAATATGACTTATTTTGCAACGGTTTTTTGTTGATCGCCGCTTGACAGCTCTGCAAGCGCAACGAGACTGCGAAGCGGACGGGGCTTCCTGAGACCACTTACAAAGCAAAAAAAGCGGGGGATCATCGCTGACCACCCGCTTTTGTACGCTCAAAGGAGACGCTTGCCGATCTTACAGATTAAACAACAAATCACTGTAAACCGGTACCGGCCAAAGATCTGCCGGCAACAACTCCTCAAGGGCATCAATATCGGCACGAAGAGCAGACATGACGGGTGCGACCTTGTCACGATAGGCGGCGGCCTGTTTATCGGCCTTATCGACAGCCTTCGCCTTCTTGGTTTCATCTTCAAGCTTAGCCAAACTCTTGGCCGCCGACTCCAACAGACCACCTACCTGAGCCTGGAGCCCCTTCTGCACTGAAGAGAACTTGCCGGAAACCTCGATCGAGTTGCCAAGATCCGTCATAAAATAGATAGCTGCTGGCAAATAGAGACGCTTAGTCATCTGAATCGCGGTCAAGGCCTCGATGTTGATCTGCTTAGCATACTGCTCGACATAAATTTCGTAACGCGAGTGCAGCTCCTCCTTGCTCAACACCTTGTAGGTTCCAAACAGCTTAATCGCCTTCGGGGAGATAAAGGCCTTCAGGGCATCGACTGTGGTCTTGATGTTGGGCAGCTTGCGTTTTGCGGCCTCCTTAGCCCAATCCTCGGAATAGTTATTGCCGTTGAAGACGATACGGCCGTGCTTAGCCAAAGTATCCTTAAGAATCGCCAGGATCTCAGCGTTGACATTTTTTGCCTTTTCCAAACGGTTGGCGATCTCATCCAAGGCCTCGGCAGCGATGGTATTCAAGGCAACATTGTGCCCGGCAATAGACTGCGAAGATCCAACCATGCGGAATTCAAACTTGTTGCCGGTAAAGGCAAAAGGTGAGGTTCGATTGCGGTCTGTGTTGTCTTTTGGCAACTCGGGCAGAGAATCGACACCGATATTGATGAACTGACAGTTACTGCCCTGACAGGCCTTTTCTCCTTTGGCAACCTTATTGATGACATCATAGAGTTCTTCGCCCAAAAAGACCGAAACGATTGCCGGAGGTGCCTCATTGGCACCGAGACGATGGTCGTTACCGGCACTACCGCATGTGGCGCGCAAAATATCAGCATGGGTATCAACCGCCTTCAGCATGGCACAGACAAAGACCAAAAATTGTGCGTTGTCGGCCGGGGTGTTGCCTGGCTCTAAAAGATTGATGCCATCGTCTGTGCTGAGCGACCAGTTATTGTGCTTTCCGGAACCATTAACCCCGGCAAAAGGCTTCTCGTGCAGAAGACAAACCATGTCATGACGGAGAGCAACCTTCTGCATGGTCTCCATGACCAGCTGGTTGTGATCGGTCGCGATGTTAGTGGTCGAGAAAACCGGAGCCATCTCAAACTGACCGGGAGCAACTTCGTTATGCTTGGTCTTGGAGGAGATGCCCATCTTCCAGAGTTCGATATCGAGATCCTTCATGTAGGCAGAAACGCGGTCCTTGATGGAACCAAAATACTGATCCTCCAACTCCTGGCCCTTGGGTGCAGGTGCACCAAAAAGGGTTCGCCCGCAAGAGATCAAATCCATCCTCTCCTGGTAGTAGTCTCGATCGATCAAAAAGTACTCCTGTTCCGCACCAACCGTCGATGTTACCCGAACAGAGCTGGTATTGCCCATCGCCCGCAGCACCCGCAGAGCGTGCTTGGAAACCGCCTCCATGGAACGCAAAAGCGGCGTCTTCTTATCCAAGGCTTCACCACGATACGAGCAAAACGCAGTTGGGATACAGAGCGTGACATCTCCGACCCCGTCTTCTTTCAGAAAGGCAGGAGAGGTACAATCCCAAGCGGTGTAGCCCCGGGCTTCAAAGGTGACACGCAGTCCACCGCTGGGGAAGGAAGAGGCATCAGGCTCACCCTGGATAAGCTGTTTCCCAGAGAACTCCATGATAACTCCCCCTTCGCTGGTCGGGGAAATGAAAGAGTCATGCTTCTCAGCAGTGATACCGGTCAATGGCTGAAACCAGTGGGTGTAATGGGTCGCCCCTTTTTCAATGGCCCAATCCTTCATGGCATTGGCAACGATAGCTGCCACTTCGGGCTGCAACGCCGTGCCCATATCAATCGTCTGCCGCAGAGCCTTATAGGTCTCTTTCGGCAGACGTTCCTTCATTACCCGTAAGTTAAAAACATTGCTGCCGAACAGAGTCGGAAGATTCAGAGCCAACATTTCATCATTGCCACCACAGTTGCACCCCTTAGCCATTTGCGTATTCTCCTTTAAAATAGTAATTCTGAGATATAGACCTTTGATTCTCGATCTTCCACAATAAAATTCCACGC
The DNA here is from genome assembly GCA_028718985.1 of Desulfobulbaceae bacterium. Lineage (GTDB taxonomy): Bacteria > Desulfobacterota > Desulfobulbia > Desulfobulbales > VMSU01 > VMSU01. The sequence goes on along the minus strand of JAQUKQ010000001.1, from coordinate 86,962 downwards.
CATTCGCACTGTGTTTATCACATTATCGTGCATCATGGAAGAAATTATTTACAACAACGTAACGCCTCTTTTCTCAAGCCCAAATCGCATCTCTGCGGGACAACTGTCGTCCGTTACGGCATACACCTGAACACGTCAAAGGCTTGCGCACCATTCACAACCTCACTGGCAGGGGTAATGGTATCACCGTTCATTTCAGCGGCACTGTTGCGGCCAAGCACTGTCAACTCTCGAGCCACCTTGCGCTCATCTCTTTTGACGTTATCCACAATGAAGTCTCGCACAGAAACTTTCGTCTGGCCCAGGCTCTTGCATCCCTGCACATCGGAGGCCGAAACCACCCGGACATTATCCCCCTGACGAGTCAATGAGACCCAGGTACAACTGGCTGTAGTAAGTAAGACTAAGATTGACAGGGCAAATGATTTCCACATAGTGACCTCCTGTGATTACAAGTTATCGTGTCGATAGAAAGTGATAGCATTATCCAAATATGCAAGCAATGGCCCTTTCCTCTCAAAAGAGCATCTCCAAGAACCGCTGATGAAAATGGGACAGATCAGTGTTGCACTCCCCGCAAAAAAACTTGATTTCGCCTAACACCTGCGACTCATCACCGTCCTGTGTGAAACTACAATCGGCATTCTGCAGGTAGCGGGTAGTGATGACCACTCCGTCAGCAACCTCAAAAAAATCGGTGTCATTGCCACATTCAGGGCAAGCAATCCGCAACGAGCTATTTTTTTTGTTCATAACGTATTATGGACTCAAGGAGGGCATTTTCGCATCTTTGACAGCTGCGAGGCGGGCATTTTACCCACCGGACCAAAACATGAAAGAGAATTTGTAAAAAGTATTTTCATAACGAAAGATCAGGCAAGAAATCATCCTGCCGTCTCTTCAAATTATCATGCAATAACGCAATAACAACGATGAACGTCTGCCAGCCTCGTTTATCAATATCTTACAGAGAAGGCCGTCTCCCGCTCTACATTCGTGCACGCCCTGGTCTGAACCAGACTGACCTGGGACAAGGGTGACCCCTGGTGCAGCCAATTGACCATCAAAGCGACCGCTCCTTCCTCACCCTGGAACTCGGCTTCCACGGCTCCATCGGCAAGGTTTCTCACCCAACCAGTCAGACAGAGCCGCTCGGCCTCTTTAACGGTAAAATCCCTGAAATAAACCCCTTGCACCCGACCATAAACCACGGCGTTCATTCGGACAAGAGCCATTAGGATTCGTCCCTCTGAGACAGGGTCGCAGCGTCATGAATCAAACGCACAAAGTCGCTCTCGCTGACCAACGGCAGGCCAAGGGCTAAAGCCTTCTTCTGCTTACTGCCAGAACCCTCTCCACACACTACATGAGTCACCTTCTTACCCACTGCCGAAACCACCTGTCCACCAAGCGCCTTGACGCGACTCTTAGCTTCGTCGCGGGAGAAACTTTTCAGTGTGCCCGTAAACACGAACACCTTACCAGTCAGCGGCGACACCCCCTTGTCCTGAACATGCATGTTCAGCCCACGGGTCACTAAGGCGTCCAACATAATGGCAACGTGTGGATTTCTGAAATACTCAACCAGGCTTTTGGCCGACTGCTCGCCAACACCTTCGACATCCAAGAAATCTTCGAGAGTTGCTGCCCGAATCTGCTCCAAAGAGTCAAAACGGCGAGCCAAGGTCTGAGCCGTTACTTCACCGACGAAGCGGATCCCCAAGGCCGCCAAAAAACGCGCTAAGGGCACCTGTAAACTGGCGGCGATAACGGCAACCGCGTTTTCTGCCGATTTTTCCGCCCAGCCATCAAGTTTAGTGAGATCTGTGACTGTCAGAGCATAAAAATCCGGGATATCACGGACCAAACCCTGCTCATAGAGCAGCTCGACCGCCTTCTCTCCCAGGCCATCGATATCGAGACCGGCCTTGCCAACATAATGGATCAAGGCCCTGACTCGCTGAGCAGGACAGGCAGGATTGAGGCAACGGCAGATTATCTCACCCTCCTCCCGCTGCAATACACTCTTGCAACTCGGGCAATGAGTCGGCATCGCAATCAGTTGCTCTCCACCAGAACGCCTCTCGGCAATCGGCTTGACGACCTCAGGAATGACATCCCCGGCTCGTTGCACAAGCACTGTGTCGCCAAGCCGCAGATCTTTCCTCCGGATCTCATCCTCATTATGGAGAGTGGCACGGCGCACCACAACACCACCAACCTGAATTGGCTCCAAAATAGCGACCGGCGTCACCGCACCTGTCCTACCCACCGCGTATTCAACACCAATCAAAGTAGTCGTGGCCTGAGTGGCCTCAAATTTCCAGGCAACAGCCCAACGCGGCACCCGCGCCTTGCTGCCAAGCCGTCCTTGCAAGGCCAACGAATCAACCTTGACTACCATGCCATCGATGTCGTAGGGAAGGGCTTGTCGTAACTCTCTCAGCACTGCAAAATGAGCGGCCACAGCCTCCACCCCCCGGCAGGTTGTAGCCTTGGCGTTCACTTTAAAGCCCAATGTTTGAAGATAGCGTAACACCCCTATTTGCGTCCGGCACGGGACTTGGTTGGGGTCTGCCACCCCGTAACAGAAGAAATCGAGGGGCCGAGCTGCCGCAATCTGGGGATCAAGCTGCCGTAATGAGCCTGCCGCGGCGTTGCGAGGATTGGCAAAAACCGTCTCGCCATTTGCCAAACGCTGCTCATTGAGAGTCTGAAAACCTGCAATGGGCAGAAAGACCTCCCCGCGCACCTCCAACAATTCTGGAGGATCGCTTCCGCGCAATCGCAAAGGGATCGCGGCAATCGTCTTCAAATTGGCCGTGATATCCTCCCCGACCAAGCCATCACCCCGCGTCGAACCAACCGTGAGAACACCCTTTACATAGACCAGCTCCACCGCCAAACCATCCAGTTTCGGTTCAGCCACGTACTCTAGCGGGCCACAGGCCTTCAAAAACCGTAACAATCGCTCTTCAAAATCAACCAGCTCCTGCTGGTTAAAGACATTTTCCAGGCTAAGCATCGGTAGCCGGTGAGGCACCTGCTGAAACTGGGCAAGAGGGACCCCGCCGACCCGCTGGCTGGGCGAATCGGGGCTGACCAGGTCAGGGTAGCGCTCTTCCAGTTCCAACAGCTCCCGGAAAAGGGCGTCGTACTCGACATCCGCCACTTCTGGATCATCGAGAACATAATAGCGATGGGCGTGGTAATTGATCCTCTCCCGGAGAAGGGCGAGGCGCTGGCGGGCACTCTCTTTCACTTGTCTCTTATCGTAACTCCCCGAGGGGGGAGGCGTTCAACGTCGTTCCGACAACAACTCCCCGCCAGAAGAGATATTCTCAGGGGCAATTTCATCGATAAAGATCAGGATCGAGCCTTTTGGTTTGCCCGCAACCTTGGCGATCACTTCGGTCACTCCACGGCAAATCTCATCTTTCTGTTTTTTGTCGAGTGAACCTGCCACTCGGATATTGACGTACGGCATTATTGTCTCCCTCCTACTGAATTCACCGGCTCGCTATACAACCGCCTCATTTCTTGACTTCATCCAATTGCGCCCCGGTCAAGGTGGCGTCACCGAGAGTCGCACCATCCATGGCAGCTCCTCTAAAGTCAGCCCCATTTAGATTCGCTCCACTAAAATCAGCGAGATAGAGATCCGCCCCTTTGAATGTCGCTCCCTGCAAATTAGCGCCGCTAAATTTGGCAGACTTAAGATTCGCCTCCTTAAAGTTGGCTCCCGCCATTTGCGCCCCGGCAAAATTGGCCCGTTCCAGATAAAAGCCTTTCATGGATACACTGCCGAGAGCCATCCCAGAAAAATCGCACTCCACACAGACCTTCGATTTCTTTGCCTGCTTAAGCAAGGCTTCCGGGGTAATTGGGGCAGCAACCTCGACCGAATCCGCGGCTTCAGCCTCCGGCACTTTTACTTGAGGAGTCCCTTCCACAACAGGGGGACTGCCCGCTGTTTGCTCGGAAAGCACCGCTGATTCAGGCGCTTCGACCTTTGCAATTTTTTCCTGTGCACCTTTTTCCTCAGAAGACGAACCCTTGTCGGCAACAACAGCCTCATCTTCTGCAACGGCAACCTTGACCTTTTCTTCCCCTTTCTCTACGACAGGGGCCGGAACAGACTCCACCTCCGCGGGCACCGATGCTGCTGGCGCCGCGACCTTGTCGGTATCCTCAGTTTTTTCAGCAAGTTGCACTGACGTTGCCCCCGATTCTGGCTTTTCAATGTCTGCCACCAGCGGAGCAACCTCGGGATCAGGGCCAATACTCTTAGCGGTGGCAACGCCCCCTCCCACGACAACGGGAGGAGCTTCTTTACCTGTTTCGCCCACAGGCGGATCCTCCATGACGACCTCCGCCGCTGCCTTCTCACCAGGTTTCGCGAGCAATGCTGTTGCCTCCTGCGACGAGGCCTTTTCCTGTGCGACCTCAGCCCTCGCTTTTTGGGCCGCTTCCTCATCGGCTTCCACGATCTGCAACTGCGGAGCCGAGGATGCCTTTTCCTGGGAGGCAAGCCGTCCCTTCTGGCTCTCATCCATCTTGGCTTCAGCCAAATAAGCCCCTCCGAAAAGGGCATCCGCTACGTTGGCTCCGGTCAAATTGGCCTGGAAGAGATCGGCCGCCTCGAAAACTGCCCCAGAGATATTCGCCCCTGCCAAATTCACCTGGGCCATATCCGCCATCCGCAATGAGGTCTTGCTGAGATCGGCGCCACTCAAATCTGCCCCCTCAAGTTTAGCCTTGCTCAAATCCATCGCTGCCAACACTGCCCCGCTCAGGTCACACTTGGGGCACTGATTGGTCTTGAGCAAACGATCCAAGTCCTCCTGCACAAAGGCCGAAGAGGACGCGGGAAAAAAACACGCGCCAGCAATCATCAACAGGAATAACAATTTTCTCATCTGCATAGAGGCATCCATCTCCAGAAATCTAGCTCAGCAAAAAAAACTAATAGCGATAATACTCCGGCTTAAATGGTCCATTAACAGAAACACCAAGATAGTCGGCCTGCTCCTTGGTCAACGTGGTCAACTTGACACCAATCTTGGCCAGGTGCAGGTATGCGACCTTCTCATCAAGAATTTTAGGCAAGAAGTAAACTTTATTCTCATATTTCGCATGATTCTGCCACAACTCAATCTGCGCCATGACCTGATTGGTGAAAGAGTTACTCATCACGAAACTTGGGTGGCCGGTGGCACAACCCAAATTGACCAAGCGGCCTTCCGCCAAGACAATAATCCGCTTGCCGTCAGGGAAGATAACATGATCGACCTGCGGCTTGATATTTTCCCAAGTCAGATTACGGATCGAGGCGATATCAATTTCACTGTCAAAGTGGCCAATATTGCAAACAATTGCCTCATCGGGCATCTGCTCCATGTGAGCCCTGGTAATGACACGAACATTCCCGGTGCAGGTGACGAAGATATTGCCTTTGGCCGCCGCCTCATCCATAGTCATCACCCGATACCCTTCCATCGCCGCCTGCAGGGCGCAAATCGGATCAATCTCGGTCACCAGCACCGAGGCACCCATGCCGCGTAAGGCCGCAGCACACCCCTTGCCAACATCACCATAACCAACCACAACCGCAACCTTACCGGCGACCATGACATCAGTCGCCCGCTTAATACCATCAATCAAGGACTCCCGACACCCATAGAGATTATCGAACTTTGACTTGGTCACCGAATCGTTGACGTTAAAGGCCGGGGTCTTTAACGTGCCCGCGCGCATCATTTCATTGAGCCGCATAACACCGGTTGTCGTCTCTTCGCTGATGCCTCGCACATCCTTCATCAATTCCGGATACTCTTCGTGCATCATCAAAGTGAGATCGCCGCCATCATCGAGAATCATGTTAGGACGCCAACCATCCGGGCCTTCGATGGTCTGCCGAATGCACCAGATAAATTCTTCTTCTGTCTCGCCCTTCCAGGCGAAAGTGGGGATTCCAGCCGCTGCCATGGCCGCCGCCGCTTGATCCTGAGTGGAAAAAATATTACAAGACGACCAACGCAGTTCGGCACCCAAATCCACCAAGGTCTCCATCAGGACAGCCGTCTGAATCGTCATGTGCAGACAACCACCAATTCTTGCCCCTTTCAACGGTTTCTTGCCGGCATATTCAGACCTGATCGCCATCAAACCTGGCATCTCTTTTTCGGCAATCGCCACCTCTTTACGGCCCCATGCCGCCAAACCCATGTCCGCAACCTTATAATCACCTGTCTTTCCTGCACTCATAATTTGTATTCCTTATGTATCGTAATAATCAATAGGTGTTCGATTATTGGAAATTTGTTATCCAGCAACACCTTTGAGGGAGAAATTCCACTAATTAACGCAAATGGTTAGCCGAGCTGCATGATGCGCGGAAGAGTTGCCTCTGCTGGAGCAGCATCATGCGAGGAGACCGATGACAAAGCAGTTGCGACAGGGCTAAACCCTGAGCGATCTATACCCCTGAGTCCTGCCGCAGTGCCTCTGCTTTGTCCGTCCGTTCCCAGGTGAACTCGGCCCGTTCTCTGCCAAAGTGACCATAGGCGGCGGTCTTTCGATAAATCGGCCGCAGGAGATCAAGATGCTGAATAATCGCCTTTGGCCGCAAATCGAAATGGCGGAGAATCAACTCTTTAATTTTCAAGTCACTGATCTTTCCCGTACCAAAACTGTTGACGTTAATTGAAACCGGGTGGGAGATGCCAATCGCGTAAGCAATCTGTACCTCAACCTCATCAGCCAGACCAGCCGCGACGATATTCTTGGCAACATAGCGGCCCATGTAAGCAGACGATCGATCCACCTTGGAAGGATCCTTGCCGGAAAAAGCGCCACCGCCATGCGAGCCACGGCCACCGTACGTATCGACGATGATCTTGCGGCCTGTCACCCCGCAGTCACCAACCGGGCCGCCAATGACAAAACGACCGGTGGGGTTGATATAAAATTTTGTCTCACTGTCAAGCATCCCCGCAGGTAGGATCGGCTTGATAATCTCCTCCATGATTCCCTGTTTCAGGTCTTCATAATCCACCTCTGGGGAGTGCTGGGAAGAGACCACGACCGCCTCAATCCTTTTCGGCATCCGATTTTCGTACTCGATCGTGACCTGACTCTTAGCGTCCGGCCTCAACCAAGGCAAACGGCCAGTCTTCCGCACCTCAGCCTGTCTCTTCATCAAGCGATGAGCATAATAGAGAGTCATGGGCATCAAGACCTCAGTCTCGTTGACCGCGTACCCAAACATCAAGCCTTGATCGCCAGCCCCCTGATCAAGATCAACACCGGTACCCTCATCAACCCCTTGGGCGATATCGACCGACTGCTTGTCAATGCTGGTCAACACCGCGCAAGACTGGTAGTCAAAACCCATGTCCGACGAATTATAGCCAATCTCCTTGATCGTCTCGCGCACGATCTTTGGCATATCCACCCAAGCGGAGGTGGTGATTTCGCCGGCTATCAGGGCCATGCCGGTCGTTACCAGGGTCTCACAGGCAACCCTGGCCTTGGTGTCCTGCTCCAAAATACTGTCGAGGATGGCATCGGAGATCTGATCCGCTACCTTATCCGGATGGCCCTCGGAGACGGACTCTGAGGTAAAGAAATAATTTGACATTGATCCTCCTGTTTGATGTTCGTAAACGATTAGAGAGAGTAAAAAAGTGGCTATTTGAATTTTTGGACTCGTGCCCTGGCTCAGGCTGCCGTGCGAGAGGCGGCTTACGTAAATTTTGCCTCCAGCGTTTGCACTCCAGTCAAAAGCGCCTGATTGACAGGGACCTGAATCCCGAAGAGAGCCGCCTGCCTGACAATCATGCCGTTGATCGCCTCGACCTCTGTCTGGCGTCGCCTCCGGACATCCTGCAGCATCGACGAGATATTTGCCGCCGTATTCCGACAGACCTCGATTGTCATCCCGACAGGGTCTGGTGCGATTTGAACACCAGAGGCCTTCGCCACCTGAGCCGCCTCTTGTACCGCCTCTTTCAGAGAGGCAAGCGCTGCGGGGCGGACCAACAAATCACCGTTAGCGCAATTTTCCAGCGCTGTTAAGGCGTTGATCCCGGCATTGACGATTAACTTATGCCAAGCAACTGCCAGAATATCGGAGCGGGATGTCGTCGCAATCCCAGCGGAATTCATCAGTTCAACCGTCTCTTGTAAACGACGCTGGGCCGACGCACCCACCTCCGAGAGAAAGCCAACTGACGTTGGACCACAGCCACCATGCCTGACCACCCCTGGGGCAAGCATCGTTGCACCCTGTGCCGTGACCCCCAAGGCCCAAAGTGGAAGAATCTCTGCCAGCAGGCGATGATGGGCGATGCCATTTTGCAAGGCGACAACAAGACTATCTGGACCGAGGAGGGGCAGAAGACGGCGCACCGCTCCGGCGGCGGCAGCGGATTTAACACAGAGAAAGATAAGCTTGATCAAACCAAGCTGAGCAGGATCGGCCGTGGCCCGCACAGAAACTACCCTCTGCCCCTGCGCCTCGTGCAAGATTATCCCTTGCGACGCTACGAAACGGGCCCGCTCAACCCGATGATCCAAGAGCCAGACCTCATGCCCGGCATTCGCCAAAAGAGCCGCAAACAGAGACCCAAGCGCCCCAGGACCTGCAACACAAATCTTCACTCCACGCCACTTCGTCTATTAGAGAAATCGTAATCGCACACCCGGGGGGAGAGACCGAAGCAATGCCCCGTCATTCACACAACCCCACATCAAGAGAGAGGCTCGCCGTGCAATTACCAAGAAACAACAATACTCCCAACGCCGAAGACGGGGAGTATTGTTGTGAACAATGAACTGGAGCTACGAAGAAAAAACGTTACTTGGCGGCCTCTTCCTTGGTTACCTTGGCGTCCTCAATAATGATGTCATACTTATAGCCTGAGCCAAAATCCTTGTTTGCAACAGCGCCACCTTCTACCGTCACGATATCACCTTTTTCAGCCACATCCATGGTGGTGATGACTAAGTCATGAGTGTTCTTGTTTGGATCACCGGTACCATCCTGGATATGCAGCCAGTTCTTACCCATGATATTCTTGGAGACCTTAACCACCTGTCCCTTAACGGCCACATTCTTCTTATCAAGAGAGGCCGCTTTTTCAAAAACTTCACTCACGGCATGACCATCAGGTCCAGAAGCCTTTGCAACCTTCAAGTCAGCAAAAGGAACCACATTCCCAGCACTGCCTCCTGACGCCTCGGCACCATCTTTCTTTACCGCCGCATCAAAGCTTCCTGCTGCACCACCAGCAGGGGCAGCAACCTCTTTGCCATCGCCTCTGCTCACACCGGTCGCGAAAATGATCTTCTCAAAGGTCTTGTTCAGCGTCTTACTGTTGAAATTCTCCATCACCGAACCGCCTTGCAGGGTAACCTCCTCACCTACTTTCAACTCAGCTTTAGGAACCGCGGCCCAAATCTCCTTGCCGGAACCATCATCAAGACGCACATAGGTGTACCCGCTGGCATCCATGGTCTCAGCAACCTTCCCCTTAATGGCGGAGGGGGCTGCCGCCTCTTTAGGCGCATCAGCACTCTGCGCCGCTTCCGTGCCAGGTGCAACCTGTCCGGCAGGGGCTACTACTGCGGCTTTATTCTCTTTCGCAGAGTCCGACTCACCCTTGCCACAGGCAACCAAAGATACAGCCAATGCAACACACGTCAAACAACAATAAATCTTCTTCATGATACCATCTCCTTACAGTTAACAACTTGTTATGGGTCAATGACACGAAAGGATAACGACTTCTGGGCGATAGCCCGATATTTTAAACTCCGTTCGCAACAGTAAATAACCGCCAGGGTCGACTTTCAGACTACTAAACGCCCTGCAACTTGGCAGACCGCCCTCCCCAGCATCATCCCGAAAAGCACACAAAAATGTGTTTTGTATACCACTATTTTTTCAGAAAGGCAAAGGTCAACTTTTTCTTTTTCAACCCTATAGAAACTGCCCCCCCCTTCGTCAAGCTGCCAAATAAAATTTCTTCGGCCAAAACATCGCCAATTTCCTTCATAATCAAACGCCGCAGTGGCCGTGCGCCGTAGTCCGGCTCATACCCCTGCTCCGCCAGCCAGCTCCGGGCAGCGTCTGATAGGGTTATGGTTATTTTCTTATCGGCAAGTTGAGCCTGTAGCTCGTTGATCAACTTATCGACCACCAGTTCGACTACATTTGTGGCCAAAGGCTGGAAGCTGATAATGGCATCAAGGCGATTGCGAAACTCCGGGGCAAAGAGACTCTGCAACGCCTGTTGATCACGCCCACTCTTTGTCCCGGTGAAGCCAATGACGTGACCTGCCATTTCACGTGCCCCGGCGTTGGTGGTCATGATCAGAATCACGTTGCGGAAATCAGCCCGCCGCCCAGCGTTGTCAGTCAAGGTGGCACTATCCATAACCTGCAGAAGGATATTGAACACATCGGGATGAGCCTTTTCGATCTCGTCCAGCAACAGAACACAGTAGGGGTGCCTGCGAATGGCATCGGTCAACAGCCCCCCCTGATCGAAACCAACATAACCAGGAGGCGCCCCTATCAAACGGGCGACTGCGTGTTTCTCCATGTACTCACTCATGTCGATCCGTTCAAAATGCACCGTCAGGGCAGAGGCCAATTGGCGCGCCGCCTCGGTCTTACCAACACCTGTAGGACCTGCAAAGACAAAGGCCGCCGTCGGTCTGCGAACATCGTTTAAGCCAGCCCGCGAACGCTTGACCGAGGTAACCATCGCCGAAATGGCTTGATCCTGGCCAAAAATCTGCCCCTTGAGCACCGTTTCCAGATTACGCAACACCTCGCAATCAGAGCTCGAAGCGCTCTGTACGGGAATCTTGGCCATACGGGAAACCACGGTTTCGATGTCATGGCGGGTGATCAATCGCCGCTTGCCTTTGCCCTCCAGACGATAGATGGCACCAACCTCATCGACGATATCGATCGCCTTGTCCGGCAGAAAACGATCGTTGAGATAGCGCTTCGCCAGTTCTGCCGCCGCCTGCAGGGCTGTAACGGTGTACTTCACAGCATGATGCGCCTCATAGCGCGATTTCAAACCCTTCAGGATCTCAACCGTCTCGGCCTCGGAGGGCTCATCGATATCAACCTTCTGAAAACGCCGTGATAGGGCGCGATCCTTCTCGATATACTGCTTATACTCTTCGTAGGTGGTCGAACCAATACATTTCAGTGAGCCGTCCTGCAGGGAGGGCTTCAACAGGTTCGAGGCATCCATGCTACCCCCGCTGGTGGCCCCGGCCCCAACAATGGTGTGAATCTCATCGATGAACAAGATGATGTTGCCCGCCGCCTTGACCTCCTTCAACACTGATTTCAACCGTTCTTCGAAATCGCCACGGTATTTCGTGCCCGAGAGAAGCGAACCCATATCTAGCAGCCTGATCTCGGCATTTTTTAAAACTTCCGGGACCTTGTCGTGGTGAATCTGCAACGCCAAGCCCTCGGCAATTGCCGTCTTTCCGACACCGGGCTCACCCACCAATAGCGGATTATTCTTGCGGCGACGGCAGAGGATCTGCATCATACGCTGCAATTCCGAAGCACGACCGATCAGAGGATCGATCTTACCTTCAGCCGCTAATGCTGCAAAATTAATGGTGAATTTATCCAGCGCCGTCTCTTTTTTCTCCGGTGGTGCGACCTCTTCCTGCGTCTCAGGGGAGTGTGGTCGATCAGCCTCTGGATCATGAGAGAGATATTGTAAAACGTCGAGTCGAGAGAGTCCCTCTCCACGCATGAAATAGACGGCGTAGGAGTCGCGTTCGGCGAAGATGGAAACCAAGACATCACCCGAGTCCACCTCTTTTTTTCCGCAACTCTGGACGTGAGCGACAGCCCGTTGCAGCACTCGATTAAAGCCGATGGTCTGCATTGGCTCCTGATTCTCTTTGAGACGCCCGCCGAGCAGCTCGGTATCAAAAAATTGACGGAGCTTCTCTTTCAACGAATCAATCTTGCCGCCGCAGCCCTGAATCACCCGTACCGCCGTCTCATCATGTAGCAGGCCAAAGAGGATATGCTCCACCGCCACATGCTCATGCTGGCGGGCCTTGGCTTCGCGGATCGCCATTACCAAGGCAATCTCAAGTTTTGTGCTGATCATCGTCATACCTCTTCCATCGTACACTTGAGCGGATGCTCATTCTTGCGGGACAACTCCTGCACAACCGCCACCTTGGTTTCCGCCACATCCCTGGAATAAATCCCCGCCACCCCAATGCCCTTTTTATGGACATTGAGCATAATCTCGGTTGCCGTCTCCATGTCCTTGTTGAAGACGGATTGCAGGATCAACACCACAAAGTCCATGGTGGTGTAGTCATCGTTATGCAGTAACACCTTGAACCGAGATGGCTCATGCACGTCTTCGCGTTCCTGATTCTCGACACCCTGTTTCTGTTTGGTCAACGTATTGCCCATCGCTCTCTTTTCCCTCTGCCCAGCACCTGCAGTACCGCAATAGATGTTTTGATCTCTTGTCCGATTTACCAGCATTGTGCCTTGATCCGAACCCGGCACTTTTGGGGAAACCAATTAGAGTAATAATTACTAAAAAAGGCTTGTCAAGCTCATCTCCGTAACACTTGTTGCGCCTCCCCAGCAAGTGCCTGCCAGAAAAAACGCTCAAGAATCAATAATGGAGGGAGTCCCGAGCTTTTCAAGGCGAACTCGGCTTGCAGCAGCGTGGCCAACAGCCCTCCCAACTGGCGGACAGAGTACTTTCCTGCCTTGGCAAACATCATATACAGGGCATACGGGTGTGTCGGCAATTGGCTGAGCCACTGCTCTCGACCGTGTTTCAAATCCGGCAAATACCCTTTTTGAAACACGGCAAAGGTCATGCCCTCAACATAATCCGGCGACCCTCCACTCCGAAATGAAGCGACCAGCAGGAGTTTCCGAAGTTGATTGCGTAAGCCCGCAACCATGACCAGGGGATGCACACCACTCTCAAAGAGACGCCCGGCGACCAACAAGGTTTGCGAGAGATCCTGCTCGGTGAAAGCCTCGGTCAACTCAAACAGCGCATCTTCCCGGGTGCGACCAACCACCGCCATAAGATCATTGAAAGTGATCTGCGGAGCATCTCCCACATAAAGAGCCAATTTCTCCGTTTCTCGCACCACCGCCACGGGATGAAACCCCACCCGTTCGAGAAGAGCTGGCACGGCCTTGGGCTCCATGCTCTTGCCAAATTCGGCAAGCGTCTGCCGAACCAAATCGGTAAGCACGGTGTCCTGTTCGGTACGAGCGCCTTTGGAGCTTCCTTCGGCGACGGCGAGATCAATTACCGTCCCGCTCTTGACAATGCTCTTGTACAGTTTTTTGCGCTTATCCGCGCTCTCAACCAGCAAGATGAGAAGATTATCTTCCGGCAGTCCATCCTCAATCGCGGCCACATACTGCTCGGCCGGATCCTTGCTGCCACTGCTAGGGCTCTTGGTGCTGTCACCCATGGCCCCCGCCACCTCGAGACACCAAGTGGCGTCTGCTTTGGCAAAGGAAAAGGCCGCCTGCCACTCCCCCTCAGACAACCCGGCCAACTCTGCGACCTCTACCTGTCCGATAGCAGCCAACCGCGCCAGATGACGTGCGGCCTGGCGCAAATCGCCCTTACCATAAGCACTCTTTGCCTTATCCCAAATTGTTTTGGCAACTTCTTTAGAGTCAAACAGCTTGGAACCGGAAACCCTGAAGATCTGCCTCCCGGCAAACAGGCTATAGGTTTTGAGCAATCCCAAAGTGTTAAGAGGATCTTCCTGATCGCCATCGATCAGGTTCACGCCCTGCCCCCGATCCTTTGGATCCGGTATCAGGGCCACGGCCAACTGTTCCGCCACCTGCAGGCAAAGATAGCTATCGCCAATCACCAGATAAACCGAACAGGGTTTCCCTTGCTTGATGGCCGTCAGTACTTTGCCAAGATCATCTCTTTGATAAACTGCCATGCCAGTGTGATTTCATCCCTGTTGATTGGTAACTATCCATTAATACTACAGATTGCGGAGATCAAGTCGGCTCATGGGAGAGGGCTGGGCATCGCCTCCTTGCACAGCCCAATCTGCAGCACTGCTTAAAAAGCTAGGCTTACCGGTGACGGCCTGTGATGTTTCCCTCCTGCCCATAAGCAGGCCGCTGACAAGGCCACTGTGGTGACGCTGGGAAGTTACGTTGATTATTATATTCTTCCTACAGTTCAGGTGAGAAAACAACACAAAAACATATTTTTACTCTTTGACCTTTTCCTCGTAATCATTTACATTTAGCACAATTAATGGTTGCTTCATTAAAATTTTTGGGAGCACCTGGTACGACAAAGTGGCAGATGATATTTTTTCGTAGCATTTCCCTTTCCCCCGGCATGAAAGGGCTCTGTCGATTTTTCAAAAAATATTTTTTGCACGATTGCGGACCTTCTCGTCTCTTCATCACTCTCCGCAATTCCCACCAGGGAATTGACAACTTTCATGGTGTGAGTCAATTGCCCGACTGACAGAGCGCATGGCCATCGAAACAGAATCGAAAAAAACGGGGTTACTTGTCGGCGGCTCTGGCCTGATCGGCGGCGCTATCACGTACTATTTCAAGACCCATGCCGATGACACTATCTCCGTGGTGGCCCCAAACAGCAAGAAACTGAGCCTGCGGGTACCCAACGACATTAAGCAATATTTCAAAAAAATCAAACCGGATTTTATCATCAATGCCGCTATCACCGCTATTGATTCCGACCCACTGCTCTCCTTTGAAACAAACTACATCGGCGCCATCAATCTGGCGAAACTTGCGCTTCAATTAAAAATTCCCTACATCCACTTCAGTTCGTCCGCCACCATGCCGTCAGGTCTCGACCTGAGCGAAGAGGACAGGATCGCCCTAACCCCCGGCCTGACGAATTATGCCAAGTCAAAATTGATGGCGGAAATGACCCTCCAGCATCTGCACGAAACCGAGGGCTTGGACTACACAAATATCCGTCTGGCCGTAGTCTACGGCAAACACGACCATAAAATTCAAGGGTTTCATCGACTGTTTTTCTCGATTGTCGACCAGGCAATCCCCTTCATGCTGACCAAACCCGGTGTCCGACACTCCTATACCAACACCAAGAAAATTGCGCCATTTATCCACTACATCTTAAACAACCGAGCCGAATTTTCAGGTCAAACGTATAATTTTGTTGATCCCGAACCCGTCGCACTTGCCGACATCATCCTCACCATCAAACGTTACCTGCAGCTCAGTCTGCCAAAAGAGATCTATATCCCTTACTCTATTGCCAATTTTTTCAAAAGCATCCTCAAATGGATCATGAAAAAATTGAGTCTGATCAGCATCGAGGCGCGCATGCCTGCCGAATTGATGTTTCTGGAGAATTTCTATCGCAGCCAAACCCTGTCCTCGGCAAAATTGGCCCGCTCGAGCTATGGCATCCCGCAGCCTGAGGTGACCATTTTCACAGAACTCCCGTCAATTATTGAATACTATCTCACCCGATGGGAACACCTGAATTTGATCTCTTCATTCAACGAATCCTTCTACCACCCACAAACGCTTGCCGAAGAATTTGCAACGAACCCACAAGAGTTGGTGGAAATGATTCATGCCAAGAAGATAGATCCGATGGCTGGTTGCAGCCCCCCTGTTAGTAGAAATTATCATTGACTGGCCTAGGCCCAGTAGTTACTTTAAGATTATGTTTTGACTGAGTGGGAGCACACGTGGATAAAGAATATTTTTGTTTACTGAGAAAAAAACTGGGCAAGACCCAAAAAGAGCTCGCGGAGCTCCTTGGCATCTCACTGAAAACCCTGCACAGTTACGAACAAGGTTGGCGTCAGATTCCTGCTCACGCTGAACGGCAAATCTTGTTCCTCCTCTCAAGAATGCGCGATCGTGAAGGTGAGGTCAAACCCTGCTGGATCGTCAAAAGTTGCCCGCCCAAGCGCCGTAAATCCTGTCCTGCATGGGAATTTCAAGCGGGAAAGCTCTGCTGGTTCATCAACGGCACAATCTGTGAGTGCAGCGCCCAGACGAGTTGGAAGAAAAAAATGGTCATCTGTAAGAGTTGTGATGTGTTGCAATCATTTCTCCCAGAAACTGACGGCAGAGAGTGATGGCTCAAGTTTTTTCAGCTCTTCGCCGATAGAGATTTAAGGACCGCACACTTGCTTTTTTTTTAAACCCATGGTTTAGGATTATACTGTTACATTTTGCACCCCATAAGATAGAAAAATAAATTCAAGGAACAAACTTTCACCACACTACACATTCCTGGAGGGGAAAAAATGAGTAAGCAACTAAAATTTTTAAAAAAACTTGTCGTTCTACAAGGGGCATTGGTCTTTGGCTTATGGCTTTGCACCTCGGCCGGGGCCTCGGTCATTGATGCCCCGCACAATGACACCAACGGCATAAAATGCTCAGACTGCCACGCTTACTCTCTCTGGTGGAAGTTCTCCCCTGCTATCAACAGCAGCACGCCGTACAATCAGATTACCGATGGCGTCTGCAACAAGTGTCATGCCCCGGGCGGCTATGCCCCAAACAAGATTGGTCACAACTGGGAGTCAATGGCTGATATCCATGACGGCTATCTCGGCACCTGGAGTACAAAGTGCGTTGACTGCCACAACCCGCATTATCAACAACAACTCACCTGGCTCGACACCCAGCCTGCCCTGAGCAGCAATCTCTACCTGGCGACAGGTACCATCAGTGCCGGTTCTGTTTTGCCAAACAGCAGCACGAACACAACGACCCTCTCGTACAAAAATGCCGATGCTCACCTCAACTGGATCAACCCGGCCCTCTGGGCAGAAAAGAGTACCCCTGGACGCGGTCTTATCTTGGTCATCCTGGATAACACGCAAAGCACCTTCGAAATCAACGCAACAAGTGAGACAACAGCCATCATTGCCGGTACCGCTAACGGAACAGGCTCAATCACTCTGCAGGGCCAACTTCCCGTAAGCTATAACACCGCGGATACCAACTTTGCCATTATCTATGGGCAATTGATTAAGAAAACTATCGCCACTCCAAACTCCGGCAACAAAGACGTCAAGTTTTTTGACGCGTCAATTGCCTACGACGACAACATCATCGGCGGCGCCGCCGATCCCGTCACAACCCCGGCTCAAGGCATCTGCCAGGTCTGCCACACTAAGACCAAGTACTATAACGAAGACGGCATGCAGCCCGATCGCGCTTCGCAAGTAGTCCCCACACCAAGGATCGCGGCCATTCCCCACAACCGTTCGGTGTCTTGCATACCCTGTCACTCGACCTCCCTTGGTTTCCGACCAACCAACGCCGATCACACCTTTATCTCTAATCTCGGCACCACCTGTGCCAACTGCCATAACCAAGCCGACATTATCTCCGGAACACATAACGGCAACTGTACCGACTGTCACCTCTCGCCGCCAGAGCTGAAAACACCCTTCCCGAGTACAAAATGGCCTACCGCTTCAGGTCAATCTCGGGCCACTGGCACCTGTTACGATTGCCACAGCACGATTGCCGCAGCCTTTACCGCTCACCCCAAGGCCAACGACCATACTGGCCAGGTGGATGCATCGCCCGACTGCGTTAGCTGCCACTTCCACAGCAACAAGAATCTTATCAACGACATTCATGGCGTCGATGGCAGCCCTTGCGACACCTGTCACAGCCTGACCTATAATGCCGGAGATGGCACCTACTCAGGTAGCGGCGCTTTGATCGGTCGAGCGGCGCTTCATGGCAAAGGCGACTGCAAACACTGCCATACTGAGATCGCGGCCAACTTCTTTGTCCACCCCAAGTCAAATGACCACACCGGACAGGTCGTGGCTACACCACAGTGCACCACAGCCTGTCATGCTGGTGACCCAGTTTCTGATACCCACAACTGGAGTTGCGGCATCTGCCACACCTCGCCTACCGGTCTTCTCAAGGGTTCTGCCCTCGCCCATGGCCCTGGCGATTGCATGAATTGTCACACGAATTTTTATGTCCACAAAACCAACACCCCGCACACCACGGAAGTGACTCCAACCGCCACCTGCGTCGTATGCCATGCCGATTCTGATCTGATCAATGGCATGCACGGCAGACTCGGTTGCGCCACCTGCCATGACCAATATGGCACCCTTGTAAACAGCGCCGCGGGTCACACAGGCGGCGGTGACTGCACAGTCTGTCACACCAGCCAAGCGGCGGGACCGCACCCACAGGTCAACCACTCTGCCATGGGTACCAGCTATGTCACCGCTAATGCCGAGGGCAACTGCACCTCCTGCCACACCGGAGAGACGGTTGACGTGGTGCATAATGGCAACTGCCTTGCCTGTCACGTCGGCTTGAGCACCGATTTGATTCACACCTTGAAAGGCAGCGCTGCCGGCCATGAAGGCCATACTACAAACACCTGTACAGAGTGTCACACAACCATTGCCGGAACCTTCAATGCGCATAAAAATGCAATTAACCACGATCTGCAAGTTACAGCTGCAGGCACCAATTGCTATACCTGCCATACCGGCTACGACCCAATTTGGAATACCCACAAAATGAGATGTGACCTTTGCCATGCCGAAGATGGAAGGTTGATCGGCAACGCAGCGGGCAAGGGTACCGGCAAACCTCCTACCACAGGTAACAACTGCAGCGCCTGCCACGCAGATCCAAAATACAACGTCGCTCCACCCCCAGGCGCTCTGAATCATTAACGGCATCATCAGGAGTTCTTCCTACGGAGGGGCTCCTGATGAGAAGGACATAAAAAAAGCCCCCGGCACTCTATCGAACGAGTCCGGGGGCTTTTTTTATGTCCTATTGTCTCGATGCAAAACCGGCTGAAAACCTCCTACGCTCTTATTTCCTCTGGCGCAAAAACGCCAGCTGCTCCTGCAATTGCTGCTCCTCACTCTCAGTCAAGGCAAATTTAAGGCCAAGTCCTTGGTCTTTCCCCTGCTGTACTACCCTAATGACCTCTGCGGCATTGATCGTCACCTCACGGCGAAAGGCCGCTCCTTTCCGGCTTAACGACAAGGTGCAAGGGCCAATCATGTCGTTTTTGCCAAGACTATGAGCTAACCGGCCAAGGAGTTTCACCCCGCCCCCGCTGATATTTTGCAGCTGACAGACATTCACCTGCGAGCGACCAGGAACGAAAAAGGTAGCCATGGCCCCCGGTAAAGCGCTAAGCCGTGGGTCGTGGCGCAGTTCCACAGAGAAGAGCGTCGTCGGCAACATGGTTGCCAAAATCAACTCACTATCGCGGGTGACAGGACAGGAAAATCCTAAAATTGGGAGGCCGCTAAGCTTAAACAGCAGGTCACTGATCTGATAGACGTTATCAAGCTCTGTTGGTCGGGAGAGGAGAAGATAAGGAACATGCCGATGGGTATGGATCGCTAAAATGCGACTCCTTAAGGAATGGGCGCCCTGCCGGTGCAGAGTGACCAAAAATTGGCCATCAATGAGGGCATGAATAAGATCCGAAATCTCTTTTGCGTCTGCTGGCCATATCTGTCGACTCAACGTTTCCATACACCCCTGCAAACAAAAAGACACCACTCAGCGATGAGTACGGTTAACAGGACACGGACACTGGAGCGTCCAAAAAATATCGTTCCCACACCGAGGCATGGGAACGATCAAAGGGTTGCTGCTCTTTGTGCGTGGAACTGGAAGTTACAAAGATCTATCATAGCGCTGCAAACTAAAGCCGCTTAAAAATCCTCAAACGAGTCGTCATTGTCCATTGGAATTACATCTTCCGGTCGAGGGCTTTTAGGAGGCGCCGCAGCTGCCTTAGCCGCAACAGGGGGCCGCCTGAGGGCAGGTGCAGGTAAGGCTGTCTGCCGGCTTTTTGTCGGCACGGCAATGATCTTCTCTGTTTTGGCTGGAGGTGCGGCCGCTTTTTTGGTCGTTGCCGCACCATTGACCAGACTCTGCATCTCCTTGACAACCTCCATCATACTGGCCGACTGACTGCTCAGTTCGGTGGCGGCCGCTGCCGACTCTTCGGCTGTGGCTGAGTTCTGCTGGGTAACGGTATCCATCTGGGTAATCGCCTGATTGATCTGACCAAAGCCCTGCGACTGCTCGCGTGAAGCGGTAGCGATCTCACCGATGAGACTTGCGACCTTGGCGCTGCTCTCCGCCACCCCGTGGAAGGCCTCCGTTGCCTTGCTGACAATCTCTTTGCCTCTGGTCACTTTGCTTACCGTCCCCTCGATCAAGGCGGCAGTGTTCTTGGCAGCCTCGGTAGAGCGCATGGCAAGATTTCTCACCTCTTCAGCCACCACCGCGAATCCGGCACCGGCTTCCCCTGCCCGAGCCGCTTCCACCGCCGCATTCAAGGCCAGGAGATTGGTCTGGAAGGCAATTTCGTCGATAGTCTTGATGATCTTTGAGGTAGCGGCGCTGGCCTCGGCAATATCATTCATTGAACTATCCATCTCGGTCATCGAATCATCGGCCTGTTGGATGGTGGCAAGGGACTCGCGCATCAAGCTATCGGCCTGGCTGGCGTTGTCGGCGTTCTGGCGGGTCATGGAGGACATCTCTTCCATGGAGGCCGAGGTCTCCTCAAGCGAAGCGGCCTGTTCGGTAGCTCCTTCGGCCAAACTCTGGCTCGATGCCGATACCTGGCCGGCCGCGGCGGAGACCTGTTCGGCACCTGCCATCATATTCTTCACCGCGTTATCGATGGGACGACAGATAGAGCGGGCCAAGGCAAAGGCCAAGACCAAGGCCAAGCCAATGGTGATCAGGCTGGCGGCGATGGCGATGCCGGCCAGGGATTTCGCCTGACCAATAATTTGCTCGGTAATGGCGTCGCCTGCCGTCTTGCTTTCAGTGGCGATCCCTTCGATCATCGGCAGCAGGCGGTCAACAACCCCCTGCATCTCGCCCTTGGTCGTCGCCAGGGCTTTGTACTGGTCCACCATGCCGTTAAAGGCCTTCTGGTAGGTGTCAAGGTGGCCAATGAACTCATCGATATGCTCCTGGGCAATCCCACTCGTGTTAAGAGTCTCCTTGAGCTTGGCCACTTTGTCGTTGGTCGCGGTGATGTATTTGTCATCAAAGCGCAGCATATAGTCTTTTTCGTTCTTCCTGATGTCATACACCATGGCCATCACGCCCGGCACATTGACGGTCTTGATGGCAGCCTCACTGGCATGGCAGGCATCCTTTAACACTTGGGCATTGGCCTCAATCTCCTGAGTCGGGTCAGCCAGGAGTTTGTCGGCTGCGGCTTGGTATTTGGTAAAGTTCTCCTGCAGGATCGTCTTCACTTGCGGGTTCATGTCGTTCTCGTGGTCTTTGATGAAAGCACCATAATACTTGACAGCGGCCTGATACTTATCATGATAGACCTCAGGAGCGAGCATATAGTCTTTCTCATAACGCCGCATCATGAGGAGCGCGACCAACAAATCCTCCTGCTCATGCTCTGGCATGGCTTTTTGCATGGCGTGGGCCGCATCCCTGAATGCTCCCTGCAGGCCTTGATCAGCGGCTAGACCGATAGCCTGGTAGGCCTTGACCAGGTTGTCGATATGACCCCGGTACTCCCCTGCCAGGGTGATCATCTCGGCCGCTACCTTGGCCTGTGCAGGGTCTTCGTCTTGCTCCATGGTCTGGATGGCGGTAAGATTTTCAATCAGGGCATCGACACTCTTCGTATGCTCGTCCATGTACTTCAGGTCTGAGGTCAGCATGAAGTTACTCTTAGCCCGCAGAGCCCTCTCCATCAGGACTTCTGCGTGGTTGGCCTTCATCTCCAGGGTGATATCTCCGCTCAAAAGGTTCTCGAAACCGTCCGTGGTCCGGATTGAGGAGAACTGATAGACGCCGATGACGCCGATCATCAAAAGAATGACAATGCCAAATCCACCGATAATTTTACTGCTGAGCTTGAACTTCTTCATAAAAACTCCTCTGCTGTATCATTGTCAATTGCCGCCTGCGTACTTACACGTATCAGGTACAGGATACGCAGAAAGAAAAATCGGTGTCAAATTTTTTCATAAAAAAAATTGATTTCACACTCTTATGAGGGGTGTTTCGAAAACTTTGCTGGGGGATTATGGGGCGCAGTCGTCTAGCTGTGCCAAGATTACACCCTCTCGTACCTGAAGATAACCCAATACAAGGAGAGCAAAATGATACCAAATATTCTTTGGCTGGGAGTGGTTGCAAGCTTACTCTTTGGCGTAACAAACTCTGTAGCAGGCGGTGGCCGCGAGACGGCAACCTTTGCCGGCGGCTGCTTCTGGTGTATGGAAAAACCCTTTGAGGCTTTGCCAGGGGTTATCTCAGTGACCTCTGGATACATGGGCGGCACAACAGCGGCGCCAACCTATGAGAACTACAGCGCCGGTGGGCATTTGGAGGTGGTGCAGGTTGTCTATGATCCTGCGATCATCAGCTATCCGCGCCTGCTTGCGGTCTTTTGGCGGCAGATCGACCCCACTGATGCCGACGGCCAGTTTGCCGATCGGGGCGCGGCCTACACCAGCGCCATCTTCTACCATGATAAAGCGCAACAGCAAGAGGCCGAGCGTTCCCGCACGGCACTAAGTATGAGCCATCGTTTTGCCAAGCCGATCGTGACGCCGATAAGGCCGGTAATGACCTTCTACCCGGCAGAAGAGTATCACCAGGACTACTACAAGAAAAATCCACTGCGCTATCGCTACTATCGGCACGGATCGGGCCGGGATCAATTTTTGGAAAAGGTGTGGGCAACGCCCGATGTTTCTGCCAACCCAAACGATCTCAAAGCCCGGCTGACCCCGCTGCAATATCACGTGACGCAGGAAGAGGGCACAGAACCTGCCTTCAACAACGAATACTGGGACAACAAAGCGGCCGGGGTCTATGTTGATATCGTCTCAGGAGAGCCGCTTTTTCTCTCGACCGACAAATACAAATCCGGCACCGGCTGGCCAAGTTTCACCAAACCCATCTCCCCGGAAGCGGTGATCGAACGCGAAGATCGAAAATTCTTTACGGTACGCACCGAAATCCGCAGCGCCAAGGCCAACTCCCACCTTGGTCACGTCTTCGACGACGGCCCCCCTCCCAGCGGGAAGCGTTACTGCATGAACTCCGCCGCCCTGCGCTTTGTGCCGCTGGAACGTCTGGAAGAGGAAGGGTTTGGTGACTTAAGACGCTATTTCAAATAACTCCCTCCAGAACCATGGCAAAGAGAGGACAGCCAAAAATGATTGCCTGAACTCACTAATAATGCTATAAATTGCACTTCTTAAGAAACCACAGGATGAGATCCCCTGTGGTTTTTTTATTTGACTTGCCCTCCTTTTAAGGGGAGGGGATGCAGTTCACAATTATTAAGGAGTTGTTTCCCATGATCAGTGCCATTAATATCTCGCTCTCCTACGGTAAGCGAGTCATCTTCAAAGACGTCAACATCAAGTTCGCCCCTGGTAATTGTTACGGCCTCATCGGTGCCAATGGGGCCGGCAAGTCAACATTCTTGCAAATCCTCTCCGGTGAAAAAGAGGCGGATCACGGTGATATCGCTATCGGCGCCGGTGAACGTATCGCCACCCTGCGCCAGGATCACTTTGCCTTTGACGAGGAGACGGTGTTCAACACCGTGGTCATGGGCCACAAAAGACTCTTCCAGGTCATGCAGGAACGCGAAGCACTCTATGCCAAGGGCGACCTCTCGGAGGCAGATGGTATCCGGGTTGGTGATCTGGAGATCGAGTTCGGTGAGATGAACGGCTACGATGTCGAAAGTGATGCGGCAACGCTGCTCTCCGGCCTTGGCATCCCGGAGGAACTTCGGGAAAAAAAGATGAAGGAACTGGAAGACACCGACAAGGTGCGGGTGCTGCTGGCCCAGGCCCTGTTCGGCAACCCGGACATCCTGCTGCTTGACGAGCCTACCAACCACCTGGACGTCAAGACCATCAACTGGCTGTCTGAGTTTCTGTTCCGCTTCCAGAACACGGTGATCATCGTCTCGCATGACCGGCATTTCTTGAATCAGGTCTGCACCCATATCGCCGATATCGATTTTGGTCGTGTCCAAGTCTATGTCGGCAACTACGATTTCTGGTATCAGGCCAGTCAGCTCAACCTCAAGCAACGCCAGAACGAAAATCGCAAACTGACCGAAAAGGCCAATGACCTGAAAGAGTTCATCCAACGCTTCTCGGCCAACGCCTCCAAATCAAAACAGGCCACCTCCCGCAAAAAGTTGCTCGACAAACTGAGCATCGAGGACATGCCGATCTCCTCCCGCAAATACCCCTACGTCTTTTTCAAGCCCGAACGCCCGTGCGGCGATATTATCTTGAAAATCGACGGCCTCTGTAAGACCATAGACGGCGCCGAAGTCCTGCACGACTTCTCGCTGACCGTCAATAAGGGTGACAAGATCGCCTTTGTCGGGGAAAACAGCCTGGCCCGCACCACGCTTTTTCAAATTCTGGTAGGCGAGATCGCCCCTGACGCCGGCTCTTTCCGTTGGGGTGTCACCATGACCCATGCCTATTTCCCCAAGGACAACAACGACTATTTCGTCGCCGACCAGAACCTGATCGACTGGCTGCGGCGCTTCGCGCCTCCAGGCTCGGAAGACGAGACCTTTGTCCGCGGCTTCCTGGGCCGGATGCTCTTTTCCGGGGAAGAGGCCTTGAAGAAAACGACCCTGCTCTCCGGCGGCGAGCGGGTCCGCTGCATGCTGGCCCGCATGATGCTCGTCGGTGCCAACGCCCTGATCCTCGACGAACCGACCAACCATCTCGACCTGGAATCGATCACCGCCTTAAACAATGGCCTCATCGCCTTCCCAGAGGTCATCCTCTTCGCCTCCCACGATCACGAATTTGTCGCCACCATCGCCAACCGCATCGTCGAAATCACCCCAACCGGCATCATCGACCGTATGGGAACCTATGACGATTATTTGGAAGATGCAGAGGCTGCCAGGGCGTAAGAATCAGGAACCTTAACCTGCCGAGCGCAGCTGTCGGACCGTTACGTATTTCCTCGATTATTTATTTGACAAGTTAAAGCAAATTAGCCAGTATAGTCCCACTCAAGACACATAACACTTTATTTTACCGAGATAAATCCATCTCGCCGCCTGATGACACCGCCATCCTGACCGTATGGATCTTCCACCTTTTCTTTCGCTGTCAGCTTATCAGCCAGAGCAACCACGAAATATTGCCCCCCATCGGTGTAAAAAATATTGCGAGGGGAAGTGTCGATGATAGATCTCAACGCAAGCCCAGCAGATGTCCAGATCCCGATCAAGGCCACTGCTCTCAATTTTTTCTACGGCCAGAGCCAGGCCCTCTTTGATATCAATATCAGCGTTCAGAGGCAGCGGGTCACCGCCTTCATCGGCCCCTCCGGCTGCGGCAAATCAACCTTCCTCCGCACCTTGAATCGCATGAACGATATTATCCCCGGCACACGTGTGGAAGGGGAGATTTTGATCGATAATGAAAACATTTACCTTCCAAGCACCAATGTCGTTAGCTTACGCAAAAAAGTGGGCATGGTCTTCCAAAAATCAAATCCATTCCCGAAATCTATTTTTGAAAATATTGCCTACGGCCCCAGGATTCATGGGCAAAATGACAAGGCCGCTCTCAACGAAGTTGTCGAGAAAAGCCTGATAAGAGCAGGTCTCTTTGCCGAGGTCAAAGACCGTCTACACAACAACGCCATGGGCCTTTCCGGGGGGCAACAACAACGGCTCTGTATCGCCCGTGCCTTGGCGGTTGACCCGGAAATTCTGCTGATGGATGAGCCCGCCTCCGCCCTCGACCCCAAATCCACCGGCCGCATTGAAGACCTGATCGGTGAGTTGCGCAGTGAATACACCATCGTCATCGTCACCCACAATATGCAGCAGGCGGCCCGCGTCTCCGACTTTACCGCTTTTTTCTACGAAGGCCACCTGATCGAATTTAACAACACCAACCGGCTCTTTACCAAACCCGTCTCCAAGCAGACAGAAGACTACATTACCGGCCGTTTCGGATAAGAATAGAACAAGAACACACGCCACCCAGCAATCACAAACCTCATCTTCATCACTCAACCGATTCTAAGCGGAGGGATAACCCCCATGCCAAAACACCTGCAACGAGAAATCGAAAATCTAAAGAACAAAATCGTCACCATGGGCGGCGAAGTTGAAGATCGAGTCTATAAGGCAACGCTGTCGATTATCAAGCGAGATATGTCCCTGGCTGAAGCGGTAATTGCCGCTGACCGAGACATCGATAATATGGAGGTGGAAATTGAAGAGGATTGCTTAAAGATTTTGGCACTTCATCAGCCAGTCGCCATCGACCTGCGCTTTATCATCGCCGCCTTGAAAATCAACAGCGATCTGGAACGGGTTGGAGATCTGGCCGTTAATATTGCCGAACGGAGCATCTATCTGGCAGGCAAAAAACCACTCGATATGCCATTTGATGTGGTTGATATGTCAACCAAAGTTGAAAAGATGCTGACCAAGAGCATTGATTCTCTGGTTAACATGGATGTTCGCCTGGCATTGAAGGTTCGTTCACAAGATGAAGAGATCGACACCATCAACCGTAATATGTACACCCAGGTCAAGGCCCTGTTTCTGGCCCAACCGGAGCGCATCAACTCACTGTTGCACGCCATCTCCATCTGCAGGCACCTCGAAAGAATTGCCGATCACGCCAGCAATATCGCCGAGGATGTGGTCTACTTGGTCAATGCCGAGATCGTTCGACACACCCCAGAGGTTTATGTCGAATAGGGGAGACTCCCTGCTTAGGCGCCCTTAGCGAAAAGATGGTGGCAAAGACCGCCATTGCCCTGCCCCAGTCGCCACTCTGCACTGACGCAGAGGAGTGAATCAAGGAAATCGATGGCGAGATGAAAGGCCTGCCGATACTCTCCAGTCTGCTGGTGGTAAGCAGCAAAGGCCGAGGCAAAGGTGCAGCCGGTGCCATGGGTGTTGGGGGAGACAATGCGACGATGACGGCGGGATTCATGCTGAGTTTGGCCTGCAATGAGCAGAAAATCGGTAACTTCAGCCTCTTTCTCCTGCAGATGCCCTCCTTTGATCACCAACGCCTTCAAATTCGGGAAGGAGCGAAGAA
The DNA here is from genome assembly GCA_028718985.1 of Desulfobulbaceae bacterium. Taxonomy (GTDB): domain Bacteria; phylum Desulfobacterota; class Desulfobulbia; order Desulfobulbales; family VMSU01; genus VMSU01. The sequence goes on along the minus strand of JAQUKQ010000001.1, from coordinate 59,764 downwards.
GCCCTTCTCCCGCCGCCAACACCTCGAAAATACTGCTGCACGGAGTGCTGCTCAACAGTTGTAATTCCTGCAGATTAGGCGTGAGGACAGTGGCCATAGCCGCAATTTGGCGCACCCCGTCCAAACTATCGGTTGTCCGCACTGCTTGACCAACACTGGAGAAGACGATCGGGTCGTAGATGATCTCCCCCGCAAAACCGCTGAGAGCCTGCACAATACCTTGTGCGATGGCGCTTGAACCGATCATGCCAATCTTGATATGGGTCACGCACATGTCGGCAAGAACAGCGGCTACCTGTTGAGCCACCACTTCCGGCACCACCGGATGACACGATTGAACCCCTAAGGTATTTTGAACGGTAAGACTGGTCACCGCGGCGCAACCGTATACCCCAAGCACCGTCAAGGTCTTGAGATCGGCCTGAATACCAGCCCCTCCGGACGGATCGGAGCCGGCAATGGTCAAGATCGCCTGCGCCTGACCGCTCACTTTTCGTCAGCGGCCTTAATCGACTGAACAGTGACGCGATAGGTCAGGGTTTTGCCGGCCAGGGGGTGATTGAAATCAACCGTAACCTGATTGGCATCCAGTGCCGTAATCATGGCCGGCACCTTCTCTTTTTTCCCTTCATGATCGATGGTCAAGCCCAGCACCTGCCCCACCGTCAGCTGATCTGGGTTTGGCAGAATCGAACGCTCAACCGTATGAATCAGCTCAGGGTTACTCTCGCCATGGGCCTCGGTCGGAGCCAGTTGAAATGTCTTTTGCTCACCTTCCTGCAACCCAAGAAGTTGTTCGGCAAAGGCCGGCATGACACTGCCATCTCCCACCGTGAACTCCAGCGGGCCACTACTCTCTGACGATTCAAACACCTCACCGTTATCCAATAGGCCATCATAAATAACCACAACGGTATCCCCGTTTTTTACCTTCATTTCACACTCCTTCTCTGTGCCAAGTACAAACCGGAAGACAGATTGGTACTAAGCGTTAGTAATCAGACTATTATTTGGTAATCGTTCACCAGGAACGGAAAACGTGGCAAACCTTCAGAATTGTAACCGTCCGGCAGTGCCATAGGTGCGCGAAAGAGGCCTGCGAAGTGCACCAGTGGCACATGAGCTGGCCGATGACAAAGCAGATGAGGTCCTGCTGAACGATTAGACGATTGTGTAAAAGGTGGAGCTAAGCAGACGGCCGCACTTCGGCAAGGACTGCCTCCACAACCTCATCTATCCCTCGTACCCCGGTATCCACCGTAAAATGCGCTCCTGTTCGATAGAGCGGCTCCCTCTCCTGCAAAACCGAAACGATTTCACTATAGGCATTGCCCTCGGTCAAGGCTGGCCGCTGACTGCTGGTTTGCGAATCTCCCATCAGGCGTCGATAGATGGTTTCATGATCTGCAGTCAACCAGACCACAAAACTGGACTCTTTGAGTTGCTGCCAGATATCCTGATGCAAAATTGCCCCGCCGCCCGTACTGACCACCTGATCGTTTTTACCAATGATTTCAACCAATAGCTCCTTCTCGAGGGCCCGAAAATAGGGCCAGCCCTGCGAAGCGACAAGTTCTGCTATGCTCTGCCCGCACCGTTTCTCCAACTCCCTATCCATGTCGAAAAATGGGATTCCAAGCGCCGCGGCCAAGCACTTGCCAACGCTGGTTTTACCAGTAGCCCGGTAGCCGATAAGAATGATTTGTTTTTGCATGATGCATTTACGCTGTTTCGGTAAGGTCTGTCAATATGTTGATAGCCCAAGCAAGTATTCGTGACAGCAAATGAGAGGAACAGCACGCCGAAATCTTGCTACCGCCTACAAAATCAACAACTTATTGACATGACCTACAGATCTATTATTATCCTTAACTAGTTGCTGCCAGCGTTCTTGACAAGGGCAAGGGTTCTTCCTCGCCTGGCCACATTAGCTTGGAAAACAGTAATCATTCCGTGGTGCCGCAGATTGGGGTGAGCGAGAAAGCGATGTGTAGCCGCCCGTCTCCGTGTGCCGCCTCGATCACCGCACGATGTGGTTTCCTAAACGGCTACAAATATAGTTGTGCTAATTCTTCGCGCAGGAAATTTCTATGGCCAATCCAACCCTCCCGATAGCAGCACGCTCTACAGGCAACGGTTTAGCAAACGGCAAAAATCTACCCAAAAGAGTCATGCGGCAGCTAGCGGTTGTTTTTTTGGCCTGTCTTTTCTTCCTGCCTCTCTCGGGAAAGAGTCATGCCGAAGTTCTTGATGCGCCCCACAACACGGCCGGTGGCGTTTTCTGCCAGAGCTGCCACTCCTACTCCCTCTGGTGGCGCTATTCCCCTTCAAACTCTGCGCCAGACAGAGCAAATCTCATCGAGTTGCTTTGCGCCGCATGCCACGGCGCCAACGGGACTGCCCCCCGGGCGGTCACCCACTCAAGCGGTGCCCTTGGCAGTTTACATCGAGCTGATATCTCGCCCTGGGGTCGTAGCTGCCTTGACTGCCACGACCCCCATTTTCAACTGCAACTCAGGGAGTGGGTTAATGATCCGACCGTTCCCGATACAGAATTATACCTGGCCCAAGGAACAATCAGCGCCATTACCAACAACGGGAGTACAATCCAGTACACCTTGAATCAATCCAAAACCAAAGCCGCCTGGTCTAACCCTGCCGGCTGGACCAACAAAACCGCCCCAGGACGAGGGCTTCTATTAGTGGTTAGCACCAACGGTCTTGAAAACACCTACAAAATCACCGCCGCCATTGAAAACAGCCAAACCCCCGGCACCGGAACTATTTCAGTGCAAGGGACGATTGCAGCGTCCTTCGTCGACAAGGGTTTTGGTCTGATCTACGGCCAACTGATTAAGAAGCAGGTTGCCGTAGATCCCGATCGGGATGGTGTCTTTACACCGGTCGATGTAAAATTCTTCGATGGCAAAGGGGGCTTTATTGACAACGATGCCGCCGACGGCATCAACGGTGTTTGCCAGGTCTGCCACAGCCAAACCCTGCACTTTGTCTCTGATGTGACCCCTGACCCCCATATCGATGTCTATGGTGCTGCCAATGCCACAACCCTGCAGTGCACCATCTGTCATAGCCACAAGGTTGCCTTTGGCCACGGTAGCGATGGCGGTTCCGGCTGCGCAGAATGCCATACAAACCAAAGAGATAACGGTAATGGCACCTTCACCTACTCCAAGCACGAAGAACACCTTGCCTTGGAGATCAAGTGCTCTGCCTGCCATGATCCAATCAATATCCGCGACACCGCCGGCAATGTTGTCCTGAAAGATGGCGAGCATGTCGCAACGACTGTGGTCTGCGCCAACTGTCACCATGACGGCACCGATCTCTCCCCAGCCGACGGCAATAACCCGCCAAATGTCGGCAACAACCTCCCTGACCTAACCCTGCAAGCATTAAAGGCTGGTTGGCAAGGAGCACAGCCCTATCCAATTGGTTGTGATGGCTGCCATAATGTCCCTCCGACCTATGAAAGCGGATCACCAAAGGCCAATAGCCACCAAACCCATAAAAACAGCGGCTATACCTGCGACAACTGCCACTATGCCACCACTACTGACGGCATCTCGCTAATTGGCGCTGGTCCCGCACCCGGAAGCGGTGCGCACACCAATAACAGCTACGATATCTCCCCAAAACCAGGCCTGAGCCTTAGTTATGATCCGGAGACACATACCTGCTCCAACATTTCTGTTGGCTGCCACGGTGGCTCAAACGCCACCTGGGGAACAAAGCTGGGGTGTAGTGATTGTCACCTTGCAACTGCCGATTTGGATGATTTCTCCACCAACCAAACGCTTGCCAAAGTGAGTTCAACACAATGGATGACAACCGGCCATGGTCGCCCCGCTACGGAACCAACGCCGTACGATGAATTGACAACCGGTGATGGTCTTGGCAATCCAGGTGCCGGGCTGTCCTGCGAGTACTGCCACGATAAAAACGTCGGGCATTACAATGAGGCAAATCCCATGCGCCTGGCAAATTTCAGCACAGCAACACCAAACAATGTGTGCTGGGTCTGCCACAAAACTGGCTCGACAGGCTATGACCCCGATGCTGCTGGATCCTTGCCTTCAATCAACAGCTTGGCAGCCGACAAAGTTGACAGCTACCATGAGTTTCTCCCAGGTGCCGGGGGTCAATTCTGCTGGGACTGCCATGACCCGCATGGCGACTCGAACTTGAAGATGGTGCATGACAAGGTTGCGAAAAAATCCGACATCAACACCGGTAAGACCTTGGAACTCAGCCCTCCCGTTGTCTTTACCGACCGAGGAAACGGCAACAACGGCTACGCATCGACGAGTGCCCCCTTTACTGGCATCTGCAACGTCTGTCACTCTGTTCAACTGCGCTACGGACACCCCTTCCACTACACCAACACCTCAGGTGATGAGCACGGCAAAAATGACCCAGAAGGACGCAAGTGCACCGACTGCCATACCCATACCAGCGTCCTCGACCAGCAAAGTGGTGCTGTGAACGAAAAAGCCGCCTTCTCGGAAGGCACTTGCCTGAACTGTCACAACACCAGCCAAGCAAGTACCCATGCTACCCCTCGCCGCGCCATTTCTCCCGAGTTCCCAGCCCAGACCGAGACCAATGGCAGCGCCCATGGTCATTTCGGCAAAGACCTCGACTTCATTGACTGCCGCGTCTGCCACGACGTTACCGACCACATGAGCGGCCAGATCGTCTTGATCGATGGCGACTGGAATGTCCTCTATCGTGGTGCCAAGGTCAACGACCTGGAGGCCATCAACACCAATGAACATCAATTTGACGACATCTCGGATTTCTGCATGTCCTGCCATGACGCCGATGGGGCGACCCGCCTACCCAATCCTAAAGACCCTTTCGCCAACGGCAATGCACCGCCGGATGTGGCGACCCGATTTAAAGGCTCTCTTAATGTCGCCGAAAAATATGGTGATATGGGTATGGGATCGGAAGGTACGAAGAGAATGGTCTTAAGCCATCACCCTTTGAGTCGAGATGATCAAAATAAAACCGGAGCCAAGCTTGAATGCACCAATTGCCATGGCGCCCATAGCGCCTCGGCTTCGCAAAAACTCGCCAATCCGCACAACACAAGCTCTGCCTGGACCGGAACCATAAACAATTTCTGCCTCTCCTGCCACGCCGGTGGCGATGACCCGCGACACCCTAACTTCCCGGTCGGCGTAACTGGGCCACAAAAAAATTGGATTCATCCTCCGGGCTCCAATTGTGATGCAGACAATAACCCTACAACTATCGATGTCTATGATTGCATGGATAAATGTGTTTCAAAAGATCTAGCAGACTCATTTAAAGTAGACAACTACTGCGACGATGGCTATGCCTATGGACCTTATGTCCCTATGGATTTACGGTGCGATGCCTTTGACAACGATAATAATAAGTGCGGAACACTTGTTTTAAACAGCGGCTATTCTATCCTTGCCGGCATCGATCAATGCACCTCTTACTCTCAGGCGCCTTGGCATGTCGATATGTCTTGGAGCAATTCCCCACATGGAGGAGGAACAAAAAGAACTTGGCCAGGATACGTGCAGACCCCGCAGATACCTTCATACGAACTGGATTGTATTGTCTGCCACGACCCTCATGGTTCCTATACGCTAGACAATCCCATCGGTAACCCCTACATGATCAGAGATTTTGTTGACGGCACCCCGTTTGTCGATGATGGTAGTCGGCGATGGTCAGACCAAGTATTAGGTTGCTCTGATCCAGCCGCCTCACCTCCTGACTGTACCCACGGCAGCAGGGGCCCGGTCATCATTGATGGACCTAGCCATAATGGCGATCCCCAACAATTTAGCGGATGGACGAGTTTTTGCAGCAAATGCCATGTGAATTGGGCCAAGGCCACCTCCTCAGGAGCGCATTTGATCGGATCTGGCTACAATTCTTGCCTTACCTGTCACGCCCACGGTGCAAAAATGGGCAACGATGACTATGGCGGTGGTAACAACGCCATTTGGTGCCCATAATTTCAAAATAAACCAACAGGAAATTCCCATGAATAAACAAAAAATACCCCTTGCTGCCTCCCTGCTGCTCATTCTTGTTTTCTCCTCCACTGGCCTTTGCGCCGAAGATGCACAGGGAGTGGCCCCTTGCGCAAAGCGCTCCTTCAAAGAGGTCAAGACCGTCACTCCTTTTTCGGTTACCCACCGGCCACAGTCGAAAAAGATATTGTTCGACGACATCATCTGCGGCCTTAAGTGGCGAGACAAACAGTGCTCTTCCGGGCAAGGGGCATTTGACGCCGCAGCCCGTGTTTACGATTATAAAACCTTAACGGCCATTCCAATCAGCAAAGCTACCTTTGTCCAGTCGCCTGCCATCACATCACCAATGGGCTCTGGCCTGATAGCCTTCACCTCTGCCGCCGACGCCGACCAATTTCTTGCCGAAAAAGGACCCGGCAAAAAATTCACCTATCAGGAAGTGCTGCGCCTGAAGGTAAAATAGCCCGTACAGATCGCTCCAGCACACTCACCCAGGGCATCATGCGTTTGCGAAAAATCAAAAAAAACCGTCCGCAGGCCTCGGCCGGCAGTGCAGCTTCCGCCCTTGCCTCCCTGCTCGACAAGGGCGGTAAGGCCCAAAGGCGTGGTGACCTTGATCAGGCGATCAGCTGCTACACTAGCGTTCTTCGTCTTAGCCCAAACAATGCCTTTGCCCTCCATGAGCTAGGTTTGACCTACAACCTCAAGGGTGAGCTGGCCAAGGCCGAATCATATTACCGCTTGGCCTCCTCTCTTGACCCAGAGATGGCAAGCGCCCACTATAACCTCGGTAACCTCCTGGTCAGCCAGGGAAAAATCGTTGAATCTTTGGCCTGCTACCAGAGAGCCGTGCAGCTCGAGCCCGAGAATGTCGATGCCCTGAGCAATATCGGCGTGGCCTTCTACGAATTGGGCCAAATGGCCTCGGCCATCGAATACTTCCAAAAAGCCCTGGCCATCAATCCTGACTCCTCCCATCTGCACAGCATCTCTGTCTCGGCACTCCATTATCTTGACACGGCGACGTCTGCAGAGATCCTGCAAAGCGCCAAACAGTGGTGGCTAGCCCATGGCCGTCCTCTCTATCGAAAAATTCTGCACCGCAACGCTGTCAATCCAACCAGAAAATTGAAAGTTGGGTATATCTCGCCAGATTTTCGTGAGCACTCCATCTATTACTTCATTACCCCGCTGCTCAAGGCCCACGACCGCTCGCGATTTGACATCTTCTGCTATGCCGATATCAATCGCCCTGACTGGGCAACAGAGGAGATCAAAGGCCTGAGCGATCATTGGCGTGATATCACCCACGCCTCCGACGAGGCCGTCGCCCTCAACATCGAGCGCGATGGCATTGACCTGCTCATTGACCTCGCCGGTCACATGACCGGCAACCGTCTGTGTGTTTTCGCCCAAAAACCGGCCCCGGTGCAGATCAGCTGGCTGGGCTACCCTGGCACCACCGGCCTGCCCACCATCGATTACCGCTTGGTTGACACGGTAACTGATCCCCCGGGCGAGGCAGATCAGGGCCATAGCGAAGAACTCATACGCCTGCCAGGATGTTTTCTCTGCTATCAGCCCCCGGCAGAAGATATCGATCCTGGGCCTCCTCCCAGCTTACGCACCGGAACGTTCACCTTCGGCTCATTCAACAACCCCGCCAAGATGAACCCCACCCTGCTGACCACCTGGGCCACGATCTTGCGCAAACTTCCCAACTCTCACCTGCTGCTGAAAGGCAAACACCTTAACGACTGCGGGGTGCAGAACTCCCTGCTGAACACCTTCACACGCCTGGGCATCGATACGACACGAATCTGTTTTTCTCCCCACCTCCCCTCCAGAAGAGAGCACCTTACCCTATATAATGGTATCGATCTCTGTCTCGACACCTTTCCCTACAATGGCACCACCACCACCTTAGAGGCCCTGTGGATGGGCGTTCCGGTACTCACCCTGCGGGGAGATCGTCATGCCAGCCGGGTTGGCGCCAGTATCCTCCAGGCCCTTGGGCGACCAGAGCTGATCACCGACACCCAGCAGTCCTATATCGATGCCGCCATTCGCTTAGCCTCTGACCCCTTGGCCCTCGCCCCGCGAGGAGCCTCCCTGCGCGGCCAGCTCCTCACCTCGCCCCTCTGTGCAACAAGACGCTTTGCCGAAGGTGTAGAATCTGCCTATAAGGGGGCCTGGCAAAAGTGGGAAAAAACACAACATGGGCGCGCGTTGTCGTCAGATCACCCCACGACTTAGGCAAAAAACACCCATGATGGTGGTAAATTCACCCCCATCAATGAAATGACCACCTTTTCTTAACATCTGCCTAAAACCGCAAACCGCGTAAAACCCTTGCTACAGTGGGATATCAACAAAAAAAAATGTGTGAAAGAAAAACATGGCACACCGTCTGCATATAGAACAAGACAACAGGCAATGAGTTAGAGTCAATAACTTTAGTAATCCACATAACCCCATTTTAACAAAGGAGAACGAAAATGAAGAAGACATTATTAGTTGGATTGGCAATTGGTGTTGTTTCCTTGGCAGCTTCCTCTGCATTCGCAAAATCATCTGATGGCGGTCTCGTCACCGGCACTGGTACTGGCGGCACTGGTATCGTTGGCACCAAGCATGACCTGGGTGCTACCGGTGATGCTCAATCCAGAATCTGCGTATTCTGCCACCACCCACATAACGCCTTGAAGGCCAATCAGGGTTCCGGCGTTACCGCTGTTGGCGCTTACAGCCCTCTGTGGAATCGTAACATGAGCACCCTGACCTTTACCGCTTACAACAACGGCAACATGATGGGCAACGCCTCTACCTCACAGCACACCCTGAATGCTGGCAGCAATGCCTTGAGCGGCGTATCCCTCCTCTGCATGAGCTGTCATGACGGCGTTGTCGCCTTGGATGCTTACTCTCAGCACTCCGGCTCTACCCTTAACAAAGGTGCTAATACCGCCAACGGTAACATCACCGGCAGCGCAGCCTTCGGTGGCGGCACTGGCGACATGAGCAACCATCACCCAATGGGCTTTGTTTACGCTACTGTCCAGAGCGCTGATAACGAGATTGCCTCTCCTAACACTATCATGGTTCCTAACACCACGGTTACCATCGGTTCTTTGCTCAACGGTGGCAAAATGGAGTGTGTAACCTGCCATGATGTTCATAACACCGCTAACCAGGCTAACGCTGAGAGATTCTTGTGGAGAACAAACAATAAGTCTAACTTCTGCTTGACCTGTCACTTGAAGTAAGCCTTATCTTGTCATAGCATAAAAAAAAGGGGAGCCATTTTGGCTCCCCTTTTTTTTATGCCTTGCGCCGCAACAGCTCAAAAAAGCGCCCCCTCCTAAAATATTTCTTGCCTATTATCACCGCTTTTCAGATACTGATTGCAGACACGACTCGCTGTTGTCCGGTTATGATTTTGCGTGAAACTTGCTGTGGTGATGTTACTCAGGAAATTCCCCTTTGTCTAAGTCATGTGCCTCCTTATGCCTTGCAAACCCCTTTTACCGAAATGGGGACTGAGGGTTGCCACCACGCAATTTCCTGACCCGGAAAACACTGCATTCCACTAACAGTACAAGGGAGAGAACAATGCCTATCAGGATAGGAATCAACGGTTTTGGACGTATCGGCAGAAACATCTTTCGGGCCATCGACAAGGATCCGCTCTTCAAAGACATTGAAGTCGTTGCCATCAACGATCTAACCAATAATGTTACCACCGCCCATCTATTGAAATACGACTCCATCATGGGGGTTTACAACAAAGAGGTCGTCGCCAACGACAAAGGGATCACCGTCGATGGCCGTCAAATCAATATCTACAACCACCGTAACCCGGCAGAAATCCCTTGGGGTGCCATCGGCGTTGAATACGTGGTCGAATCCACCGGCTTCTTCACCAATGATGAGACGGCAGGAGCCCACCTGGAGGCTGGGGCTAAGAAGGTTATCATCTCGGCCCCAGCCAAGGGCAAGGTGAAGACCTTGGTCATGGGTGTCAATGAAGATGAGTACGATCCGCTCGAGCACAACATCGTCTCCAACGCCTCCTGCACCACCAACTGTTTAGCTCCGGTCGCCAAGGTCATCCTCGATCGTTTTGGTATTGCCAAAGGTCTGATGACCACCATACACTCCTACACCAACGATCAATCGATCCTCGATTTCCCCCACTCCGACTTGCGCCGGGCGAGGGCCGCCGCCCTCTCGATGATCCCGACCAAGACCGGTGCCGCCGCCGCTGTCTCTCTCGTCTTGCCCGAACTGAAGGGAAAGTTTGATGGCTTGGCGGTCCGGGTGCCAACGCCCAATGTCTCCCTGGTCGATGTCGTCATGGAACTTGAGCGGGAAGCCACCACGGCCGAAATCAACCAGGCCCTCAAAGAAGGGGCCAACCGCTTTTTAGGCTACTCCGAGGAACCGCTGGTCTCCATAGACTATCAAGGCAACCCGCACTCATCTGTGGTTGATGCGATGTCTACCAAGGCGATCGGCAAAATGGTCAAGATCCTCTCCTGGTACGACAACGAGTGGGGATATTCCAACCGAGTACTCGATCTCATCGTGCTGATGGACAGCAAAAGACCGTTGTAACGCAATTGACTACGACTCGTTAGCATGCTCCCCCCACAACAAACCCTTTGCTGTCAATAGGGAGTTATTTCCCCATATTTCAAGGTTGTTGCAACAAAAAGGCAGAAGGATGGTTCTCGTCCTTCTGCCTTCATGCGTTTTCCCTTCCGTTATCAAAGGTGCCCCGAATGCCCAAATCTGCCGACCCTGTGATTGAATCAGACGCCTTAAAGGCTAATCTCCAGGAAACTGCCGTTCCAGAAGTTACCATTGCCCCAGACCATCAAGTTTTGGCCGACATCGTGCGGGAGTACAAGGGCATCCATCATTCAATCAGTGACCTGCTGATCGAAATCAATCATCCTTTTCGCAACTGGAGCCAGATTTTACCGAAATTTCGTGCCTTTATCCTGAAGCATAACCACCAGTACGCCCGCCACCAGCAGGGGCCAGAGGCCTTCAGCCAATTCATCAACATTCATCTCATGGCCATTGAGCAAGCCTGGGAGAACTTAAAGCACAAGAAAAACGCCCCCGCCATCTTCCATAGCAAGTCGCCAAAGAGCTGGGACACCATTATCGCACTCGCCATGGAGTCGCTCCTGGCCTATCTCGAAAAATTCATTCAAGATCTGGATGAGCAGACCCTTCTCGGTCATCAAAAGGCCTTCAATACTGCCATCAACAAAATCGCCGCTCTCGATGATCAGGTGTTGATCCTTCTCGGACAGGGCTACCACCCCATCAAAAAAATTGCCGCAGCCCTCCTTGCTGTCAGTCAATCTGTTGAAAATTCAGCCGTGTCCTCCATAAAGCGCAAAGCCTGTTTTGACTGCGGCCCCTTCACCACGCTCTATGCCAAGCTCCTGGCCATCGATTACCACTACTGGCTACGAGAAGAAGACCCGTTGCCCTGGTTTACGACTGCTTGCGGCCATAACCACGACGACTGGGATGTGACCAGCCTTTTTGCCGCTATTTCCCATGAGGCCATGCAGAAAAACCTGGCGGCCCTAGAGCCAAAGAAAAAATCTAGCCAAGCCAATACCGAGCGCTTGCAACAGTTACTAACGCTGCCGGCCCACCTTGACCTTGTTCGGATCTACAAAGATATCCCGGCCAAGTTATTGACCATCCCCTTCCCCAACGCCTCCTATCCCGGTGCAGGAGAGAAACAACTGCCATCGCCGGACCCGACCTTCTGCTATCTTGATTCAACCATTGACCGCTTTGCCGAAAACCGCAAGCTCCTCTTTCTGTTCCGGATTATGGATACCCCGGGACTCTTTTTGATCCATGAGGAGACGCTTCGTGAAATTAACCGCAGCCTGGTTCTCCTCATCCATGAACAGGCCTTCGAGGAGATCGAGCAGTTTCTGCTTACCACCTTCCAACTGTTGAAGGCCAACGTCATCAAGTTTCCCCACACCTCGCTGCAATGTATCCAAGTACTGGGCACCGAGATCTTCAAAAAAGGCAGCGGCGGCCTAGTGGAAAGCTTTCTGTGGGAAGTGGTACGCTTCGGTTTTCAATATGCCAATGTCACCGGCGTCGATCAGGACTGGCAGCCGATCGCCAACCCTGCCCACCTGGTCAATATCCGTGTCTGGATCAGTCTGATCGTGCAGGAGCCCAAGTGGTGCTCGACCCTGTTTTCGGCCCTGATCATCAACCTGCACCTCTCCGGGACCTGCATCAAGGATACCGATCTTTTTCAGCGGGATATCACCGAACTGCTGAACCACCCCATTGGCCCTATCTACAACCTGGCCAAGCAATTTGCCAAACTGCTACCGGTCTTTTTCAACGAGATCGGTGCTGAAGGTGAATTGCGCGAGGTCTCAACCGAGCTTGATGAGACCCACCGCCGAAAGGACGTCCTCATTCACTTCCTGCGCAAGCAGAGTCATGTCGAGTCGAGCAACCTGATCGTCAACTTTATCCGCGCCATCTTTGCCTTCTGGCACAGCGGTGACAAAACCGTGCTCGACCAATTTCTGCCGCCTGAAGTTCTCTATGGCATCCAGAGCACCGGCCCTTTCATTGATGACCTGCATATCCTGATGAAACGGGTTTTCGAGCTACCGGACATCAAACGGGTAGAAGACTTATTAGCTTGGGACGCCACAAGACGTGACAATTTTCTGGCCCAACAGGCCGATCTGAACCCGGTTGAGATGCGCCGTTTCGCCCTCCTGGTTCACATGTACACCCTGCTCCACGAGAAATACAATTTAGGTCTCCAAGATCTGCGTCAACAACTGGAGATCGCCGTCAACTCCGGCTTTCCAGAACTGCAAGAGCTGATCGAGGCCCTTGAATCCGGTGACACCTTTGAATGCCTGGACGCCATCCTCGACCATCTTGAAAATCTGCAGAAAATCATCTTAAGCCCCGAAACCTTCGAGGCCAGAGAGGACATTTACTACAAACGCCACATCGCCGTCGATATCCCATCGGTTTATGGCCGCTATCGGGAGCGAAAATTCGACGCGATGGGGCTCACCTTCCGTCTGGAGAACCTGGCCACTGTCTACCTGGAAAAGATCCCGGAAACGGTCAACACCGCCTTTATCACCGAGGCTACCTTTATCCGCATCATCAATTGCCTGACCATCTATCTGCGCGCCTTAAAAATTGACGGCATCACCAGTCGTTATCTGGAAACCTATGTGGCACTGCTCTCGAGCTCGGTCAAACAGAAACGTTTTTCCTACACCCAATACCTAGACATCTTCCGCGGCCTGTCTGAGGGTGTCAAAGACATCATCTACGCCTATTACACTAACCTGCATGAGAACAACCTGGCGATCATTGCCCCGCAGATCGGTGCTGGAAACCTGCTGCCGCGCTACCGCATCCTGTGGCATGAAGACGACCTGACCGGCTCTGTGCATCGCTTAAACGAGTCCTTCCTGCGCGACCTTATCGCCGGCACCTTTGGCCTGCAACACCTGGATAATTTCATTACCAAAATTTACCAAACCCTGGAGAACCAGAAGGAGTTGCTGAGTGAAAGTAACCTCGATCTGCTGATGACCTATAACCCGGAAAACGTCATCAGTTTCCTGCATCGTGGCAATCAACAGACAAATAACGTCATCATGCTGGGTAATAAAGGCTTCAACTTGAGCCTGCTTGCCGCAGACAAAAAACCAGTACCGCCCGGCTTCATCATCACGACCGAGATCTTCCGCTGCTGGCCGGTAGTTAAAGATTTTTTCAAGGCCAAGAACGAATTCATGAGCCAGATCCGCCAATCGCTCAGCGAAATGGAGGGCATGACCGGTCGTAAATTTGGCGACCCTAGCAACCCTCTCTTAGTTTCGGTGCGCAGCGGAGCAGCCGTCTCCATGCCAGGCATGATGGCCACCCTGCACAATGTCGGCTTGAATGAAGAAATTTCAGCAGAGTTTGCCAAGGCCACCGGCAAAGAATACCTTGCCTGGGACAACTACCGGCGCTTCCTGCAGTCTTGGGCTATGGCTAAGGGAGTGGAACGTGAAATATTTCAAGTTCTCATGAACCAGGCCAAGGCCAAGCATGATGTGCAGGTCAAACGCCAATTTTCCGCGGAGCAAATGCGAGAATTGGCCTTAAACTATCAAAAAACAATTCGCGGCATCGGCATCGGCATCCCTGACGACCCTTGGCTGCAGCTCACCGGTGCGATCGAGATGGTGCTTGACTCCTGGGACACCCCAAAAACCAGGGAGTATCGGACCTTAATGGACGTTTCCGATTCCTGGGGAACGGCGGTGATTATTCAAGCCATGGTCTTTGGCAATATCAGCACCGAATCCGGTAGCGGCGTTCTGTTTACCGCCCACCCTTACCGCAAGGTGCGCCGTGTCGCCCTCTGGGGGGATTACGCCACTGCCGATCAAGGCGAGGATATTGTCTCCGGCTTGGTCACCTCTTATCCGGTTTCGATCGAACAGGCCGAACTTGATGGACGATCCAAGGAGTTATCTCTTGAAAAACGCTTCCCTCAAATCTACCAGCGCCTGCGCGACATTGCCCGGGACTTGGTCTATGAAAAGCAGTGGAACCCGCAGGATATCGAATTCACCTTCGAGGGACCTGAGGCGGACGATCTCTTTATCCTGCAAAGCAGGGATATGATAACGATTAAGAAAAAAGAGAACTTCGACGCCTTTGTCGACAGTCTGGAGTTGACCAAGGCCATTCTCGGCAAAGGGATCGGAGTCAGTGGCAGTGCACTGGCCGGTCGCGCCGTGTTCACCGTGGCCCACATCAACCGCTTACGCCAGGAGGACCCAGGCACACCCTTGATCCTTATCCGTCAAGATACTGTGCCGGAAGATATCAAGGAGATCTCGCAGGCCGATGGCCTCCTCACGGCCAGAGGCGGCCAGACCTCCCACGCCTCTTTGGTTGCACTGCGCTTAGACAAAACCTGCATCGTCGGCTGTAAAAACCTGAAGGTGTATGAAACCGAGGAACGCTGCGAAATCGGCGGACATACCATCCGTTTTGGTGACCAGATCAGTATCGATGGCAGGAAGGGGCTATTTTTACGAGGGATTCATCCGTTGAAAAAAGAGGTACATATCCTACCGATTTGATTTGGTTAATGCAGGGTAGCGCAGACAAAAGTCCATTGGCCTGTCTCTTTTACCGATTCTTAAATCGCAGCGGGTTTCCATCTCTGCAAATCTTGGCCTGATACGTTCACCCGTATTAGCAAAACCCGCTTACGTGTTGATTTCTGGTGCCATACCGGGTATGAATCTCACGTAAAGACAACATCATTCTTCCGCTGAAAATAACCCATCACATATCACCTTGGACGAGGAACCTTCCTTGCCTACCAAATGTCAAACAAAGAACTGATCAAGCGCATATTTGTCCTCGTTAAACCCTATCGGAAGACCTTAATGATTGCCATGGTCAGCATGGTAATCGTTTCAGCTATGGGCTCAGCACAAGCCTATATCATCAAGCCTTTGATCGACAAAATCTTCATCACTAAGGATGAAAGAATGTTGAATTTACTGCCTTTTGCCCTGATTGGGGTATTTTTGATTAAGGGCGTTTTTTACTACACCTACACCTCTTTGATGGACACCACGGGACAGCGTATCATCAGCGACTTGCGCAAAAGGCTGTTTGCCCATATCCACGACCTGCCGATCTCTTTTTTTCACAACACACCTACCGGCGAGTTGATTTCCCGCATCATCAACGATGCAACCCTGATCCAGACCGCCGTCTCGCGCTCACTAATCGGTGTGATGAAGGATCTCTTCCAAATCTTCGGTCTGCTGGGTGTAGTGTTTTATCTCAATTGGCGCTTAGCCGCCATCTCCATGATTTTCCTGCCACTGGCTGTAGTACCAGTCGTGAAGTTTGGTAAAAAATTCCGACAACTCAGCACCAACAACCAGCAAACAGTCGCCCAGGTCTCTAATATCCTACACGAAACCATCACCGGTCACCGCATCGTCAAAGCCTTTGGCATGGAAGAGTACGAAACCAATCGCTTCTCCTTGATGATAGATCGGCTCTTTGCGATTATCGTCAAGGACATCAAGATTAACAGCCTCCAGCACCCGATCATGGAGTTCCTAGGGGGGATAGGCATTGGAGCAGTGATTTGGTATGGCGGGCATCAGGTCATAGCTGACCAGTCGACACCTGGTGCCTTCCTGGCCTTCCTCACCGCCATGGTGATGATCTACGAACCGATTAAGGGTGTGAGCAACATCAATAGCCCTGTCCAGCAAGGCTTAGCGGCAGCTGCGCGAGTCTTTGGGCTGTTGGAGATAAAACCGGCCATTGTAGATAATCCTAATGCGCAGGACATGCCTCCCTTTCACCGTGAAATTGCCTTCCAGTCTGTCTCCTTCGGGTATGGCGGGGGAGAGTTGGTGTTAAAAGGGATCGACCTGATAGTGAAAGCGGGCGAGGTTTTGGCACTGGTCGGGACGAGCGGAGGAGGCAAGACCAGCCTGGTAAACCTGCTGCCCCGCTTCTTTGATGTATCGTCAGGAAAACTGCTTATCGACGGCTCTGATGTCAGGGAGATTAGAATAAAATCGTTGCGGGCGCAGATTGCCATCGTCTCCCAGCAGACCATCCTCTTCAACGACACCGTCCGCAACAACATTGCCTACGGTGACCCAAACAGGCCGGAAGAAGAGATCATCGCCGCTGCTAAGGCCGCCCACGCCTATGACTTTATTATGCAGCTTCCAGATCAGTTTGAGACCATTATCGGCGAATCCGGGTCCCGACTCTCCGGGGGCCAGCAGCAACGAATCTCCATCGCCCGCGCTTTATTGAAAAACGCACCTATTTTAATACTGGACGAGGCGACCTCGGCTCTTGACACCGAATCAGAACGTGAGGTACAGAAGGCACTAGAAAACCTGATGCAAAATCGAACCACGTTTGTTATCGCCCATCGGCTATCAACTATAAAAAACGCCCACCGCATCTTGGTTATTAACCAAGGTCGCATTGCTGAAGAAGGTAGCCACGAGCAGTTACTAACTGCCAACAAATTTTATACCACCCTCTATAAGATGCAGTTCAATTCATAATGAAGCCACTAATTGTCCATTCCGAGAGTTCCATGGGTTGGGGCGGCCAAGAGATCAGAGTTCTGCACGAACTCCTGGGAATGCAGACCCACGGCTTTTCCACTGCCTTACTGGCACCAGTAGACAGTATCCTATATCGACGTGCCCGCGAGTACAACATTGCCGTCTATCCTGTAAATGGCTTTGCCAAACTCAACCCATGGGCATGGCTTTCGGTGTACAAACACCTGCGTCACCTTAAACCAGCCGTAGTCAACACCCACTCTTCCGAGGATAGTTGGATCGTTGGCGCGATAGCACGCATGTTGGGCACCAGTTTGGTAATTCGCACCCGGCACGTGAGCACCCCGATCAGTTCGCTGTTTAGCTATCGAACATTTCCTCATCTAATTCTAACCACCAGCCAAAGTATTACTGATGAATTTATCGCCAGGGGTTTTGCCATCAAGACAGTAATTACAATGCCCACGGGTATTGATACAACACGATACCAATTTTCATCTTATTCCCGGGCGTCCATCCGTAAGCAGCTTGGCATTGAAAACGACCAGATTTTGGTGGGAAACATATGTGTCTTACGAAGCTGGAAGGGGTTGGATTTCTTTGTGGAGACTGCCGCTAACATGCCAAGTTCCTTTCGATTTATCCTAGTTGGTAATGGCCCGCAGCAACAAAATTTACAAGAGGCAGCGGCCCACTACAATTTGGGAAACCGTTTAATTTTTGCCGGGTATCAAGAACAAGTTGAGCACTATTTCAGCGCGTTAGACATCTTGCTTTATACATCATATGCATCAGAAGGAGTGCCCCAATCCCTTCTGCAAGCTGTATGCAACGGACTTCCCGTGGTCGCGGTTAAGATACCATCTCTAGTCGAAACCCTCCAGGGAGTTGACAAGGTCCATTGGATTGAATACGGAAAAGTAGATCAAGCCACAACAACTATTCATCAAGCCAGAGCACTGGTTGCCCTGCCCCGTGATCCCCCTCCACCCGGATGGCGTGAACGATACAGCCAAACAGGCATGTTGGCAAAAATCAATGCCCTCTATCGCCAATGGCTACCATCTCTATAAACCGCCTCCAAACCTGATCTACAGAAAGAGCGGCAAGGCAATCACTTACCTTTCCCCCTCCACAGCCATCCAACCCACATGGGCGACAATGATACGGGGAAACCAAGCAGTGCGCCTCCGGGTTTTTCCATGGACCCCAAATTAGCTCGGAAGAAGGGCCAAACAGGGCCAAAGTCGGCTTCTTGAGACAGCTGGCAATATGCATAGGGACCGAATCAATGGTCAACAAGCAGCGTGCTTGCTGGATCAAAGCCGCTAACTCCTTCAGAGACAGGCTTCCAGCCCAATTATCAATCCCATCCGAGCCACAGGCAGCTACAATCCTCGTAATCAAGGCGAGCTCAGCAGCATCAGGTGCAGCCGTCAAGACAATCGGATAGCCATGTGCCAGAATTTTCCTGATTAGCTCGATTGTGTTCTCCAGTGGCCAACACTTAAACAGCCACCGGGACGTAGGATGAATGACAACTGCCTGTCCTGGCTTGATACCAGCCTGATGGAGTCTTTGCGCCACTGCCCGTTTTGATTCTTCAGGGATAGACAGATGAAGATTGCGCGCATTCTCAACAGGAAAGATCCCGATTCGCCTCAAGCAATCCAAATTTTGCTCAACCATATGCCTTGGTTTTCGGCAGTGTTTGATAAGATGTGTATAGCACCATCTCCGCCCATAAAATCCTTGCTTTTCAGGATTCCACCCTACCCGGATGCGCGCCCCAGATAACATAGCTACGATTGCCCCGCGATCCCCCTCTGTCAGGTTGATCACCATATCATACCGACAGGCCCTCAGCCGTGTTATCAGACCGATTTCCCTGCAAATACGCTCACTAAAGGTGGCACTTTTCCAGGCGCTATCATAGAGATGGATAGTCTCTAGCCATGGATTGCCGACCAGCATGGGCTTTGTCTCGGCATAAATCAAGGCATCTATTACAACTCCAGGCAAAGCGGTCCTGAGGCACGAAAAGACAGGAGTCGCGAGTAAGACATCTCCATGGTGGCGAAGCTTAATGACCAAAACACGATTGATTGCGGTGTGATCAGGGTAGTCGCCGTAAGGGATCATTTCGCCCCTCCTCTGAGCAAGTATTTTCGGGATAGAATGAATCCTGTAAGGGCTGACAAATAAGTAGTACAATAAAACTATGAAACATAGTGCCGGTTATGAAATTGTAAAAATACAAAAAAACAATGTCCCCCCACTGCCAAAAATGTTATTTTTTACCAAAATCATATGTCACTCCCTCTACCAAAAATCTACATTCGAAATTTTGCTGGCTTGGCCAATCGCCTTGAGGCATTGAATATTGCCTTTGCAATACAGCAGATGGGCAAGCATCAGATTGTGCTCGACTGGCCAGAGCTCGATCTTTTGAGAGTGGAAGACACAAAAAAAGGCACCATGTCTTGGCTACGTCGTCTTGTCCGTTACAAGCCCGTAAAAATCGAAAGCAATCACGACCTGGAAACAACTTCCCTACATCAAACCATTGATCTGCGCATATTTTATGGCTCCGCCGAACTCCTGGATACAAACTATCCGAGTCTAGCAAAACGACTTGCCATTGAGCCTTGGGCAGCAGAAACAATCCGGCACAAGTTCACCGACCGCGCCGCCGGGCAACCGGTTGTTGGAATCCATCTTCGACGAGGGGATTTTTTAGGTGATAACGCCACGATTTTCAACCCTAACTGCCATCGCCATGTGGCTGTGCCAACTTGGTGGTATTTGGGTCTGATGGATGAATACCGCCGTCAGTATCCAGGTGTGCTTTTTTTTGCTTCATTGAACGGGCCTCTCGCGAATTTTCCCGAACTTGCCACGCAGAAAGATGTGTTCACACTCAATTTGGCGCCTTCTGACCCTAAGTTACCAAATCAACACGCATCTGATGTTCATGCAGTAGCTGATTTATTCGCATTGGCCTGCTGTAGCGTCGTGCTTGCCACACCGGTTTCAAGTTTTTCTCATATTGCCATAAACGTACTTGGTCCTCCGGCAACGGCACTTGTTCCAGTAGCAGGGGCATGCAGCGATGCTTGTTCCTACGCAATGCTCAACTTGCGATACAAACGCCTTCGGCGATGGAATGAATCCTGCCGCACCGCCACATCACACCGAAAGTCCTATGAACTCCCAACTCCTTCCCCTCCAAATATCGACTGGATTATAAAGATGAAGCTGTGACAGCGCACAATTCTTTACCTCGTACCCGATCACCATTAATGGTATTTTTGGGTTCATTTAAGGCCATTGCCCACAAAATTACCATCAATTCAGCATTTGAACTATCGAATGTAGTATTGGCAAAAGAATTAACGAAGTTCAATATCGCTACACACAATGCAATTAAAACGAAACAATTAATTTCCTTATTTTGGATTAATTTTAAAAAAACTGATCCAGTAAACACTAGATAAGAAAATAATCCAAATAATCCTGTTTCAAGCAAAACAGTTAAAAAAGTATTATGAGAATGTCCTAAACTTTTCCATTGCAATCCCAATATCTTTCCATATTCAAGTGGGTTAATATAATAAGAGTTATTAGGTCCAATCCCAAAAATTATATTATGTTTAAACCACTCAATAACTGAAATTCTCCATATAAAAATACGTGCTGGATCATGAAATAATAATTTCATTTTTTGTAGTGAATAATTATTGTTTACTACAATCAGCAAAAAAGAAAATACAAATAATGAAATTACATAAAAGCAATGTCTAATTTTTATTCTCCTATAAAAAAGGTAGAACAATAAAGTAACAAAACATGATATCGCTGTAGATCTACTTCCAGATTGAACTATAGAAAAAAATGATCCAGCCAAAGAAATTAAAAACAAATATTTCTTTTCATAAAAAAATATTAAATTAAGTGATACAAAAAAAATCATACAGCTATATATTGCGCTATGATTAACATGACCAATACCTTTAAGTTCAATAAATTTTTTTAATCCGAAAATAATATTATACTCTCCTATTATCATAGATAACAAATAAGATATTATTAATAATAATAAAAAATTTTTTTTAATAATTTCATCTATCGGTAGGTATCTTATTATTATAAAGATAAACAAAACTCTACAAATTGCATAAACTGCATGAAACTCTCTGCTGTAATCATAATAAATACCAAGACTATCATAATAATATTTTGCAAAAAAAGCAGATATTATGTTCGATATAAAAACCATCAATACTGAAAAATTGATAAAACTTCCTACAATTTTTACTTCATAATTTCTTAAAAAATAACAAAAACCAGAAACAAAAATTAAAATTATGGCAATTTGCTTGGCTGTTTCTGAAATTGGTAATGAAATACCAATCAAAAACAAAGAAAAATAATACACAGATAAAATATTGTACCTTTTTATTCTCTCAAGCATTGACATTTACATGGAAGCACTAAATACGCGTCCAATTCTCCCAAACAAATGTATACTGATATGTTGCCATGTGAGTATCAGAAAGTTTATTCTGAATTGTCTCCATCCGACATCTTGAATCAATGGAAATATTATGAAATTGTATTTGAATGTTTTTAATTTTGTTAATCATTTTTTTTTCTATTAACGTCTCAAGGAGTTCGTATTCTCCTCCCTCAATATTAATTTTAATTAAGTCTATATTGTTAATATTTTTATTATTAAGCCAATCAGTTACTTCAACAATATTTATTGTTTCATAATTTTCTGATTTCCTAAAAATAGAACTACTGTTCGCAGATACGCCAATCGATTCCGTTCTTGATGAGCCGCCCAATCCACATTGAAACACTTCAATTTTATTGTTATTTTTAAATCGTTTCGAAATTCGTTCTGCAAATGCGCGCACAGGTTCAAATATAAAAATACGGCACCCATATCTGGAGAAGAGGTCGCTTGCCCACTGTCCTTCGTATCCACCCAAATCTAAAACTACTGAATTCTCATCCAGTTCATAGTTGAATCGTAATTCATAATCACCACCATCAGTCCACCATTGTTTTAACATCGCTTTTTTTTGTAGACGAGACTGCCTTTTTACTAAAAATTCTTCTATGTGGTTCAATAAAATCATTCTGTTACCTTGAAATCGTATTTCAGTTATTATAACCAATCATTCCCCTTTTCTCTTTCCTTAAAAGGTGGCTGTAGAGGCTGATCAGTTCCTGTACAGTTCTGGTGATAGGAAATTGTTCCGCACAGAGGCGGGCAGCGCCAGACATCTCATGATATTTATCAACCATGACCTGCATATAATAGATTAAATGCTCATCATCAGGAGTATCTACCACAAAGCCCTCCCGACCTTGTCGGATGACTTCCGCGGCACCGCACTGTTTGCTGACAATAATCGGAAGTCCAGAAGCCATGGCTTCAAGTGCCACAGAGGGAAAAGGGTCATAGAGAGTGGGTAAAACGAAAAAATTTGCAGCAGCATAGAACGGCTGAACATCATCCTGTTTTCCCCAAAATTTAACCCGCTCTCCTAACCCTAAACGACGCGCTTTTTCTTGATAAGGACCAAGAGAATCCTTGCCTACGATCCAGAGTTGAAGGGGAATGGGGGTGTGCTTCATAGCTTTGAGAAGCTGATGAACCCCTTTCCTCTCATATCCTGAACCAACCATCAAAGCAACAGGGATCTCCATTTCAACACCTGCCGCC
Organism: Desulfobulbaceae bacterium; assembly: GCA_028718985.1. Taxonomy (GTDB): domain Bacteria; phylum Desulfobacterota; class Desulfobulbia; order Desulfobulbales; family VMSU01; genus VMSU01. Next base: position 36,818 of record JAQUKQ010000001.1, on the reverse strand, counting down.
TTACGAAAGTCAGTACCCAGCCCAATCTTATGGGCGGGGTTAAACTTCTGCAGATCCACCCCGTTATATATTGTATGAATTTTTTCGTCGGGTACCGAAAACCGCGCTGTTATCTCTTTCCCGACCATCTTCGAATTGACAATAATAGCGGCTAGTTTCTGACTCTCAAACATCTTACGCTCAAGCCAACACAGGTAAAGATGAAACGGATTGACCCGTAAAGAGAACCTTTTCCAAACTCCGACCCGCTTCTTTCTCAATTCAAGCCACCTAGCGTGAACCCCATCTCCAGCTCGATAAATTGTCTGCGACAGGGTCCGCTCATTTGAATGAATCAAATCAAAATGATACTTAGAAAGAGCCCTATTCACAAAATAGACAAAGCTTGCATGCCGGATCAAGGATGGATTTCGGAACCCCCCAACATGATGAATAGAAAAGTTGCTTCCTTGTGGATTAACCCAGGAACGGGTAAAAAGGTGAATTTCGATTCCCTTGGCTGCTAATTCCTCCATCAAAACATTGGTGAATTTCTCGGCCCCCCCGTATGGGTCGTAGTCAGCGCGAATAAAGGCAATTTTTAAGGGGTTAACAGAGGACATCACTGAGAGCCAGCCGGCGAATCGCAAGGAACAGACTTGTACTGCAACTCCCACCTTTTGGCATATTTGAAAAAAGTTTCTACCATGTCTCCGAAGGCAATAAGAAAGCCTTCGCTTCCATCAAGGAAACCCAATCTTATGATATAATTGAAGACAAAAGTCCAAACACCGTGTCCAAAGGATTCAGCCATAGAAACTTTACGAGAGGAAGAAACAATCGCTCCCAAGGATGAGTAACGATTGGCTTTTTCTAAAAAAGTGGCGAGATTTCGGCGAGGGAAGTGGTGAATCGGATAAACCAATGAAAGAGTTAGACCATTGACAACAACCTGCTCATGGACTTGGCGTTCGGAAACATGACACTTACGTTTATCAAAGAGACGAACTACAGAATCTTTACCCCAACTCCCGTGTTTTATCTCTTTATCATGAAAAAAGTTTTTTCGAGATAACCTATAAGCATGTCCGGTTGGGTTGAGCAGAACATCCTGAATCTCCACGGCAGTCTCGTTCGGAATCACCTCATCCGCATCAACGATAAATACCCAGTCATGGGTACATCGATCTACAGCATGCTGTTTTTGGGCACCAAAACCTCTCATCTCCTGGAACAAAATTCGAGCTCCAAAGCTTCTGGCTATAGCACAGGTGTCGTCAGTACTCCCACTGTCAACAACAACTATTTCATCTGCAAACATGACACTTTTTAAAGTATTGCCGATACGTTCCTGCTCGTTATAGGTAATAATGGCGACAGAAAGGCACTGACGTTTTTTTTTATCTGTATTGGGTGTCACATGCTCACCTCTTCCTCAAAGCACTTTTTACAGCTAACATGACATCATTCACAGATATTTTCTGCATACACAAGGTGCTACCAAATTGACAAGTCTTCTTCAAACAAGGGCTACATGGAAGATCCTTTCTCACAACCTGATGGTGTTTGCCATAAGGCCCTGTCCGCCAAGGAGCGGTAGGCCCAAAAAGAGCAACAACCGGCGTGTTCACAGCAGCGGCAAGATGCATCGGCCCGGTATCGGTGCTAATCACAATTTGACTAAAGGAAAAAAGGGCAGCTAGTGTTTTGAGGTCTGTTTCCCCAGCAACATTATAAGCTTGCCCTCTATTCATAAGCGCGATTGTTTTTTGAATTGCTCCCTTATCGCTCGCCCCCCCAGTAAAGATTACTTCTATACCAGTCATAATTAAATGGTCGGCCACACTAGCAAATCCTTTGCTAGACCAATGTTTTGTTGGCCAAGTGGTCATTGGATTGATAGCAATGAGTGGCTTACTGCTATCAACTCCGACCGTAGAAAGAAGTTTTTTGGCTTTATCCAAGTGTTCATGGTCCACAGGAAAGGTGTATCGGATTTTCTCGGACTTAATCCCGATAGCTTCAAGCAGGAGTAGATCACGTGTAACAGCATGAATATCCATAGGTACCGGGGGAATATGCTCATTCAAAAACAAATAGCTTCCTTCGGCGTGGGCCATACCTCTTCCAAATCCAACTTTACGCTTGGCCCGACAACAAGCGATAAACAAACTACTTTTAAGGAGACCCTGGAAATCAATAAGAAGGTCATAGTCTTCATTCCGCACCAACTTGATGAAAGAAAAAAATTCTTTCAAGGCTTTCGATCTATCTCCGGAACGAAAATCACGCAACCATTTTTTTCTTTTTGAAATCAGGATATTATCTATATCCGGATGTCCTAAGACAATCCCTGCGGCTTCCTCTTCTACCAACCAAGATATTTTGGCTTTAGGATAATAGTTACGGAGAACGGCCAAAGCAGGTAACGTATGTAGAACGTCTCCAATGGCACTCGTTTTGACGAGTAATATCTTCACCCAATCAATTCCCTTCCATTTCCAACCTGCGGCCCGCTTCACCTCTTTTCAACAAAGTCAAAACTGCATTCTCCACCTCAGTCACCGAAATTCCTTTCATACATTCAAAATTGGTGGGGCAATGTGTTTTAAGGCATGGACTGCACGGTAAAGTGTTTTTGACAATGATTGCATTATTAGAAAAAGGCCCGGTGGCCACTGAATCGGTAGAGCCAAAAATTGCAACCAATGGGGTTGTGAGTGCAGCGGCAACGTGCATCAAGCCGGAATCGTTGGTGATAAAAGTGTTACACAAATCAATAAGCGCCATGGCCTTGGCCAAAGTCGTTTTGCCTGTGAGATCGGTAATACTTCCAACCTGTTGACCTATCTTCTCTGCTGCTTGAGTATCGTCTCTTGTCCCAAAAACAAGCACACTGCCACCACACGAAGAGAGCACGTTATGAGCAACCTCTCCATAACGTTCTGCCGGCCAACACTTAGCTGGTCCATAAGCAGCACCAGGATTTAACCCAATAATCGGCCTAGGAAGAGTATCAACAAACTCCTTGGCCCATCGTCTATCCGCTTCATCCAGATGTAAATGAAGGGTATTTTCGGAGGGAGTGAGACCAAGTTCCTCCATTAAGTGTTGATAATAAAAAACCTGATGCTTTCTCCTTATCTCCTTACTAATCGTAACTGGATGTGTGAGCAACAATCGTCTAGCATCTCGATTAAAACCGGCAATCACCGGAATACGAGAAAGTTTGGCAATCAATGCCGCTTCAAAGGCATTTTGCAAAAGGATAGCTAGATCAAATTTTTCAGCTGCTAACTCTTGAGAGAGCCGCCACATGCCAATCACGCCGGCATGACTGCTTTTTTTATGATACAGTATGACCCGGTCAACATGGGGGTTAGCGGTAAAGATATCTGCCACCCACGGTTGAGCGAGTACCGTTATTTTGGCCTTGGGGAAATTTGCACGAATGGTCTTTACCGCTGGCAAGGTCATGATCGCATCACCAATCCAGTTTGTGGCCCGAACGAGGATGGAGAGGTGTTGTCCAGCGAATTGCGAAGGGAGAGTAAAAGACGGCATTAATAAAAAACGATTGGGGGGAGAGGTTTAGCCGATCTCATTCCGCCCGCCCCGCACTAGAAGATCGCGAGTGGCAGCTTTGCACGACTTTCCAGCATACAAAACCTGATAGACCTGCTCTAAAATCGGCATCTCAACACCCATTTTTTGGGCCAAAAACCAGGCAGAACGAGTGGTTTTCACCCCTTCTGCCACCATCTGCATTTCATCCTGAATAGCCTCTATTGTCATACCTTGGCCAAGCTTTAAACCGACAGATCTGTTTCTGGAGAGATCCCCGGTGCAGGTTAAAACGAGGTCTCCTAGTCCTGCCAACCCAGACAAGGTCAAAGGGCTGGCGCCCATGGTAACAGCCAAGCGCGTGATTTCAGCAAGTCCTCTAGTTATCAACGCGGCACGGGTATTTGTTCCATAACCAAGTCCGTCACAAATGCCAGAGGCAATCGCTACGATATTTTTCAAAGGTCCGCCAAGCTCAACACCTATCACGTCAGTGCTGGTGTACACTCGAAACCTTTCTGTGAAAAACACCTCTTGGACAGACTCGGCAATCCTAATGTCTTTAGCGGCAACGGTAACCGCCGTCGGTTTCTCTGCAGCCACCTCTTTGGCAAAACTTGGCCCACTCAACACCGCATAACGATCACTGACAAATTCATCGCTCATGACCTGGGTCATGGTCATCAAGGTATCATTTTCGATACCCTTGGTTGCTGAAACAATTACTTGATCCTGTGAAATAGAGCCCTTCATCCTGACAAAAACAGACCGGAACACATGAGACGGAACGACCATCACAATAGTGCTTGTGCCAAGCACAGCCTCGTCAATATCTGCCGTTAGGGTAATAGTTTCCGGTAGAGAAAACCCAGGTAAATATAATCGATTTTCACGACATGAGCGTATTTGATCGACATGTTCTGGGCGATGGGCCCAAAGGGTAACCGCAAGACCTTTTCGGGCTAAAAGAAGTGCCAAGGCAGTACCCCAACTCCCTGCCCCGATGATGGCGATATTATTTTTATTCATCAAACCCTGCTAAAAAATACGATCAAACATCCTCATCCGTTTCGCCTGGCACCTCTTGCTCTACTAACTCCTCGTCCTCGGCATCATCTTTTTCGGCCACGATATCCATCGCCACGACCTTTTCTTCCGCTGCCAGATTAAACATGCGAACACCTTGTGTGTTTCGCCCAATAACCCGCATCTGTTCCATAGTAATGCGGATAATCTTGCCGGCGTTGGTTATCATCATGATTTCATCACTATCGCTCACTTGCATGGCTCCAATGACACTGCCGTTTCGCTCACTCGTCTTGATAGCAAACACCCCCTTGCTACCCCGACGACGGGCCGGATACTCCTCGGCAGAACTGCGCTTGCCGTAACCATTTTCGGTGACAGTTAGAATTGATGAGTCGGACGCAATAACTACCACCCCAACAACAATATTACCCTCTTCAAGGTTAATGCCTCGAACACCACTAGCTGTTCGACCCATGGGGCGAACATCTTTCTCATTAAAGCGGGCAGCCTTCCCGTCTCGTGACACAAGCAAGATATCAGTATTACCATCGGTCAAGACTGCTGAAACGATTTCATCATCCTCCCGAATGGTTAGGGCAATTTTCCCACGTCTAATCGGTCTATTAAATTCGGTGATGGAGGTCTTTTTAACAATACCGTGCTTGGTGACCATCATGATGTAACGCTCCCCGTCCTCGGTATCAAAACTCTTGACGGGTAGGATAGCGGCCACTTTCTCATCTTCTGACAACTCAAGAAAGTTAACGATAGCTTTCCCTTTAGCGGTACGACCAGCCAGGGGGATTTCGTAGACCTTACGCCAGAACACTTTGCCATGATTAGTGAAAAAGAGGAATGTATCATGGGTGGAAGGCAGAAACAGATGGCAGACAAAATCTTCTTCACCGGTATTGGTGCCGGTAATACCCTTTCCCCCTCTCCTTTGAGCTCGATACATTTCGACAGGGTTACGCTTTATGTACCCTTTATGGGTAATGGTAACCACCATGTCCTCTTGAACAATCAAGTCCTCCGGTAAAATTTCATCTGGTGCGTCGATAATTTCTGTCCGTCTTCCATCACCATAGAGTTCTTTTATTTCCAAAAACTCGTCTCTGATAATCGATAAGACCAAGGCCTCGTCCCGCAAGATCTGTTTGTAATAGGCTATTTTTTCGAGCAAATCATTATACTCGCTGATGATCTTATCGCGTTCCAAACCGGTTAAGCGCTGTAAACGCATCTCTAAAATAGATTTGGCTTGAACTTCGGAAAGGCTAAAGCGTTCCATCAGAGCCGTAGCGGCCTCGGCAGGATTTGCTGCTTTTTTGATCAACTCGACTGTTTCGTCAAGGTTACTGATGGCAATCTTTAATCCTTCCAGGATATGAGCTCGCTCCTCTGCTTTTTTGAGATCATACGCCGTACGTCGGTAGACGATGGTCTTCCGATGTAAAACAAAATATTCTAATGTTTGCTTAAGGTTAAGTACTTCAGGCTTGTTGTTAACGATGCTCAACATGATGACGCCAAAGCTTCTCTGCAGAGGGGTCATCTGATAGAGTTGATTCAACACAACTTCGGCGGTTTCATCTCGCTTGAGTTCAACAACAATACGCATCCCTTCACGATCAGATTCATCCCTAACCGTTGAAATAGACTCAATTCTTTTTTCTTTAATCAAAATAGCAATCTTCTCGACCAGACTTGCCTTGTTTTGCTGGTAAGGAATCTCATCAATGACGATTGATTCTCGGCTCGATTTATCTTGCTTTTCAATATGCGTTTTTGAACGTATGACGATTGAACCACGACCCGTTTCATAGGCCTCACGGATCCCATTCCGCCCACAAATATAGGCACCGGTTGGGAAGTCTGGCCCCGTTATGATCTGAGAAAGTTCTGTAATGGTGATGTCAGGATTATCAATAAGTGCAATCAACCCATCCATTACCTCTGTCAAATTATGCGGGGGAATATTGGTAGCCATCCCAACAGCAATACCTGACGACCCATTAACGAGAAGAGTTGGTATTTTCGTCGGAAAAACAACTGGTTCTGTTAAGCTATTATCATAATTAGGAACAAAATCGACAGTTTCCTTCTCTAGATCACCAATGATCTCCTGGTCTAATTTGGTCATTCGTGCTTCGGTGTATCGCATGGCTGCAGGCGAGTCTCCGTCGATAGAACCAAAGTTCCCTTGACCATCGACCAACGGATATCGCATAGAAAAATTTTGTGCCATGCGAACAATGGTATCATATGCCGCAGTGTCTCCATGAGGATGGTACTTACCAAGCATATCACCGACAATACGGGCCGATTTGAGGTGAGGCCGGTTGTGCACATTATTTAATTCGCGCATCGCGAACAAGGCACGCCTATGGACAGGTTTTAAACCATCTCTAACATCGGGTAGAGCGCGACCAATGATGACGCTCATGGCATAATCAAGGTATGATTTTTTTAGCTCGGCCTCAATGGAGATAGATGGCTTTATGATGTTTTTTTGTTCTTCCACTCGTTATTACCTAAGGTAAAGGCCTATGGGAATGTGGCCAAATAGTATTAAATATCCAATGCACTCACTTCAAGGGCATGATTTTGTATGAATTCTCGTCGTGGTTCTACTTTATCACCCATTAAGGTGGTAAATAGGTCATCAGCCTTAACAGCATCATTGATTGTTACCTGCAGCAAGGTACGTTTTTCAGGATTCATAGACGTTTCCCAAAGCTGATCGGGATTCATTTCGCCAAGACCTTTATAGCGCTGTAAGCTACTCCCCTTAAAGGTTTCACTTTTAACCGTATTGATTAACTCCTGCCAATTTTCTACTTGAATAGATTTATTGCTACTTTCTATAGTGAAAGAGCTGTGAAGATAATTTTGGATAGCTGGATACAAGGCAAGACACTGTCGATATTCACTGATTAAGGGAATTTGTGGACCAACCGTCACCACCATATGGGCCTTGTCTTTTATTGCTGCCTCAAACTCATAACAGCTTGGCTTCCAGCGACACGGCCGTACTTGAGTTACATTCATATTTCTTTCACGAATCTCTTCCTGTAACATATGGACAAAAGACTCTTCCTCAAATTGATCTGCGGAATTAACGTGTTTAGAAAGAAGGTAGTTGTTTAATTCTAAACCAATATTAATTCTCGCCAGATACTCAATCAGTTTCTGATATCCAGAAAGTTTCTGCATGAGGGTTAGCAATTTTTCCTGGGTTATCACTTCACCTTTTTCTGTGGTAACAGTCATCATGGAGCCAGCTTGGTCAAACAAATATTTATTCAAGCTTTCCTCATTAAGAAAAAATTGCTCTTTTTTTCCCCTTCCTAATCTAAACAGCGGTGGTTGACCAATATAAACATTACCATTTTCAATCAATTGAACCATTTGACGATAAAAAAAAGTCAGAAGCAATGTTCGGATATGTGCTCCATCAACATCAGCATCTGTCATAATAATGATTTTATGATACCGCAATTTTTCAACATCAAACTCATCTTTACCTATTCCAGTTCCCAGTGCCGCAATTACGTTTTTTATTTCTTCACTAGTTAAAATCCGGTCAAAACGAGCTTTTTCAACATTCATTATTTTCCCGCGCAAAGGAAGAATAGCCTGTGTTGAACGATCTCTTCCTTGCTTCGCACTGCCTCCCGCCGAATCTCCCTCAACGATAAAAATTTCGCGAAGTGCGGGATCTTTTACTTGGCACTCTGCCAATTTTCCTGCCATTAGAATATCAAGACCAAAGCCTTTTTTTCTTGATAATTCCTTAGCTCTCCTAGCTGCCTCTCGGGCCCTAAGAGCATCTATCGCTTTAGCAAGTATCTTTTTAGCTTCTTGCGGATGTTCTTCCAAATAGGCCCCAAGTTTGTCGTTGCATATAGACTCAACGATAGATTTAACCTCGGAATTACCAAGTTTAGTTTTCGTTTGCCCTTCAAATTGAGGATTGGGAACCCTGACCGAAATAACACATGTCAAACCTTCACGTACATCATCCCCGCCCAACTTAGCCTTTAAATTTTTAGGAACAACATCATCACTGGCATAACGGTTAATACATTTTGTTAAAGCCCCACGAAAACCAGTGACGTGTGTTCCACCCTCTTTTGTATTGATATTATTGACAAAAGAAAAAAGTCTCTCTGAGTAACCATCGAAATATTGAAAACAAGCTTCCACCTGGACATCATCTTTCTCTCCAAAAATCATGATTGGTTCTTGATTAACAACTGTCCTGTTACGATTAAGGTACTCAACATAAGAAACAATACCGCCTTCGTAATGATATTCATCACTGGCACCAGTATTTTCATCCTTTAATATAATTTTTATGTTTTTATTCAGAAAAGCCATTTCTTTAAGTCTTGTCTGAATAATTTCATATTTAAACTCTGTTGTTTCTTTAAAAATTTCAGGATCAGGTAGAAAAGTAATTGTTGTGCCTGTTAAATCACTTTCTCCTATTATGTTTACATCTCCTTTTTTTATTCCCCTTTCATATTCCTGCCTAAATATTTTTCCTTCTCTTTTAATTTCTGCAACAACCCAAGAGCTTAACGCATTAACAACAGAGACACCAACTCCATGTAATCCACCAGAGACTTTATAGGTGGAATGATCAAATTTTCCGCCTGCGTGTAAAGTACACATTACTAATTCTAATGCCGAAACACCTTCTGTGTGCATTCCAGTTGGAATTCCTCTTCCGTTATCTGCAACACTAACAGACCCATCTTGATGAAATGTCACCTTTATTTTATTACAATAACCTGCTAGTGCTTCATCAATGCTATTATCAACAACTTCATAAATAAGATGATGTAGACCTTCTTCTGCAGTATTACCAATATACATTGAAGGTCTCATTCTTACGCCTTCAAGTCCTACAAGTACTTTTATATTACCGGCATCGTACTCTTTTTTTAATTCAGTCACTGTGTTATTCCCTTTAAAATAATATTTATAAAAATATAAAAAATATTTTTAATAATTATTAATTTTATATTTTCATTGGCATGATTATACTCATAAAACCTGGATCATCATCTCCTTCAATTAAACAAGGACTTTTTTCAGTATTTATATATGCTTTTATTTTTGAACTATTCATCACTTGTAGTGATTCAACAAAATATTTTCCATTGAATCCAAGATTTAAGTCTTCTCCATCGTATTTTATATTAATTTCTTCTTTTGCATTTCCTATATCCATATTCTGTGACGTCAAAGTTAATTTATTGTTTGAAAAACAAAAATGTACAGAATTATAAAGGTCTTCTGTAAAGAGATTTATTCTCTTCATTGAAGAAATGAAAATATTTCTATCTATTTCTATAGAAAATTTTTTATTAATAGATTTAAAAATATTTCTATAATTAGGAAATTCTCCATTTAACAAACGAATAATAATAATTGTTTTATCTGATTTAAATATAGCCTGTTTATTTTCAAATCCAATTTCTATAAAATCATTTTGTTCACATAATTTTTTTACTTCTAACATCCCTTTTTTTGGTATTAAAATAATATTTTCTACTATCAATTTACTTAAATCAGTATCAAATTCTTTTTCAAAAAGAGATAACCTGTGTCCATCAGAAGAAACAAGTCTAAGATAATTTTTTTCATCTCTTATTTCTTTTTCAAAAAGAACTCCCATTAAATTAAATTGATTATCATTTTCTTGTGCTATTGAAAATAGTGTTTTATCTATTGCCTCTGAAAGAATATCGCATGATATTGATGATAATATATCTTTTTTAAATTCTGGAAGAGAAGGATATTCTTCGCTATCTGTACCTGATAAATTATAATTGCCAGATGAAGTAGAAATTTTTATCCACTTATTTTCTAAAACTTCTATATGTATATGATCATCATTTATTTCTCTTATCATTTCAAAGAATTTTCTTGAAGGTAATGTTATTGAACCAGGTACTAATATTTCAGCTGATATTTCTATTCTTATACCAACCTCTAAATCTGTAGCTGTTAATATAATTGATTCTTGATAAGTCTCTATTAGAATATTAGCTAATATAGCTATTGTTCCTTTTTTTGAAGTAACATTTTGTAAACTTGAAATTGTTGTATATAAATCATTCCTTGAAACGTTTATTATCATAGTACACCTTATAATAAATAGTTTATTTATATATATATTTTATATTAAACTGATATAGAGGGATTATTAGTTTAAAAGTTGTATAACATAATATTTTTATTGGTATTTTTTTTAAACCAACTTTGTTGGTTCATTGTTTTGGAGCACAATTATTTTTTTATGAACAAGTTTTAAACAAAAGAATTATATGAAATTCATTTGTATTCAACACCACTGAAAGTTTTGTTTTTCGCCGGAAAAACACAGAATCATTATATTTTGTTGGAGGCCTCTCTATAAGATATTTTTAGAGTAAACAGCATTCACAGCTTAGTAAAAATACCAAAAAATTCAACACTATTTTTTGGTGCGACAATCAGTTTAAATATTTGAATTTTTTAAATTTATTTTTTTCAAAGGTAAATATACAACATTGCTATGGTCTCTTATTCTTTATACATATCATTCAATAAGGAATGGTATCAAAATTATATTGGTTTTAATTTTATTTTCAGCAATAAATCCTACATAAAAATCATAATCTGTATTAGTTAAATTTATATGTGTTAACAATAAACCAGAAAATTTAAATAAAATACATTTTTTTAAAAATGTATTTCTCTCTTTTTCTTTATATATATTGTCCATTTCTAATGGAAATTTATTAAAAATTTCTTTTTTAATGGTATTAATTTCAATATTGAAAATATCATGAATATATTTATGACCACAAGAAAACCAATCAAATATTAGGAATTCTTTAAGTATTTTACTTTCTTTGTGATTAGTAATAAATTTAAATAAAATTATGATCATAATATCATGAGTTTTTGATACATTAAAAAAATTATTTTTTTTGCAAAAAAAAGTTAATTCTTTGAAGAATAGAAAAATATCTTTTTCTATAGAAATTATATATGAAAAAAAATTACTAAAAAATTTTTTATTATAAAAATATTCTATACACTCTCCAATCCAATATAATTTAGATAAAGTTTCACTGTTCATCCATTTTGTTGATAATATTTGATATGGTGGTTCTGAGCATGAAATAATTTCAAAAATTTGTTTACTTCTAAAAAGTTCAGTATCTGGTAGAATTTTAAGTAGTCCAATTTGTAAATAATCTGGCTTTAATCTTAAAGTGTCGCTAACAGATTGAGAAAAGCTCTTGCAATCTTCTAAAGGGAGGCCAAGGATAAGATCAAGATGGATATTTATATTATTATATGAAATAAGGCGTTTAATTGTGTCAAGCGATCTTCCTATATTCATTTTCCTGTTTACAGTAAGTAATGTATTTTGATTCGTTGATTGTATTCCTATCTCAAACTGGAAAACTTTTCTCTTTACCTTTTCTAAAAAACAAAACATCTCTTTTGTAAAGAGATCGGGAGCTATTTCAAAATGAAAGGAACAGGTATCATCCGCATTTTCTAGTAAAAAATCCCATATTTCTAAAGCTCTCTCAGGATTAGCGTTAAAAGTACGATCAACAAATCTTAAATTTTTAGGAGACTCTTTTAAAATAGCTGAGAGTTCTTTTTTTACTTGTTCTATATCCTTTGATAGAACACCATGACTTATTGATGATAGACAATAGGAACAAAAAAAAGGGCAACCCCTTGAAGATTCGTAATAGATATTTCTATTTTTGAGTTGGCCTTGAAAATCTTCTTGTTTATATGGGTAGCTAAAGGTGGTAATTGAAGATCCGAAATAGTCGCTTTGTAAATTCTTGTTTGCTAAATCTTTGTAAAAATTTTGGCTGACACCTTCAATTTGGCCGTGAACCAACGTTGGTCCAAAGCTCAGTTTTTCTCTGAGTGAAGGAGCTTGGGGGCCACCAAGAACTATCGGTAAGTCAGGTAAGCAAGAGTGTAAATCATTTATTAAGCGACAGAGATAGACGGCATTCCATATGTAAACAGAAAAAAAAAGGGCCTCAGTTTGATAGTCTTTAATCTTCAATAAGGCTTCGTAGTAAGGATCGTTAATGGTGAACTGATTTATTGACACAGAGCTTTCCGGGAGAAATTTTTCAAGCTCATTTCTTACATAAAAAAGCGCTAAACAAGAGTGGGAATAGCGGCAGTTAAAGGCTATTAAGGATATTTTCATAGTGTTGGTAAAAACTTAAATTATTCAAAAATAAAAGTATGTTAACTTTTCCACAGATTGATCCAGCGATTGTGAAGATAGGTCCTATGCAAATTCGGTGGTATGGCCTAATGTATGTTGTTGGTTTTATTATTTCCTATGTCTTGGTTCAGCGTCAGATAAAAAAAAACCATGATAGCAATTTGGCAAACCATCTAGAAAATCTCAACGTCACTTTGATGCTTAGTTTAATTTTAGGTGGTCGACTTGGTTATGTTTTGTTTTATAATCTCACTTACTACCTGAAGAATCCTGCTGAGATCCTTGCAACTTGGCAAGGAGGGATGTCGTTTCACGGTGCCTTGCTTGGGGTTATTTGTGGAGGAGTTTGGTTTTGCAGTACAAGAAAGCTTGATTTTTGGAAAACAGCCGACATTTATGTGGTGACAATTCCTCTAGGGTTGGGTTTTGGGAGAATAGGAAACTTCATTAATGGAGAGCTGTATGGAAGGGAAAGCAATATGCCATGGGCGATGATATTCCCAGGAGGAGGTCCGAACCCCAGACATCCTTCTCAGCTTTATGAGTTTCTTTTGGAGGGGATTTTCCTTTTTATGATTCTTTGGAAGGCTAAGGATCGCCCCCATCCGTCTGGATTTATGTTGAGTTTTTTTCTGATTGGGTATGGCATAGTGAGAAGCATCGTAGAGAATTTTCGCGAACCAGATGCTCAAATAGGGTTTATAGGGGTGTTTACCATGGGACAAATTTTGAGCGTGACCATGATAGTGGCTGGAATTATAATCTTCTCTTTGAGAAGAAACCAGGCAATTTCATGATCTCGAAACGTGAGTGCATATGAATAAATCATCAATACACTTTTTTCCTTTTTTTATCACCTTTTTATGGATTGTTATGACACCGACAGCATTGTACGCCAAACTATTAAAACCACATCTCTACAAAGATACCCTGGAAAATGGCCTCAACCTTCTTGTCAAGGAGGTGCCTGGCTCCAAGGTGGTTACTGTCCAAATTTGGGTTAAAGCCGGCAGTGTCTACGAGGGAGAAAAAGAGGGTGGGATTACCCACTTAATAGAGCACATGATCTTTAAGGGTACCAAAAATAGGGGCCCAGGGGAAGTTGCTGCTGCTATTGAGGAAAAGGGTGGGCAGATCAATGCCTACACCTCTTTTGAGTACACAGTTTATCACGCCACGTTACCCGCACGAGACTGGTCTACAGCTCTTGAGGTGCTAACAGACGCGGTGCGTAATTCAATTTTTGATAAAGATGAGTTGGAGCGTGAAAAAAAGGTTGTGCTGGAAGAGATTGGTATGCGAAACGACCGACCAGAGGTCATGTTTTTCGAATCAATGATGAAAAACTCCTACACAACTCACCCCTACCGGTTACCGGTGATTGGCACCAGAGAGAGCGTTTCTTCATTCACCCGGGACGATATTTTGCATTATATGGCTAAGCATTATCAGCCAAACAATTTTACGGTTGTTATTGTTGGCAATGTCCGTTTTGAGCCTGTCATCAACAAAGTAAAAGAAATTTTTGACGATTTGCCAAGTCAGAGTATTGAAGAGCAAGAGGTGCCGGAAGAGCCACCCGTTAATGGGGCAAGGCTCTTCAGTATGGAAGAGTCGGTCAATCAATCGCAAATGGCTGTAGTCTTTCCTATTCCAGCCTTTGATGATCCTGATACACCGGTGTTGGATGTTATGTCGGGAATTTTAGGTCAAGGAGATACTTCTCGATTGTATGAGGAACTGAGGAATAGGAGAGGAATTGTTTACGCTATCAACTCATCTGCTTTCACCCCGAAATATCCTGGCCTTCTCGAAATAACGGCCACCTTAGATCAAAAGGCAATTAAAGAGGCATTGCTCGCTAGTTTGACCGAGATATTCAAATTGAAATATGTTGCCGTTGATGAGCAGGAGTTAGAAAGAATAAAGCATAGTCTTGAGAGTGATTTTGTATTTAATCTGGAGAAAGTTGAAGGTCAGGCGAGGGTGCTGGGTTCGTTTGAAGCCTTGTCTGGTGACCCAAGGGAAGATAAGTATCTTGAAAAAATACGAGCGGTCAGTCTAGATGATATCAAGAGAGTTGCCCAAAAATATTGTGACAGCCACCGCTTGATTGCTGGATACCTCACGCCTAAAGGAGCGGGTGTCAAATTAACCACCGAGGAGTTGGTAGAGATTAGTAAACAGGCCGAAAAGGCTGCAAAAGAGAGTATGCCAAGTTCACTTGTATCGTCCTATCTAGGCAATGTTCATCGTTTCAAGCTTGATAACGGGATTACCCTTTTGGTGCGCGAAGAGCCACAGGTGCCAACAGTTTCGGCTCAGGCCGTATTTCCTGGCGGTCTGATGGGTGAAACGGTGGAGACTAATGGTGCTTTTGCCTTTATCAGCGATCTTCTCCCAAGGAGTACTGAGCGACTGAACTCCAGGGAGTTATCGCTTGCTATTGCCGATATGGCCGCCGATATTTCAGGATTTAATGGCAAAAACACCTTTGGTCTCAAAGCCGCCTTTCTCTCGAGGTTTTTTGATGAGGGCTTGGAGTTGTTTCGAGATATCTTGGTTACCCCAGCCTTTGACCCAGAAGAGGCAAAAAAAATTCTTCCGGAGCGGCTTGCTGCGATTAAACAACAGATGGACTCGTTGCCCGCAACAGCGTTTAACGAGTTCAATCGAAAACTTTTTCAAACCCACCCATATGCCTTAAACAGCTTGGGCTCTGAAGAGGCGATCAAAAATCTTAACGCGGCAGATTTGCATAAGCTATACAATCGCTACGCCCAGCCTGACTCTTTGGTGCTTGCCATAACAGGAGACGTGAAGGCCAAGGATGTTTTTGAGAAGGTGAACAGTTTGTTCGGTTCTTGGCACAAGAGTGGCGCCGCGTTAGAAAAGAAAGCTATCGTTGTGCCAACAGCTCCTCCTGTCCCCAGCCTGTCAACGTTGGTTCGTGATAAAGAGCAGGTTCATCTTATCATTGGTTTTCTGGGAACGACATTAAAAAGTCCGGATCGTTTTGCCCTAGAGGTTGTAGACACGGTGCTCAGTGGTCAAAGTGGCAGGTTGTTTACGCAGTTACGGGATAAGCAGAGTCTGGCCTATAGTCTATCCTCTTTTAATTTGCTGGGGCTTGATACCGGTTCTTTTGGTATCTATATCGGTACAAGTCCAGACAAGGAAAAGGAGGCTGTCGCCTCTGTCTGGCAAGAGCTGGATAAAATTCGTTCAACGCCGATTCGTCAGGATGAGTTAGATAAGGCCAAAAACCTCATTCTCGGGCAGTATGATTTAAGTTTGCAGACAAATAGTGCTCAAGCCTTGGATCTGGCCCTGAGTGAGACCTATGGGCTTGGTCTTGATTTTGGGACATATTATGCAAAAGCTATCAGGCAAATTAAGGTCGAAGATGTCATGAGAGTTGCTGCCAAATATATCCAACCCAAACACTATGTCCAGGTGAAGGTTGGCGTTGAATAATCGATGACACTGACACGGTAACTAAAATTCGCAAGGAGTTTCTATGCAACGATTGATGATTGCTCCATCCATTCTGTCGGCTGATTTTGCTAAACTGGGTGATGAGATAACACAAGTTGTCGCCGATGGTGCAGATGTAATTCATATTGATGTTATGGATGGCCATTTTGTGCCGAATATAACCATCGGGCCGCTTGTTGTCGCTGCCGTTCGTAAAATCACCAAGGCACCTCTTGATGTTCACTTGATGATATCTGACCCCGATAGGTACATAGAGGCCTTTGCCGAGGCCGGGGCTGATTGGATAACGGTGCATGTTGAGACGTGTCACCATCTGCATCGTAGCATTCACGCCATCAAACAATTAGGCAAGAAGGCTGGTGCCGTGCTCAATCCAGCAACGCCATTAACTTCGTTAGACTATATCCTTGAGGAGTTGGATCTGGTGATGTTGATGAGTGTAAATCCTGGCTTTGGTGGTCAAAAGTTTATTCGTAGCGCTATCGAAAAAACTAGAAAGCTCAAAGAGATGATCGATGCTCGCGGCTTGCAGGTGGGCATCGAAATCGATGGGGGGGTAAGCCCATTTACTATTGGAGAGATTGCAAAGGCTGGGGCCAATATCTTTGTGGCGGGTTCTGCGGTGTTTGGCAAAGATAACTACGCCTTCGAGATTGCCGAGTTAAAAAGACGGGCCGAGGCTTAACCTTGATTCCCGAGCCAGATGGCGGAATTACGGCGAGACTTTGTCGTAATGGTGATCTCCCTGGAGGCGCTGGCACCTTCCTGATCGGTTGCGGTTACCCTGATCAACAGAGAGGGGGTGTTGACCGTATTGAAGTTTGATGGTGCCACAAAAGAGACTTGTGAGCCATCACCACTGAGTGTCTTGAGCACAACAGGAATACCGGCAAGCTGTTCCCAGGTGAAGGTTACTGTGTCTCTGTTTTCGTCCTTTGTTTGACTGGCGCTGAGAAATACCGTGTCACCGGTTGTGTAGCTTTGGGCTATGGGCCGGAGGAAGAGCTGGGGCGCGTTATTCTGCCGATGAACACTAATTGAGATAGATTTGCTTTTCGAAGTTAATTTCCCCAAACTAAATTGGTAGGTTAAGCTGTCTGTACCTCTAAAGCTTTGGTCTGGGGTGTAGGTTGATTGGGATTTATTGGTAATCAGGGAGCCGTGTTTGGGAGCCGTCAATATACGTACCCGTACGTCTGACTTATATGGTACGAAGTTGGTTTCATTCCATATTTTTTTCCAGTTGATTGTCTGCGACTTTGCGCTTGTCAAAGAGTACGATTTGCTTTTTGCTAAAATAATTTCTTGTGTTTTTGGTTTGTCCGATACCGGTACGCTTGCCTCAGTTGGTTCTGGTTTAGCTGGTTCCGGCGCGGCGGCAGGTTCTACGGGGGCAACGGCTGCCAGTCTTGTGATGGTTACCGAGGCTGGTAGGCTGATGTTTTTGCCATCAGTTGCTTTAATGGTAAAGACATCTTGGCCAATAAAGTCTGGCCTTGGGGTGTAAGTGAGGGTCGGGGGGTGACCTGAAAGTTTACCATGTTCAGGCATGGACTGGAAGACGTACTCCAGCCGCTCACCTTCTGGGTCGTGTCCGGTTAAAGTTATCGACAATTCACTCTGTTCGCCAGGCATTGTGAGCTCTAAATTATCAACGGTTGGGATGGCGTTAGCCTCGACGACGACGGTCTCTTTCGCTGGAACAGGAGGTGCCTCAGCGGGCACTTGCTCTTTTTGATGTGCTTTTTTCGTTACTTCGGGTGGGTTCTCCTTGGGAGGATTTGGACTATGCCCTTTCATCAAATAGACACCACCAAGCAGAAGGAGTGCCGCTAAACTACCCCCCACACCAAACAAGAGTTTTCTGTTGGCGAAGAGTTTTTGAAACTTGGATGTACCTCCTGGGATAGCAGCACCTATTGTAGCTGCAACGACTGCTGGTTCAATGTCGATTCTGGCGGTAGGTTCGTCTATCGATGGTGCCACTGTTGCTGTGTGGCTGAAGTCGGGGATGCCACTGCCATCATCCATCTTAAACTCTTCCGAACCAAAATCCAAATCAGTGCCCTGCGGGGCACTATCCTCAGTGTCTAGCACATCAGAGAAGTTGATTTCTTCGGCCAAAAAAGGATTTTCTTCCTCCTCGTCGCCGGAATCCATCTCTGAAAAGAGCTTGTCTATTTCATCTTGGTCGGGATCGGTCTCTTCTTTTGGCGCTGTTTTTTGCGGACTGGCCAAGAGATCGTCAATGTCGGATGAGCCTAAATCGAGGTTGTCAATGGCCTCCGGTGCTGCAACATCGGGAGGGGCGGATGAAACGGTATCTTCTGCTACAGGCAAGAGTTCATCGATAGCCGATTGGTCCAGTTCATTTTTTTCCTCAGAAGCAGAAGAGGCCATCGGTTGTTCTTCTGCTTCGAAATCAAAGAGGAGATCGTCAATGTCCGATTGATCAGGAACAGAGGCGTTGTCTTCTGGGCTCTCTAAGGCATCGAGCCAGTCATCTTTTTCTGCTTCGGCCATGTCTATCCTTCCGTTTATAGATAGGTGTGCAGTGC
Organism: Desulfobulbaceae bacterium; assembly: GCA_028718985.1. GTDB lineage: Bacteria > Desulfobacterota > Desulfobulbia > Desulfobulbales > VMSU01 > VMSU01. The sequence continues at coordinate 17,915 of JAQUKQ010000001.1, read as the reverse complement.
CCGGTAGATAGGCTCGGACATTTCAACACTGACAACATAGGACGTTCTTTCTCCAGCGGCATTGATGCCGCTTATGTGGATTCTTAGGAAGCCATCAACCTCTTGCAGCACCCCATTGAGTTTTTGGGTGGTCAATCCTGAGTTATTGTTTTGGTTGGCGAGTGTCTCGTTATTGATGGTGGCGGTCATCTGATCAGCGAGGGTCATGCCAAGTTCCGATTGTTTATTCCGCTCGTAATAGCCAATGGTTGTGAAGGGTTCAACCTTAACGACCGAGGAGCCATAAAAGCCTTGGAATCGTTCAAGGGCGTCATCACAGATCATGGTAATGAGATCCGCTAAGCCGGAATAATTTTGGAGGCTGCTGGTCGTCGGTGCTGCCTCTTCATTTACCTGCTGTGGGGGAGACGAGTCTGAATCGGCAGCACAACAAATCGGCACCACGATGACTGAGAGAAAGAGCGCACCTGCCGTAAATATGGTCCGTTTGATGGGGTTCATTGCTTGCTTCATTTGTAGTTGCCCCCCATTCCTCTGACCGCAATGGTGAAGGGTTGTTGATTGGTATCAAGAAGGGTTATTAGGTCACGGTTTAGTGGGATGGTGTAACGCCAAGAGGTCTTGATCAAGCCGCTTTGCAGAGAAATCATACGCCCTTGCAGGATCAATGTTTTCTTTGTGTTGGTAAAGGTTGATACGACCACGTAGTCAAGGGCGGGAGATTCATTGGCGAGTTCGCCGATATTTTGTGATAAAATAAATTCGCCTGTTTGCGGTAAGATGCTGATATCTTTGCCAAGGCGGAGTTCTTTGACTTGCAGGCCGCGGTCGGCAAGGTCTGTGAGATAGTACTCTGCCACGACTCTGCCAAACTCGGTTTCGCGTTTCAGGTCGGAAAGGGGTACCGCGCAAACGACAGCCACCCTTGAGCTCATGGTGTGCTGACCTTCATCTTTCATCTCATAAAAGATCTTGCCCGCCACTTCTTTTGACATATCCGAGAGGGCGTTTTCGGTGTTGTAAGACTGCGAGACAGGTGATTTATATTGATAAATACGATGCGTTTTGACGTTTGGTTCAACCGTTTTCGTGGGATCGTTTTGCAGCATTGCTCCTTTCTCAGGGGAGACGACTGGTTGTGGGTCGCTTGACCAAAATCCGGCTTCCGCAAAGGCGGGAAGTCCGGCCACAATGGCGACGCAGAGGAGGGCTATTGTGGTAGTGTGGAGAGAGAGACGATGGAGCGGTTTGTTCATGCGATCCTCCTGAATCATTGAGGGAGAGATAGGTATAGTATAGAGGGAAAGGCTCTTACATTTCCAGTTTTTTCAAAGCGGTCAATGAAACATCATGTTTTCTGTGCCTGGCGGAGGCACTGTCGGCCAAGAGAAGATCGGTTAACGGCGTTCTCGGAAAGACCATGGTGGCGCTGGAGAGAAGGGCTGTGCTCTTGTTGTCGATAACCTTGGCGTTAACCAGAATATGGCTGCCGGTCAGGGTGTAGGTGCCAGTAATCAAGGTGCGTGCCGCAACCTCTTGGTTGATCTCGTCTGGATCTCTAGAGAGCCCGTATTCACCGCGTTTTTCTTGGATCAAAATCGAGGTGCTTTTGCGGATTTCAAGCACACGATATCCCTGTTGTTGAAATTCGGTCATGAGCTGTTCGGCAAGATAACGACCAAAGGAAGAGGTGCGGGTTAATTTCTTCAGATCAACAAAACAACTGACGGCAATGCCGTCGGCAAGCGTGCCCCCCTCTGGATCTGGATCGCCTATGTTGGAAAAAAGGGTGAGAGCCATCTGTTTAACGGCCAAGGTAAATGCTTCACCTTGATCTTGGGGGGGCAGCGGCGTTGGCTTTTCGGTTTCAGAGACTTGTGCGGCAGAATCGCCGCGGGCGATCGGGCTTA
>JAQUKQ010000001.1:0-15905 GCA_028718985.1 Desulfobulbaceae bacterium | reverse complement strand
GTGCATCTACGGCACTGCGGAGCAGCTACGATTCCGGGTTACGGCTCCTGTTCGCTAGGAGCTGGATAGTTACGAGTAAAGTTTTTATTTCTCTGAAGTTTCGACGGTGTTCTGGCAACGGCTCTATTTCTATATCGGTCTGAGTTGTTATTTTCTTTACTATTTTTCCAGATATAGCGTATTTTTTTGGGTATTGGGAATCTCTCCCGCTTAATGGTCTGATTGATATGTCGGCAACTATTGATGATGAAATCTTGATTATCGAGAACAGCGGAGAGATGCCGGAGGTGGCTTTCCATGGCTGCCTCTATTTTCTGGCAGTTGATCCAGAAGGACCTCAGTTAACGTTGGGACTGCAAGATAGACAGCGATTACGATTGGCTGTGATTGAGGGTTATAGGAAGATTATCCTTCGCGATCTGACCTTGGAGAATAGGGGCAAAGGTTTGTATCGAGGTTTGGCCCGCGCTATCGTCAATGTGCAACGTCTGCTCAGGTTTTGCGCTCGGGAGAGGCTGGATCCCTCCAGGGTGACAGCAGAAGTCTGTGAGAGGCTGCATGATTTTCTGGTGGTTGAGCACGCCGAGGTAGCGATCAAGGAGAAGAGGAGCTGTATCAACTGCACTGAAGCGGACTTGCTGGAATTCTTTACCCTGATCGGTTTTGATGCAACAAGACTTCCTGATGGCTGGCGGCTGATTGTCTGCCCTTGAAGTGCCTGCACTGTTGAATAATTTCTTGTAGAATTTTCTTTTTATGATAAGAAGGCCTTGTCTTTTAGGCTATCTGAGCTCATCACTCGCGCCAGTAAGGAAGCACGCTTATGAAACTTGATGTGAAGGTAATCGGCATATTGCGAGGGGTTGATCCTGCCTTTTTTCCAGAAATTGTACGGAGTTCATTTGCCTCTGGTCTTCAGGCTCTAGAGGTGACAATGAACACGATCGGTGCCGTTGAGATGATTGCCGCGGCAAGAACTGCGGTGCCAGAAGGACATTTTTTAGGAATGGGTACCATCCGTAATCTTCGTGAAGCGGAGCAAGCGGTGCAGGCTGGTGCCATGTTTTTGGTCTCGCCGAATTGCGATTTAGAGGTTATCGCCTATGCGAAAAGGCATAATGTTCCCATCATCGTTGGTGCTTTGACTCCCACCGAAGTCTATGCGGCGTGGTCTGCTGGGGCGATGATGGTAAAAGTTTTTCCGTGTTCTGCTTTTGGCCCAAGCTATATTAAAGAGCTACGTGGGCCCTTTGATCAGATTCCCTTAATGGCGGTGGGAGGGGTGACGGCAGCGAACGTACTCGATTATTTTTCGGCCGGAGCGAAGGCGGTTGGGGTGGGCGCGAGTCTTTTTGGGAAAGAGGCCATGCAACAGCGTGATGCGAGGCAACTAAGCGACAATGTGAGAAAATTCATTAACCGCTGTGGGCGGGATTGATAAACAAATGAGCGATGTTCGCTTTGGGCGCGCCGCATAACAGGCCCAAGGCATAACGATTGACACAAAGGAGAAGAGCAATGTTTAGACCAGAGATCAAGGTGATTGACTGCACGGTTCGTGATGGCGGTTTGATGAATAAGTGGCAGTTCGACGATAAGTTTGTCCGTCATGTCTATAACTCACTCTCTAAGGCTGGGGTCGATTACATGGAGATTGGTTACCTCAGCTCTGAAGGCATGTTCTCCCGCGACGAGATGGGGCCGTGGAAATTCTGTGCCGAAGAAGACCTGAAGAGGATCATTAACGGCAGTGAAAAAAAGATCAAACTCTCAGCCATGGCCGACATTGGGCGGATAGAGTACCACGATATCCCGCCAAAGTCCGAAAGCTCACTTGATATGATTCGGGTGGCCTGCTATGTGCATCAGGTGGATGCTGCCATCGCCTTGGCGCATCACTGCATTGATAAGGGCTATGAGACAACCATTAATCTGATGGCGGTCTCGACTGTCGGCTTGAGGGATTTGGATGAGGCTTTGGCAGATTTGTCAAAAAGCAGAGTGCCAGTCATCTATTTGGTCGATAGTTTCGGGGCATTTTATTCGGAGGATATCGAGACCTTGGCGAAACGCTACATGGAGAGTCTCCCCGGCAAAACCATCGGTATTCACAGTCACAACAATCAGCAACTGGCTTTTGCTAACACCATTACCTCGATCATCTGCGGGATCAACTACCTCGATGCGACTTTGTATGGGATTGGCCGGGGGGCGGGGAATTGTCCCTTGGAGCTGTTGCTTTCGTTTTTGAAGAATCCAAAATTTAAGGTGCGCCCTCTGATCGAAGTTATTGAGCATGAAATTTTACCATGGAGCAAAAAGATCGATTGGGGGTATTTTATCCCCTATATGATCACGGGGGTATTGAATCAACACCCTCGTACCGCTATAGCCCTCATGGAGTCTGAGAATTCTCATAAGGTGACAGATTTTTATGATCAGGCGACCAGCGTTTCTTGAAGTATTGAGCTGGCACTCGGGGTTTAAGTTACTATGATCTCCGAGTGCCTGAGCAGCATCCTTTCCCCCCGGAGTCTCACTCTCTATTGGCTTTGTCTTTGATCGCACGAATAAGCCCGGTGGTTGAAAAGTCAGCAACCATCGGGATATTGATTACTTGGCCACCAGCTGCCAACACCTCGGCCCCACCAACAATTTTTTCCAACGGCCAATCTGCCCCTTTGACCAAGACATTTGGCTTGATCTCTGTAATGAGCTTGAGCGGGGTCTCCTCTCCGAAGATTACCACATAGTCAACACAGCCTAAGGCCGCTAACACTCGTGCCCGGCTGAGTTCCTGGTTGATTGGCCGCTCTGGGCCTTTAATGGCACGGATTGAGGCATCGCTGTTCATGCCGACGATTAGAGCGTCACCCTGGCGCCTAGCTTCTTCGAGATAGGTGACATGGCCTTGGTGCAAAATATCAAAGCAGCCGTTGGTGAAGACGACTCGCTTGCCGACAGTGGCCATTGCCGCCAATTTGTTCTTCAGAGTGTCAAGAGAGACAATTTTTTGTTCATCGTGCTGGCGGTAAGGGCTGATGCCACAGGTGCGAAAGATCCCTCGTGCTTCCGCAAGTAGGGTATGGTCCAGGGTGGTAAGGCTGGATTGCGGTGTATCGCCTGCTTCAAGTAAAATTCGGCCATTAGGATCGATGACAGTGGAAGCGCCGGCAAAGCTAGTGTCTGCTGTGGTCCCGCAGCGGTTAGCGGCGACGACAAAGGCTTGATTTTCGATGGCACGGGCCTGGAGCAGGGTGCGCCAATGATGTCGTCTGGGTTCAGGCCATTGGGCCGAAACGACAATGAGATTTGCTCCCTGACCTACCTGACGCTGGGCTAGATCCGGGAAGCGTAGGTCGAAACAGATCAGACAGGCCATGGGGCCAAGTTCGGTTATTACCGCTTGAGGATTGTTTCCCGCCTGGAAGTAGTGCGTTTCATCCATGGGGGCAAAGAGTTGTTGCTTGCGGTACGAACCGCAGATGCCACTTGGTCCTACGACAGAGAGGGTATTGAAGAACAGGTCTGTTTGCCTGTCATGCTCAATGAGGGATCCGGCCAGGATACTTTGATGGCGCGAGGCTTCTTGCTGAAGTGCGGTCAGGAGCTCATGGCGTATGCCAGCGAGTTCTGTCAACTTGTCATAAGCGAAGCCGGTAGCCCATAACTCAGGCAGGACAAGCAGGCTTTTAGGGGCAGGGTGGAGATCGTTGAGGCAGCGTCGGACCGTCGCCAGGTTCTCTTGCCAAGCCCCAAGCTCCACATCGAATTGGATAAAACCAGCTTGGGATGGCAAGGGTTGGGGGCTCATAGGTATATTCTCCCATTGAAAAGGTGTACGGTAAAAGGTAAGAAAGAATGGGCTAAAGGGAGACGGCGAGAGGGCGTTTCCCTGAGCCAAACAGTATCAAATGGATACGACATTTTGTTCATTTCCGATAGTCCTTTTTCCGTTAGGTGATGGAGAGTAATTCTATGCAGCGTACAGTCCGTTTTCTCCCTGATGACGTTTCCATTTCTGCCGAGGCCGGTGAGAACTTACTCGATGTGGCGGCACGAAGCGGGATGTACATCCCCGCCAGTTGCGGTGGGGATGGGGTTTGTGGCAAATGCAAGATCAAAGTGCTGCAAGGCGAAGTATCCCTGAGCCAGCAGGGGCTTGTCAGTGACCAGGAGCGGTCTGAAGGCTATTCTCTGGCATGTAAAACCACCATCGTTTCCGATTTGACCATTGAGGTGCCGGTCAGGTCGAAGGTGGCGGGCCGTGACTTGAAGCGTAAACCGAAAACCACCCGCGCCATCCCGGCTCGTTCGTTGGATTCTTTGGTAGGCTCTTGGGAGATCGATCCGCCAGTGGAGAAGCGTTTCCTGACGATTGATCCACCCAGTATAGAAGATAATGTTCCGGACATGCAGCGTTTGATGCGGGCTATTAAGAAGGGGTGTTATGAGTGCGCCGAACCGACTTATGATCATCCGGAACTATTGCGCACCCTACCCTTTGTCTTACGCGAGGGGAATTGGCAGGTCACGGTCATCCTCTTGCGTGGTAAGCGGGCAGAAGAACCTGATCGTATTATCGGGATTGAGCCTGGAGATACTACCGGGCGCTTTTACGGAATGGCACTCGATATCGGCACCACTACCCTTGGCGGCGTGCTTATCGATCTCAACACCGGTAAGGTTGTGGCGGAGGCCTCGGTTTACAACAGTCAGATAGGCTATGGCGAGGATGTCATCTCACGAGTTATCTATTCGCAGCGGCCAGGAGGCCTCAAGGCCCTGCAGGAGAAAGTGGTTTACTCCATCAATCAGATTATCTCGACCATCTGTGCAAGCGCCTCTATCGTTGCGAACGACATCAACTATATCATGGCGGCCGGTAATACGATCATGAGTCACTTGCTGCTTGGTCTTGATCCGAAATTTATCCGCGAAGCGCCATATGTGCCGATCTGTAATCAGATGCCCCTGACTCGAGCGGCGGCGATTGGTATCGATGCACATCCTTCTATGCGCCTCTTTCTCTATGCGTCGGTGGCCAGTTACGTGGGTGGTGACATTGTCTCCGGGGTCCACGCCTGCCAAATGTATAAAAGTCCGGCCCTGACGCTGTTTATCGATATCGGCACCAACGGCGAAATCGTCGTCGGTAACAACGATTGGATGATTTGCTCCGCCTGTTCCGCTGGGCCTGCTTTTGAGGGTGGTGGCATCAAGTACGGAATGCGGGCCTCATCTGGAGCTATTGAGAATTTTCATATCGATCCGCTGACCCTTGAACCGATGATTGTGACCATCGAACACACCAAGCCCCGTGGTATTTGCGGATCCGGTTTGATCAGCATTGTGGCCGAACTCTTGGAGGCAGGTGTTATCGATCAACAGGGTAAATTTGACCGAAGCCTGCAGCACGCCAGAATTAGGGAGGGGGTGGATAACTACGAGTACGTTCTGGCATGGGCGCAAGACACCCTGATTGGTGAGGATCTGGTGATTACCGAGGTCGATTTGGATAACTTGATGCGTGCCAAGGGCGCCATGTTTGGAGGATATGTCACCCTGCTGGAGTCAGCGGGCATGACCTTTGCCGATCTGGAAAGGGTCGTATTGGCCGGTAATTTTGGCGCCTATATCGACTTGGAACGGGCGATTTCCATCGGTCTGTTGCCTGATATCGATCGCGAGCGTTTTTTTTACATTGGCAATGCCTCTCTTTTGGGCGCTCAGATCAGCTTAACAGATCACAAGCGTTTTCGAGAGCGGACGATGGTCAGCAGCCTGATGACCAACATGGAGCTTTCTGAGAGCCCCCAGTTTATGAATCATTATATGGCCTCTCTCTTCTTGCCGCACACCAATATGGAGCTTTTTCCTACCGTGGCTCAAAGGTTGGCCGAGATTTGATGGTGTTGGGCAATGGCCGCGCACTCGCAAATGAACAGGCCCTTTGAGATTGAGCTTGATCTGTCTGTTTGCGTTGTTGCAGGGGTTAGCGCGCAAGCCACGAAGATGTTGCAAGGGCTGCTTGCTTCGATCTATGAAAGTGCCTATCCGATAGCCTTTGAAGTGCTGGTGGCCGAGAGGGCGGAGATGGGCATTAGCGCCTTAGTGGATGACTTTTCGGGTCTTCTCGTTGCCAGGCTTGCAGAAGGGACGTCGCCGGTTACGGCGGTCAACCATCTCATGCGCTTGACTCGTGGGCGTTATCTCGCCGTGCTTGATGCCGATGTGCTGATTCGACCGAATTGTTTCATGCGTTTGTTGGAGTTCATGGATGAGAATCCGGAGGTCGGTGTGGTTGGGCCTCGTATTCTTGATGCCTATGGCAGCACCGTAGCCTCAGGCGCTGTTTTCCCAAGCCTGTTGGAGGTGGCGGGTCTGCCCCTGCCAAGACAGAACCCCAGGTTGCTGATCACAACCGGTGAGGTCGATTGGCTTCTGGGTGGGGTTCATCTCTTGCGCCGCGAGTTAATTGAGGAGATTGGCCTGTTTGATGAAGCCTGTGGTGATTTAGCCGAGCTTGATTATTATTGGCGGGCCAAGCAAAAAGGGTGGCATAGTGGCTATGTCTTTGAGGCGGTCGCGTTACACGCAAATCCTGCTCGTTATCATCCGGAAATGGTAACGGCCGAGAACCGTCTGGGTATTGTCAAGGAGATGGCCAACTTTTTGAGAAAGAGGTGGTTCTCCTGACGTGGAGGAGAGCGGCAGCTATTTGATTTGACAAGTGTGTTCAATAACGCTATTTTGGCGGTTTGTAATTGTTATTGGGCGAGTTTAGCATAATAATGGTTGTTATCGACTCCAGGGCCATTGCTGTCCTGGATGACTATATTTTACTTGAAAATAAATGGAGGAAAAAATGGTACAAATTAAACCAATCGCGGAAAGTATCAACATCATGGGAAATCGTAGCGGTACGGCTATGAAGGCAAGAAATGTCGGGCCCGTTCAAGAGATGGCACGGGAAGAGAGTAAGGCCGGTGCTGCTTTTTTGGATTTGAATATCGGACCAGCTCGTAAGGATGGTGTTGAGTTGATGCCGTGGGTTGTTGAGGCTGTGCAATCGGTTGTCGATACCCCTCTCTGTTTGGATACCACCAATACGGACGCAATGACCGCTGGATTTAAGGTAGTAAAAAATAAAACCGGTGCCTTGATGAATTCCATCTCTGCCCAACCAGAGCGCATGGTGAAATTGATCCCGGTGGCTGCTGAGGCACAGTGCAATGTTGTTGCCTTGCTCTGGGGGCCGGACGGGATGCCGCGTGACTCTAACGAGCGTGCTGCCATGGCAGTTGATTTGATGATGGCCCTGTCCGAGGCTGGCATTCCTAACGAGAAGATGTTTTTTGATCCGATTGCTACCCCGATCACCTTGGGTGTTGATCAGATCAATTCTGGCCTTGAATTTTTAAGCATGATTCAGGACATTGCCCCAGGAGCGAGTTCAACGATCGGTCTTTCTAACGTTTCTAATGGCGTTGGTGAGCACTTGCGTAAGTACCTTGATCGCACCTATTTGATTATGTTGATGAAAAACGGTTTGCAGACTGCGATTGTCAACTCCTATGACCCCGAATTGATGGCCATTGCCACTGGCCAACGTCAGAACCTGGTTGATCTGGTCTTTGGTATGATTGATGGCAATGATCCCGATCCTTCCAAGCTCTCTCCGGTAGAGTTGGAGCATTATAAGACGTACAATGTTCTTTCCGGTAAGTCGGTCTTTTCTGAGTCGTGGCTGACCCTGTAAGGGTATGACCTCTCTTCTTTTCAGGAGAGAGGTGTGCTCTTACGGACAAAGTGCTTCTTGCAAAAAAATGCCTAAAGGTGATCCTTTTAGGCATTTTTTGCTTGTGAAACTCTACTTGTAAAGAGAATGGCAGATATCCCTTCCCATCATTTTATCTATGGAACCTTGCGTGATTATAGCACGGGCGAGGTTATTATCGATACTGACGATGAGCGTTATCGGCAGAAATTGGCAAGGCTCTTGGTTGGAGAGAAGGGCTATGACAAAAGTGAGCTGCAGCCGCGTCTGAAGATCGAGACTCTGTTTGCCAAGAGTTTTGTGGTTAGCACGATCGATCTAGTGCTTTCGGTGCAGGGCAAACGGTTACTCGTGATTCGTTATGGGCCTGGCTCGCTGGTCACCCGGGAGCGTCCAGCTCTGGCGGCGGCGAGGGTACTGGAAAGCGAGTATGTCATTCCCTTTACCATCGTAACCAACGGCGAAGACGCCGAACTTCTTGACTCCCACTCCGGGAAGGTTTTAGCCTATGGGATCGACGCAATTCCGACACGGACCCAGGCCTTGGCTATGATGCAAGACCTCGATTTTTTGCCGTTGGCAGCTGGTTCGCAGCGTCAGATGGAATTGCGCATCCTCAATGCCTATGACAAAGAGGTGTGTTGTGTCGGTGGCCCTTGTGCGTTGCCCCACGCCCCGGAGGGGTGAAGAATTGCTGGGCCGCTCGGCACCTTGTCGCGAGGGCCTTCTGAAGTTTTCAGATAATGTTTTCCTATAAATAAATTCCTTTGGAGAAATTCTATGACAGCGACGAATTCAACTTGGACGAAATCGAGCTGGAGCCAGCGCCCGGCCTTACAGCAGCCAAATTGGCCGGATAAGGCCAAACTTGCTACAGCTCTGGAGACTCTTACCAAGTTACCGCCTCTGGTGTTTGCTGGCGAGATTCGAACCTTGAAGAAGCAATTGGCACAAGCCGCAGAAGGCAAGGCCTTCTTGCTACAGGGGGGGGATTGTTCGGAAGATTTTGCCAATTGCACAGCCCCAGGTATTAGGGAAAATTTGAAGGTTATCCTGCAGATGGCAGTTGTCCTCTCCTATGCCGGCGGGAAGCCAGTGATCAAGGTGGGCCGCATTGCAGGACAATACGCTAAACCTCGTTCAGCCGATACCGAGATGGTACATGGTGTCGAGATTGCCAGTTACAGAGGAGACATGGTCAACAGTCCGGAGCCGACGGCTGAAGCGAGAGTCCCCGACCCTGAGCGCATGGTGAAAGGGTATTATCTGGCAGCAGCCACGATGAATATCCTGCGGGCCTTCACTCGAGGTGGATACGCCGCCCTGCACCGGGTCAACGCTTGGAACAATGAGTTTGTCAAGACCTCACCCATGGGGCGTTCCTATGAGCGCCTGGCTCGCCACATCGACAACGCCCTGCAGTTCATGGAGGTGATTGGCTTTGATATCGATAATCCAATTATCAACGAGGCGAGTTTTTACACCTCTCATGAGGCGCTGCTGCTGGGCTACGAAGAGGCGCTTACCCGTCAGGACTCAACCACCGGCCTTTGGTATGATTGCAGTGCCCACATGTTGTGGATCGGTGATCGTACCCGCCAGCTTGATGGCGCTCATATCGAATTTTTGACCGGTGTCGGCAATCCGATTGGCATGAAGGTCGGTCCTAAGCATGACCTGGATGAACTGAAGCGCATCATCGATAAACTGAATCCTGAGAACGAAGCGGGTCGACTCACCCTGATCACCCGTTTCGGGGCCCAGAAGATAGACCACTATCTGCCTCATCTGCTGCGGGAATTAAAGAAAGAGGGCTATAAGCTGGTTTGGAGTTGCGACCCGATGCATGGTAATACCTATACGGCCGAAACCGGTCATAAGACCAGGAATTTCGACAATATCCTGGCAGAAATTCAGCGTTTCTTTGAGTTACATTGGGCTGAGGGGACGGTGCCGGGAGGCATCCACTTTGAATTGACCGGCAACAATGTCACCGAGTGCACTGGTGGTGGGCGTAACATCCTGGATCAAAATTTGGCCGAAAAATATCTGACCAACTGCGACCCACGCCTTAATGCTGAGCAAAGTCTGGAAATTGCCTTTCAGATTGCCGAGATGATGCGGAATTAGCACATTATTCTTGCGGGAAGACCGCGAATTACGGCGATTCAATATTCTCGCGCTGCGCCGCTGCTAGGCCGTTTGGGTTGTGTGATGAACCGTGAGATCAGGAAATCGGTGGTTCCTGCAGCAGCATTTCGGCTAAGGTCATCTTGATTTTAGGTAATGAGTGTCCTTGCAGAAACGATTGTTCCAGGTTCACCATTGTTTTGAAGAAGCGGGTGCGGTCCATGGTGGTGACGTTGGCTTTGCCGGCAGTGAGTTCCTGGCAGCGGAAGCAGCCTGGGAACTGACGGTTACGGCCATCGGGGGTGCTGATGCTGGCTGGTACTCCATGTAGTCGGCAGATGAGCAGGCGGTGTTGGTAGAGTCCACAGAGTCCGTTATCGTTGACTGGACACATGATAAGTGGGCGTTCATTCTTGTCCATCGCCTCTTGGTAGCCCAGGATTGCCTTTCTCGCCCGCCCTTGATACTCATTGAGTCGTTCGCTCGGTAAGCTGAGTAAGCCCTGCCAGAGATAGGCCCATTCAATGTAAGTGTGGTGTTGGAAATAACTGTCGCAACAGTTGTCCGGGCATTGTTGGCAGGAAAAATCCAAGAGGGTGGCGACTTTGCTGTAGGCCTCTTCCATCTCGGCGTATAGGTTGGCTAAACTGACGGCTTGTGATGTCTCCATGGGGCTCACGGTTTTTGGTAGCTGGCTTTTAAGGAACGAGTGGTGTAACGGTTTACAATCATCCCGTCCTACCATGCTTCTTTATGCTTTGCAAGTTGGCGTCTGTAAACTGACATGAGGAGTTATGATTAAATCAATTATAGTATAGCTGAGGGATACACTAGAAATGTCAACTTTGCCCTGTTTCAAGGCGTATGATGTTCGAGGTCGAGTTCCCGATGAGTTGAATCAGGAGTTGGCTTATTGGATTGGACAAGCCTTCGCAACCCATTTTTCGCCGAAAAGCATTGCTATTGGCCATGATATTCGTCTCTCTGGACCCGGGTTGAGTGCGGCATTAGCTGATGGATTTCTGACGGCTGGGGTCAATGTTTTTGATATCGGTCAGTGTGGAACTGAAGAGATCTATTTTGCTGCCGCTCATCTTCCGGTCGATGGCGGTATAATCGTTACCGCTAGCCATAATCCGGCTGACTACAACGGTATGAAGCTGGTTCGTAAAGGTGCGATTCCTGTAAGCGGTGATACTGGATTGCGAGACATCGAGCGTTTGGCCTTGGCGCGTCAACCTCATGGGGCCGCTCAACGTGGTGAGCTGCGCCGGGTTGATTCTCGGCCCGCGTATATCGAGCATCTGTTAACCTATGTCGATTTAGCTGAACTAAAACCTCTGTCCATTGTGGTTAATGCCGGTAATGGTGGTGCAGGGGAGGTGATTGATCTGCTTGAGGAACACTTGCCCTTTCGTTTCATCAAGGTACAGCATCTTGCCGATGGGCATTTCCCCAATGGTGTTCCCAACCCTTTGCTCCCAGAAAATCGTGCATTGACCTCGCAAATGGTGCGTCAGCACGGGGCGGATCTTGGTATCGCCTGGGATGGTGATTTTGATCGCTGTTTTCTTTTTGATGAGCGTGGCACCTTTATAGAAGGCTACTACATGGTCGGTCTTTTGGCGCAGGCGCTGCTCCGCAGGCATCCTGGCTCCAAGATTATCCACGATCCGCGTTTAACTTGGAACACAGTTGAAGTAGTGCGAGAGGCAGGGGGGCAGCCGGTGATGAGCAAAACTGGACACGCCTTTATTAAGGAGCGGATGCGGGCGGAAGATGCGGTCTACGGTGGCGAGATGAGTGCGCACCACTATTTCCGGGATTTTTCTTACTGTGATTCTGGAATGATTCCCTGGCTTCTGGTCTGCCAAATTCTTTCGCAAGGCGGTAAGCCACTCTCCTCGCTTTTAGCCGAACGTATGGCTGCTTTCCCGGTTTCTGGTGAAATTAATTCAACGGTCGCTGATCCAGCTGCAGTTATCGCCCGTGTCAACAGCCAGTTCGCTGCAGGTGGTCGCTTGGATCATACAGATGGTTTAAGTGTTGAATTTGATGACTTTCGATTCAACCTTAGGATGTCGAACACGGAGCCGGTTATTCGTTTAAATGTCGAAAGCCGGGGTGATGTAAGCTTGATGCGGGAAAAAACAGCGGCGCTGCTGGCGACAATCCGAGAGTAGGGAGCATCCCGGCATGGTTGGATTCTCCTGTCTGCAGGAGGATCAATTAGGGATGTGCATCACGAGATCAATTCGTTGAAATAGCTTATGGAAGGAAAATTTTCCGAATGTTTGATGGGCGCTTGGCTGCTTGGTCGGGCGACATATATAAGATGCTTGATGCCATAGCTTTGCGCCGAAAAGAGTATTTTTTCGGTGTCTTCGGCCAACATGGTTGATTCCGCTGTGAACGCTATTTTTTCTTGCAACCCAGCCCAAAAGGCAGGATTTTCCTTCGGCATTCCTATTTCCTCAGCACATACTATACCTGTGAAGTAACCGCTAAGTGAGGTTTTAGCCATTTTAATGTCCAGAGTCTTACTATGGGCGTTAGTCACAAGGTAGGTTGGTTTACGGTTATCCTTGAGGTATTTAAGAAAGTCGATCACGTACGGGTGAACTTGAATCAAGTGATCTATCTTGATCTTTAAGGCTGGGATATCGAGGCCGAGTTGTTCGCTCCAGTAATCAAGGTCTGTCCAGTCCAGCGTCCCCTCTTTAGCGCGGTAGGTGTCGAGAAGTTTTTTTCTGGCCTCTCGCTCGCTGATGCTGTTTTTGGTGGCGTAGATCTCCGGTACGAAGTGTTCCCAGAAGTAGTCATCAAAATGTTTATCTAATAAGGTGCCATCCATATCGAGCAGCACCGTCTCTATGCCCTGCCAAGCTATCATCGTTTTGCCGCCCCAGTAAGTTCTTTTATTGATTCCATTTTTTGTTCGACGAGATATTCCGTCAAACCTTGGCGAATCTCCTCGACTGCCTTTGGGTTAACAAAATTGGCGGTGCCAACCTGAATTGCTGTCGCGCCAGCGAGAAGAAATTCGACAGCGTCTTGCCAGGTGCTGATACCGCCAATGCCGATGATCGGGATCTTTACCCGGTCTGCCGTTTGGTAGACCATGCGCAGGGCGATGGGTTTGATGGCGGGGCCAGAGAGGCCACCTATAACGTTAGCCAAAATGGGTTTTCTAGTTTTGATGCTGATGGCCATGCCGATTAGCGTATTGATCAGCGAGACGCTGTCAGCGCCCCCCTCTTCAACGGCGCAAGCTATAGCGCCGATGTCGGTGACGTTTGGCGATAGTTTGACGATGAGTGGTAGCTTGGTTAGCTTTCGAACGGCATTTGTCACTGCATGGGCCATTGACTCGTTGGTACCGAAGGCAACTCCACCTTTTTTGACATTGGGGCAGGAGATGTTCAATTCGAGGCCACTAACCCCCTCGACGTCATTTAATTGTTCCGCCAGTTGGCAGTACTCTTCAATGCTGTCTCCCAGCACATTGACGATGACACAGCAATTCTGTTGGCGCAGATAGGGCATTTTGTCCTGGATGAAACGGTCGAGCCCTACATTTTCCAATCCTATGGCGTTAAGCATGCCGCAGGCGGTTTCTACGATTCGTGGTGGTGGATTGCCTGGCCTTGGCTGTAGCGAGATACCTTTGACGACGATGGCACCGATCTGGCTGAGATCGACAAAATTTTCATATTCCCTGCCATAGCCAAAGGTTCCGGATGCTGTCATGATGGGGTTTGCTATGCACAAATCACCAATGTTGACTGCGAGTTTTGGAGTTTTTATGTCCATTTGATGTCACCTTCCCAAAAAATCGGTCCATCTTGGCAGACGTGGAGGTATTGTTTTCCTGTATTGTTGTGGTCGCTTGCCGGGACAGCGCATCCTAGGCAGGCTGAGATACCGCAGGCCATCATGGTTTCGAGTGATACCTGACAGCGCCATTTGTGTTGGCGGCAGATGGTCGCAACCGCACTCATCATGGGGTGTGGGCCGCAACTGCATACCTGCCAGTCTGTGTCACCGCTCAGGGCTGTTGGCATAAGCTCGGTTACTAGTCCATGGTGACCGAGGCTTCCATCATCGGTAGCAAGATACAAGGGTAGATCCAATGCTTCAAATTCAGGTGTAAAACAGGAAAGCTCTTGCTTGTTGCGTGCGGCTAGGATGATTTTTAGCGTCGGAACATCTTGTTGGCCGAGTATTGACCTGGCGAGGAAGAGAAGTGGTGCAATGCCTAATCCTCCTCCGATAAGGCACATGGACGGACTTGCTTGAAAATGATTTCCCAACGGGCCAACGATGTTGATCGTCTGACTTTGGCGGAGGTCGGCCAAGGCTGAGGTTCCTTTGCCGAGTATTTTGAAGATGACCTGCAGGTGCCCTTCTCCATCGATATTGTGGATGGAGAAGGGCCTTCTCAAGAGTGGATCAAAGCCTGGGCCAGTTTTGAGATTGATAAACTGACCAGGTTTGGCCTTGGCGGCGATGCTTGGCGCATAGAGTGTCAGGCGAACGATATCAGTGCATAAACGCTCTATCTTGCTGATTGTTGCGTTTTGTTGTTCCATATAAAGTTGGTTTTTGGGTTAGTTCCCCAACGGGGACTGATCTTGTTTTTGGCCTTGATGGTTGGGTTGCGGTCAGACTTCCTGTATCATGAGAGATAGGAGCCGCTCCAGCTCTTCAGGCGAGGTGTATTCTATTTCTATTTTTCCTTTGTTGCCATGCTGGACGATGGCGCTCTTTGCGCCAAAATAGTCACTTAGCGTTTTGGTTATCGTTAAGCAGTAAGGCGCAGGGAGAATTGGCTCGGGCCTTTTGCTATGGGGCCTTTCCTTCGCGGGGGCTTTCATTTTTTTTGCTAATAGCTCTGCTTCACGAACGGATAGTGATTGGGCGACAATCGTGTCATGTAGGGATCTGACAAGCCCTTCATCATTGATGCTCAGCAAGACTCTGGCATGCCCGGCCGATAGGATACCGGTGTTGACGCTTTCCTTTGCATAATCTGGTAGCTGTAAAATACGTAGGCTGTTTGCTACCGTTGAGCGGTTTTTGCCGACCCGTTTTGACACCATCTCTTGTGTCAGCGAGAACTCCTCGATTAGTTGGGCGTAAGCCTCGGCTTCTTCCAATGGATTGAGGTTCTCGCGTTGGATGTTTTCGATCAGGGCCAACTCCAACCGATCAGAGATAGCAATGTCCTTCACCAAGACGGGAACTTTCTCTAGGCCTGCCTGTTGAGCAGCCCGCAGACGTCGTTCTCCGGCAATCAACTCATATTGATTGTTGTCAATTTTTCTGACGACAAGGGGTTGCAGGATGCCTTTTTCCTTGATCGAGCTGGCAAGGCTTTCAAGTTCCTCAGGGTTGAAGACTTTGCGAGGTTGATACGGATTGGCTTGGATGAAGGCAATCGGGCAGATGAAATATGGAGATGCATCTATCTTGACCTGAGGTTGGTTCATGCTACTTCCGCTGTTTTCTCCCTCGGCAGGGAGGAGTGACATCAGCCCTCTGCCAAGGGATGGTTTCGTGATAGCCATTATTGATTTCTCCCTTGTTGTTTTTTGATGAACTCTTTGCCGAGATTAAGATAGCTTAACGCACCAACGGATTTGTTGTCATATTGGTGAATAGGCTGGCCATGGCTGGGGCATTCGCTCAGGCGGACATTCCTTGGGATCACTGTATCGTACACTTGGCTCTTGAAATGTTGCTTAACCTCCTTGGCGACTTGGTGCGTCAGGCGATTGCGGCGGTCGTACATGGTGAGAACGATTCCTTCCAGGGCCAGGTTTTGGTTGTATGAGTTTTTGACCAAACGAATAGTCCGCACAAGTTGACTGAGTCCTTCTAAGGCAAAATATTCACATTGCAGTGGGATGATAACTGCGTCCGAGGCTGTTAAGGCGTTTATAGTCAGTAGGCCAAGAGATGGCGGGCAATCAATGAAGATATATTCATATGA